>NZ_CP192510.1:0-321726 GCF_050613175.1 Halomonas sp. H5
GTGTCCGTCGCTCTTTGGCAACAGTGTCTGGATTACCTGCAGGACGAGCTGAACTCTCAGCAGTTCAATACCTGGATTCGTCCCCTGCAGGCGGAGGAAGGCGAGTCCAATGAGCTGCGCCTGCTGGCTCCCAACCGCTTCGTGCGTGATTGGGTCAGCGACAAGTACATCAAGCGCATCAATGAACTGCTGCGTGAGCTGGCCTCGGGCAAGCCGCCCAAGGTGAGCCTCACGGTGGGCAGCCGTGGCAGCGTGCCCAACCCGCAGCCCCGCAACCTGGGTGCGCCGGTCTCGGCCACGCCGCGCCGGCCCAGCGCCCCGGCGGTACAGACCCCGCCCCGCGGCGATGACTATGCCGACGAGAAGGAGATCGAGGCCCTCGAGGAGAGCGCCCCGCGTCGCGGCGAGCGCCAGGTGCAGGTGGAAGGCAGCCTCAAGCACTCCAGCGGCCTCAATCCCAACTTCACCTTCGAGACCTTCGTCGAGGGCAAGTCGAACCAGCTGGCCCGGGCCGCCTCCCGGCAGGTCTCCGAGAACCCCGGCGGCGCCTATAACCCGCTGTTCCTGTATGGCGGCGTGGGCCTGGGCAAGACCCACCTGATGCATGCGGTGGGCAATGCCCTGGCCGGGCGGCGCGAGAATGCCAAGGTGGTCTACCTGCACTCCGAGCGCTTCGTGGCGGATATGGTCAAGGCACTGCAGCTCAATGCCATCAACGACTTCAAGCGCTTCTACCGCAGCGTCGACGCCCTGCTGATCGATGATATTCAGTTCTTCGCCGGCAAGGAGCGCTCCCAGGAGGAGTTCTTCCATACCTTCAATGCCCTGCTCGAGGGGGGGCAGCAGATGATCCTCACCTCGGATCGCTACCCCAAGGAGATCAGCGGCGTCGAGGAGCGCCTCAAGTCGCGCTTCGGCTGGGGGCTGACGGTGGCCATTGAGCCGCCGGAGCTGGAGACCCGGGTAGCGATCCTGATGAAGAAGGCCGACCAGGCCAAGGTCGAGCTGCCCCATGACGCGGCCTTCTTTATTGCCCAGAAGATCCGCTCCAATGTGCGTGAGCTGGAGGGCGCCCTGAAGAAGGTGATCGCCGACTCCCACTTCATGGGCAAGACCATCACCCAGGACTTTATCCGCGAGTCGCTGAAGGACCTGTTGGCCCTGCAGGACAAGCAGGTGGGGGTCGACAATATTCAGCGCACCGTGGCCGAGTACTACAAGATCAAGCTGGCCGACCTGCTCTCCAAGCGGCGCTCCCGCTCGGTGGCCCGGCCGCGACAGATCGCCATGGCGCTGGCCAAGGAACTGACCAACCATAGCCTGCCGGAAATCGGTGACGCCTTCGGCGGGCGCGATCACACCACGGTGCTGCATGCCTGCCGCAAGGTGCAGTCGTTGCAGGAAGAGAGCGCGGATATCCGCGAGGACTACAAGAACCTACTGCGTTTGCTGACCAGTTGAGGCCAGGCGCCAGGCAAGGCGCGATGATTGGCCGCTATCAATCCCAGGACAAGTGGAGCCCCCATGAAATTTTCCATCTCCCGCGAAGCCCTGCTGCGTCCGCTGGCCCTGGTCGCTGGCGTCGTGGAGCGTCGCCAGACCCTGCCGGTGCTGTCCAATGTGTTGATCCAGGTAGACGAGGCGCAGCAGGTGGCCCTGACCGGCACCGACCTGGAGGTCGAGCTGATCGGGCGAACCGCCGCTTCCCTGGTGGAGGCGCCCGGTGCGGCCACCGTGCCGGCCCGCAAGCTGATGGACATCTGCAAGTCGTTACCGGACCAGGCCGAGCTGCACTTCGCCCTGGAGGAGGGGCGGGCGGTACTGCGCAGCGGTCGCTCGCGCTTTACCCTCTCCACCCTGCCGGTGGCGGAGTTCCCGAGCATCGAGGAAGGGCAGGGCAACACCGAGCTGAGCCTGCCGCGGGGCACGCTCAAGCAACTGATCGATGCCACCGCCTTCGCCATGGCTCAGCAGGACGTGCGTTACTACCTCAACGGCATGCTGCTGGAGCTGCGCGACAACCTGGTGCGCACCGTGGCCACCGACGGTCACCGCCTGGCGGTCTGCTCGCGGCCCGCCGATATCCAGGTCTCGCCGGCCCACAAGCTGATCGTGCCACGCAAGGGGGTGCTGGAGCTGGTGCGCCTGCTGGATGGCAGCGACGAGCCGGTCACCCTGACCCTGGGGGCCAGCCATGTGCGGGCCCATACCGGCGACTTTACCTTCACCTCCAAGCTGGTGGACGGCAAGTTCCCGGACTATGAGCGGGTAGTGCCGCGGGGCGGCGACAAGGTCTTCCTGGCCGACCGCGCCGAGCTGCGGCAGGTGTTGTCGCGGACCTCCATCCTCTCCAACGAGAAGTACCGCGGCGTGCGGCTGCTGCTGGAGGAGGGCAACCTGCGGGTGATGGCCAACAACCCGGAGCAGGAGGAGGCCGAGGAGAATGTCGCCGTGGAGTACAGCGGCAACAGCCTGGAGATCGGCTTCAACGTCGGCTACCTGATCGACGTGCTCAACACCGTCGACGACGACCGGGTGCAGATGACCCTTTCCGACCCCAACAGCAGCGCCCTGATGGAGCAGCCCGGCGGCGGCGATGCCATGTATGTGGTTATGCCGATGCGGCTATAATTGATTGATATTAATGTGTTTTTTGTCATGACTCGGCGTCGCTGAGCACCGGCGATGGCCATCGAGCGTCTCGCCTTCAGCGGTCTGCGCAACCTCGAGCCCCTCGAGATGCGTCCGCAGCCGGGGATCAACCTGATCCTCGGCCCCAACGGCAGCGGCAAGTCCAGCCTGCTGGAGGGGATTCATGTGCTGGGCATGGGGCGCTCCTTCCGCACCCAGCAGCTTCGCCATGCCATTGCCCACGACCAGCCCGCCCTGACCCTGCATGCGCGCCTGGGGGGCGATCTCGCCCTGGGGGTGCGCCGGCAGCGCGATGCCAGTGAGCTGGAGCTGCGCCTGGGCGGCGAACGCATCGCCCGTCTGGCACAACTGGCCGAGGCCCTGCCCCTGCAGTTGATCAACCCCGATGCCTTCCGCCTGCTGGAAGGCGGGCCGGCGGCGCGTCGGGAGTTTCTCGACTGGGGCGTGTTTCACGTGAAACACGGCTTTATGGAAGTGTGGAAGGGCGTGCGGCGGGCCCTGAAACATCGGAATGCCCTGCTCAGGCATGATAGAATCGATCCTCGCTCCCTGGATAGCTGGGAGCATGAGCTGGTGCGCTGGAGCGAGCGTCTGGACGAGTTACGGCAGGCCTATATGGGTGACTTTCTGCCGGTCTTCGAGGAGACCCTGAGAGAGTTGCTGCCCTTGCCGGATCTGGAGCTCCGTTACTCCCGAGGCTGGGACAAGCGTCGGCCCCTGGCCGAGGTCCTGCTTCAGGGGCGTGGCACCGATCGCCAGATGGGCTTTACCCAACAGGGCCCCCAGCGGGCCGACCTGCGCATTCGCCTGAAGCGGCGTCCGGCGGTGGAGGTGCTCTCCCGCGGCCAGCAGAAGCTGGTGGTCAGTGCCATGAAACTGGCCCAGGGACGGGTGCTGGAGGCCATGACCGGCCGCACCTGCCTTTATTTGATCGACGATCTGCCCGCCGAGCTGGATGCGGGCCATCGCGAGATGTTCTGCCACTGGCTGTCGAGTCTGGACTGTCAAGCATTCATCACCAGTGTCGAACCCCAGGCACTCGCCGGGCACTGGCGCCCGGAAACCCCGGTCGCCATGTTTCACGTGAAACAGGGCCGGCTCGAGTTCCAGGCGACGGAATGAAAAGACTTCACATGATGGAGTAGTCAATGAGCGAACAGGCTTACGACTCATCGAGCATCAAGGTTCTCAAGGGCCTGGATGCGGTACGCAAGCGCCCCGGCATGTATATCGGTGACACCGACGATGGCACGGGCCTGCACCACATGGTCTTCGAGCTGGTGGACAACTCCATCGATGAGGCACTGGCGGGGCACTGCAGCGAGATTCGGGTGGTGATTCACCCGGACGAATCGATCACCGTCAGCGATAATGGCCGCGGCATCCCCACCGATATTCACGAGGAGGAGGGAGTCTCGGCGGCGGAAGTGATCATGACGGTGCTGCACGCCGGCGGCAAGTTCGACGACAATTCCTACAAGGTCTCCGGTGGCCTCCACGGCGTGGGGGTCTCGGTGGTCAACGCCCTCTCGGAGGAGCTCAAGTTGACCGTCTGGCGTGCCGGCCAGGTTTATGAGCAGATCTATCGCCATGGCGTGCCCGAGGCCCCCCTGGGCGTGGTGGGCAAGACCGAGCAGAGCGGCACCCGGGTCCACTTCCGCCCTTCGCCGGAGACCTTCGCCAATATCGAGTTCCACTACGATATCCTGGCCAAGCGACTGCGCGAGCTCTCCTTCCTCAACTCCGGGGTGGCGATTCGCCTGCTCGACGAGCGTAGCGGCAAGGAGGAGCTGTTCCACTACGAGGGCGGACTCAGGGCCTTCGTCAATCACCTCAATACCAACAAGAGCACCCTCAATTCGGTGTTCCACTTCAATGTGGAGCGCGAGGATGGGGTCGGTGTCGAGGTGGCGATGCAGTGGAACGACACCTTCGCCGAGAACATCTTCTGCTACACCAACAACATTCCCCAGCGTGACGGCGGTACCCACCTGGCGGGCTTCCGGGCGGCACTGACCCGGACCCTCAACGGCTATATCGAGGCCGAGGGGCTGCTCAAGAAGGCCAAGGTGAATACCTCCGGTGACGATGCCCGTGAGGGACTCACCGCCATTATCTCGGTGAAGGTGCCGGACCCCAAGTTCTCCTCCCAGACCAAGGAGAAGCTGGTCTCCTCCGAGGTGAAGACCGCGGTGGAGCAGGAGATGGGCCGGCTCCTCTCCGAGTATCTGATCGAGCACCCCAGCGAGGCCAAGGCGGTGGTCAACAAGATGCTCGATGCCGCCCGGGCCCGGGAGGCCGCGCGCAAGGCCCGTGACATGACCCGCCGCAAGGGGGCCCTGGATATCGCCGGCCTGCCGGGCAAGCTGGCGGATTGCCAGGAGAAGGATCCCAGCCTCTCCGAACTCTATCTGGTGGAGGGGGACTCCGCCGGTGGCAGCGCCAAGCAGGGGCGTGACCGCCGGACCCAGGCGATCCTGCCGCTCAAGGGCAAGATCCTCAACGTGGAGAAGGCGCGCTTCGATAAGATGCTCTCCTCGGCGGAGGTGGGCACCCTGATTACCGCCCTGGGCTGTGGTATCGGCCGGGAGGAGTTCAATCCGGACAAGCTGCGCTACCACTCCATCATCATCATGACCGATGCGGACGTGGACGGCTCGCATATCCGTACCCTGCTGCTGACCTTCTTCTTCCGCCAGATGTCGCAGCTGATCGAGCGGGGGCATGTGTTTATCGCCCAGCCGCCGCTCTACAAGATCAAGCGCGGCAAGCAGGAGACCTACCTCAAGGACGAGCAGGCGCTGACCGACTACCTCACCGCCACCGCCCTGGATGGCGCCCGACTCTACGTCAATGCCGACGCCCCGGGCATCGCCGGCGAACAGCTCGAGTCGCTGGTCAAGCAGTACCGCGACGTGATGAATCGCATCGATCGCCTCTCCCGGGTCTATCCCGACGAGGTGCTGCGCAAGATGGTGCATGCCGCCGCCCTGAATGGCGACGAGAGTCTCCGCGATCGCGGCACCATGCAGCATTGGATCGATGGCCTGCAGGCGGAGATGGATGCCATGGTGGCCTACGAGGGTGGGCCCCGTTATGTCTTCCAGCTCCACGAGGATAGCGAGCGCGGCTTCTATCTGCCCAAGGTATCGTTGATCGCCCATGGGGTGACCAGCGACTACATCTGGGGCAACGATTTCTTCGGCAGCGCCGACTACCGCGCCATGGCCGGCCTGGGCGAGACCCTGGATGGCCTGCTGGAGGAGGGCGCCTATGTGGCCCGCGGCGAGCGTCAGCGGCCGGTGACGACCTTCTACGAGGCCCTGGAGTGGTTGATGAAGGAGGCCCAGCGCGGCTTCTCCATCCAGCGCTACAAGGGGCTGGGGGAGATGAACCCCGACCAGCTGTGGGATACCACCATGAACCCGGATACCCGGCGCATGCTGCGGGTCTCCATCGAGGATGCGGTGGCCGCCGATATGATGTTCAACACCCTGATGGGTGACGAGGTGGAGCCGCGCCGCGACTTTATCGAGCGTAATGCCCTGGTCGCCAATCTGGATGTGTAATTCCGGCTGCGCTGGGAGCTGAGAGCCATAAGCTTGAAGCTGTAAAAAAAATCGCCCCCATGGCCTGGCCATGGGGGCGATTTCGTCTGGGCAACCTTCCCGCCTATTGCGCCTGGTCGGCCAGCAGCCAGTCGACGAAGCCGGCCAGGTCGTCGAAGACGCGTGTCTCGCTGCCGCGGGCGGCGAGCTCCGGGTGCTTGGCCAGGGTGCGCTCGCCCTTGCCGGTCCTGACCAGCACGTTACGACAGCCCTGGGTCTCCCCGGCCTGGAGGTCTCTCAGGCTGTCGCCCACCATCCAGCTCCCCGCCAGGTGTTCCAGCCCCAGGGCGTCGCGGACCTGCTCGAGCAGGCCGGGCAGCGGCTTGCGGCAGTCGCAGTCGTCGTCGGGGCCATGGGGGCAGTAGGCGATATGGGCCAGCTCCCCGCCGGCCTCGGCGACTCGACGCCGAAGCTCCGCATGCATCTCTCCCAGGGCGGCCTCGTTATAGTAGCCTCGGGCGATGCCCGACTGATTGGTGGCCACCGCCACCATCCAGCCGGCCTGGCAGAGGCGGCCGATGGCGGCGATGGCGCTGGGGTAGGGGTGGAACTCCTCCAGGGACTTCACGTAGGCATCGGAGTCCTGGTTGATCACGCCATCGCGATCGAGGATGACCAGGCGGTCGGGGGAGGGCATGGGCGTTGCGTCCTCGTTGCTGTCGTCGGGTTGTGGGGAGTGTTTCACGTGGAACATCGGCTGCCAAGTCGGCTCGGCGCCGGTGATGTTCCACGTGAAACGTCCGCGTGGAGGAGTGAATAGAAAAGGGCCGGCGAGTCTGACTCGCCGGCCCTTATTGCCCTGAAAGGGCGGGACTTACTGCTGGAGCTCGGCGATATCCGCCACTTCCAGGAAGAGTGCCTGGAGGTCGGCGAGCAGGGCCAGGCGGTTATTGCGCACCGCCGGCTCCTCGGCCATGACCATCACCTCGTCGAAGAAGGTGTCCACCGGCTCGCGCAGGGCGGCCAGGCGATCCAGGGCGGCGCTGTAGTCGGCGGCCCGGAACAGCGGGGCCACTTCCTCGCGGCGGGCCGCGAGGGCCTGGTGCAGGGCCTGTTCCGCGCTTTCCTGGAGCAGCTCGGGATCCACCCGGGTGCTGCCGTCATGCTCCTGCTTGGCGAGGATATTGGAGACCCGCTTGTTGGCGGCGGCCAGGGCGGCGGCCTCGTCGCGGGCGGCGAAACCGTGCACGGCACGCATGCGGCGAGCGAAGTCCAGGGGCTTGGTGACCGGGCGGGCACGCACCGCCAGGTAGCTCTCCACCGCCATGCCCTCGTCCTGGGCCCAGGCACGGAAGCGCTCGAGCATATAGTCGAGCACCAGATCCACCAATCCCTCGGCCTTGGGCAGCTCGCGATGCTGCTCCACCGCCAGGGTCAACAGCTCGCGCAGGTCGAGATCCAGCTCGCCCTTGACCAGGATATTGAGCACGGCGATGGCGGCGCGACGCAGGGCGAAGGGATCCTTGGTGCCGGTGGGACGCTGGCCGATACCGAAGATGCCGGTCAGGGTATCCAGGCGGTCGGCCAGGGCCACGGCCTGACCGGTCGGGCTCCGGGGGATCTCGTCGCCGGCGTTGCGCGGCAGGTACTGCTCGTAGAGGGCTCGGGCCACGGCTTCGGGTTCGCCATCCTGGCGGGCGTAGTAGCAGCCCATGATGCCCTGCAGCTCGGGGAACTCCAGCACCATCTCGGTGACCAGGTCGCACTTGGCCAGTTGGGCGGCGCGCTCGGCATGCAGGGGGTCGCCGCCGATATGCTCGGCGATATGCCGGGCCACCACCGCGGAGCGATCGGCCTTGTCGGCCAGGGTGCCCAACTGCTGCTGGAAGACCACGCTGGCCAGGCCGTCACGGCGCTCGGCCAGCGGCGTCTTGCGGTCGGTGTCATAGAAGAAGGCGGCGTCGGCCAGGCGTGGACGGATCACCCGCTCGTTGCCTTCGATCACCTGCTGGGGGTCCCGGCTCTCGATATTGGCCACGGTGATAAACAGCGGCTTGAGCCTGCCGTCGCTACCCAGCAGGTGGAAGTACTTCTGGTTGGCCTTCATGGAAGAGATCAGGCACTCCGGCGGCACCTCCAGGAAGCGCTCGTCGAAGCTGCCGGTCAGGGCCACCGGCCACTCCACCAGGCCGCTGACCTCGTCGAGCAGCGCCTCGTCGATCACCGCCTCCGCCTCCTGGCACTCCGCCTCGGCCAGCACCTGCTCGCGGATACGCTCGCGACGCTTGTGGCGGTCGGCCAGCACATAGGCCTCTTCCAGGGTCGCCAGGTAGCCGTCGGCATGCGCCAGTTCGATGGCCTCGGGGGCATGGAAGCGGTGGCCATAGGTGGTGCGGCCGGCGGTGAGGCCGAGGATCTCGGCCTCCACCACGGCGTCACCGTAGAGCATCACCAGCCAGTGCACCGGGCGCGAGAACTCGATGCGCGAGGCGCCCCAGCGCATGTTCTTGGGGACCGGCAGGGTGGCGATGGCCTTGTCGGCGATGGCCGGCAGCAGGGCGGTGGTGGCCTCGCCCTGCTGCTGCTCCCGGTAGCCGAGCCAGGTGCCCTTGTCGGTCTCCAGGTGGATCAGCTCGTCGACGCCGACGCCACAGGAGCGGGCGAAGCCCTCGGCGGCCCTGGTGGGCTGGCCGTCCTTGAAGGCGGCGGCCAGGGCCGGACCGCGGCGTTCGACTTCGCGGTCCGGCTGCTTGTCGGCGAGCTCTCGAATCTCCACCGCCAGGCGGCGGGGCGTGGCGTGGGCGCGGATGGCGCCGAAGCCGATCTCGGCCTCGCTCAGGCCACGACGCAGGCCCTCGGCCAGGGCGTCGGCGAGGCTATCGATGGCACCGGGAGGCAGTTCCTCGACACCGAGTTCCAGCAAGAAAGTAGAGGATGCCATGCTCAAGCGTCTCCCTGTTCGTCGGCCAGCAGTTCACGGCGCAGGGCCTCGGGGGCCATGGGGAAGCCGGCGGCCTTGCGTGAGTCGTAGTAGGCGTGGGCCACGTCCCGGGCCATGGTGCGCACCCGCAGGATATAGCGCTGGCGTTCGGTGACCGAGATGGCGTGGCGGGCGTCCAGCAGGTTGAAGGTGTGGGAGGCCTTTAGCACCTGCTCATAGGCGGGCAGCGGCAGGCCGGCCTCGAGCAGCTTGGCGCACTCCTTCTCCTGGTGGTCGAAGGCATTGAACAGTGCCGGTACGTCGGCATACTCGAAGTTGTAGGTGGACTGCTCGCGCTCGTTCTGCAGGTAGACATCGCCGTAGGTGATCCGGGAGCCGTCCGGGGCGATGGTCCAGACCAGGTCGTAGACGCTGTCCACGTCCTGCAGGTACATGGCGATCCGCTCCAGGCCATAGGTGAGCTCACCGGTGACCGGGAAGCATTCGATGCCGCCGGCCTGCTGGAAGTAGGTGAACTGGGTCACCTCCATGCCGTTGAGCCACATCTCCCAGCCCAGGCCCCAGGCACCCAGGGTCGGCGATTCCCAGTTGTCTTCCACGAAGCGGATGTCATGCACCAGGGGGTCGATGCCCAGGCGCTTCAGGGAGCCCAGGTAGAGCTCCTGGAAGTCCTTGGGGGAGGGTTTCATCACCACCTGGAACTGGTAGTAGTGCTGCAGGCGGTTGGGGTTCTCGCCATAGCGGCCGTCGGTGGGGCGGCGGGACGGCTGCACATAGGCGGCGTTCCAGGTCTCGGGGCCGATGGAGCGCAGGAAGGTGGCCGGGTGAAAGGTGCCGGCACCGACTTCCATATCCAGCGGCTGCATGACCACACAGCCCTGTTCGGCCCAGTATTGCTGCAGGGCGAGGATCAGGCCCTGGAAGGTTTTCGCGTCAGGCGTCGACTCTGTCATTGGTGAAGCACCGGTTGGCCCATGAATTCACAAGGCGTCAAGTATACAATCAGTGGGGAATCGGTTATAGGCACCCGGGCAAGTCGGTCCGCGGCGCCGGCCCGGACGACATGAGGACGCAAGCGATGATCGTAGTAACAGGCGGGGCCGGCTTTATCGGCTCGAATCTGGTCAAGGCCCTGAATGCCCGCGGCCACCAGGACGTGATGGTGGTGGACGACCTCTCCGACGGCACCAAGTTCGTCAACCTGGCCGACTGCACCCTGGGCGACTACCTGGACAAGGAGGACTTCCGGCGCCGCGCCGAGGCGGAGCTCAACGGTGGGCCGGCGACCCTGCCGACCATCGAGGCGATCTTCCACGAGGGGGCCTGCTCCGACACCACCGAGTGGGACGGCCGCTTCATGCTCGACAACAACTTCGAGTACTCCAAGGTGCTGCTGCACTTCTGTCAGCAGCGCGGCATCCCCTTCCTCTACGCCTCCTCGGCGGCTACGTATGGCGGCAGCGAGGTGTTCGTGGAGGCGCCGGAGCACGAGAAACCCCTCAACGTCTACGGTTACTCCAAGCTGCTCTTCGATCAGTACGTGCGGGCCCGCTGGGATCAGTTCACCAGTCAGGTGGTGGGCTTCCGCTACTTCAATGTCTATGGCCCCCGGGAGCAACACAAGGGCAAAATGGCCAGCGTCGCCTATCACCATCACACCCAGGTGAGCGCCGGCCAGGACCTCAAGCTGTTCGGTGCCTGGGACGGCTATGAGGCGGGCATGCAGAGCCGCGACTTCGTCTATGTGGGCGACGTGGTCAACGTCAACCTGTGGTTCCTCGACCACCCGGAGCGGTCCGGCATCTTCAACCTGGGCAGCGGCCGCGCCGAGCCCTTCAAGGCCATCGGCGAGGCGGTGATCGACTACTACGGTCGCGGGAAGATCGAGTACATCGATTTCCCCGAGGAGCTCAAGGGGCGCTACCAGAGCTACACCCGCGCCGATATCTCGCGGCTGCGGGAGGCCGGCTACGACGCCGAGTTCAAGAGCGTGGCCCAGGGCGTGCGCGCCTACCTGGAGTGGCTGAATGGCTAGGCCCGAGGCCGCCGAGGGGCCACGCATCCTGGTGGTCGGCCCCTCCTGGGTCGGCGACATGGTGATGGCCCAGAGCCTGTTCATGACCCTCAAGGCGCGTCACCCCGGCTGCCGCATCGGCGTGGTGGCGCCGCCCTGGTCGCTGCCGATTCTCGAACGCATGGCCGAGGTGGACGAGGCCCATGGCCTGGAGGTGGGACATGGCCAGTTCGGCTGGGGCACGCGCCGGGCCCTGGCCGCCCGGTTGAAGGGGCGCTACGACCAGGCCATCGTCCTGCCGCGTTCCCTGAAGTCGGCCCTGGTGCCCTTCCTGGCACGCATTCCCCGGCGCACCGGTTTCACCGGCGAGCAGCGCTATGGCCTGCTCAATGACCGCCGGCACCTCGACAAGGCGGTACTGGACCAGACCGTGAAGCGCTTCGTGGCCCTGGGGCTGCCCGCCGAGGCGGCCGCCGCTGGGGACTTCCCGATCCCGATCCCGCGGCCGCGGCTGGCGGTGGATGCCGACAATCTGGTGGAGCTGCGCCTGGTCCAGGGCCTGTCGTCGCGGCCCGCCATCGGCATGATGCCCGGCGCCGAGTATGGCCCCGCCAAGCAGTGGCCCCTGGAACATTTCCGGACCCTGGCCGAGGCGCTGGTGGCCCGTGGGTTCGAGGTGCGGGTGCTGGGTGGGCCCAAGGACGTGGAGGCCGGAGAGGCGATCGCCGCCGGACTCGATCATGCCCATAACCTGTGCGGCAAGACCCGGCTGGCGGATGCGGTGGACCTGCTCGCCGATTGCCGCCAGGTGGTGACCAATGACTCCGGCCTGATGCATGTGGCGGCGGCGGTGGGTACCCGGGTGCATGCCCTCTACGGCTCCTCCTCGCCGGCCTATACGCCGCCGCTGACCGGCAGCGCCGAGATTCATACCCTGTCGCTGGACTGCTCGCCCTGCTTCCAGCGCACCTGTCCCCTGGGGCATACCCACTGCCTGACCCGGATGGCCCCCGAGCGGCTGCTGGACGCCCTGCTCGCCGAGTCTGGCCCAGCCCCTTCGAGAGTCGACTAGAGGGGCGGGAACTCCACCTCGGGCTTGTCCCGGGGTGTCTCGGTGATCTGCTCCGCAGAGCCCTGGACGTCGCCCTGGGGAGTGTCATCGTCTTGGTTCCCCTCGTCTCGGGGCTGGGGGGTGAGCCCCTCCCAGAGGCGTTGCTGCAGGGCGCGTTCCTGCGTCAGGCGACGATTGATCTCCTCGGCCCCATGACGTTCGACCAGGTTGAGGGTGGGAGCCAGCAGGGAGACCCCCAGGCCGGCCCGGTGCTGGGGAAGGTCGAAGCCCATGGCCTCCAGCAGGGTGGGATAGAGGTCCAGGGTCGAGGCCTCCCGCGTGACTGGGGGTGCGCCGACGCCTGGTCCCAGCAGCATAACGGTGTTGGCCCGTTCGCCGAGAATCAGCTGATCCCAGGCCGAGACACGCATGGTGAGGTGATCGCTGGCGATCATCACCAGGGTGTTCTCCAACAGGCCCCGTGCCTCCAGGCGTTCCAGGAAGTTGCGGGTCAGCCAGGCGGTGCACTCCACCGAGTAGAGGATATCCACGCCGTCGAACTCGCCCTGGCGCTCCCGACAGCGCCGGGACGGGTAGCCATTGGGAGCATGGCCACCCAGGGTCAGCACCACCAGGCCCCAGGGACCGGGCTCGGCCTCCAGGTCGGCGATCTCCTCCACGGCGACGTCGAAGAGGGTATCGTCGTAGAGCCCCCAGCTATTGAGGTAGTCGGGGTCCGTCATGCGCGGGACCAGCTCCTCGCGACCCAGCGCCCGGTCGAAGCCATGGCCCTCATAGAAGAGGCCCTTGCCGGCGAAGCTGGTGCTGGCCCCTCCCAGGTAGGTGAGGCGATAGCCCTCCTTGCTCAGTAGATCCCCCAGGCAGTCGATACCGGGAACCACGGCCTCCAGGGGCTCGAACTGGCGATCATGCAGCAGGCCCGCGGGCATCAGCGGTACCCCGCACTGGCTGGCGATCATCCCGGCCATGGTCCAGCCGGTATTGTCGATCTGGCGCACCCCTTCGAAGACGGTGCCCCGCTCGCCGAGGTGCTCGAGGTCGGCATAGGCATCGCCGAAGCGCTCCCGGTCGGCATAGGTGCGTTCGATGCTCTCCAGGTAGATCAGCAGCAGATTGGGCGGCGACGCCGGACGGCCCTGGAGGTGGGGCTCCTGATAGCGGCGGTCGAGCCAGGCCCCGTCCTCCTCCACCACGATGGCCGCTCCCCGCTGTCCCAGGCCGAAGAGCAGCGGGTTGCCGGCCACCAGGGCCAGCATCAACACCTTCTCCACTAGCCGCCAGCGCTTGTCGGTGCGAATCAGCCAGGTAAAGGCCACCAGGCTCAGGGCCGCCGCCAGGGTGTAGAGGACGGCCGCGGTGATGCGCCCGGCGCCGCCATGCTCCGATATGCCCGCCTGGAGATGGAAGAAGACCGCCCCCAGGTCGACGCTGCCGAAGCCATCGGAGAGATAGAGATAGAGCCACCAGAGGGCCAGGGGCAGCAGCGACCAGGGCCAGACGCGCCGGTAGCGGGCATGGCGGGGCGCCCCCCAGCCCAGCTTGGCGGCCAGGCCCAGCCACAGGCCGGCGATAGGCAGCAGGCTGAACCAGGGGATCGGCAGCAGCACGCTCAGGGCATGACCCAGGCAGAGGCCCAGGAAGCCCAGGGCCCACCAGCGGGGATGGCGCAGGGGGTGGCTTAGTAGATGGAGTCCGGACATCGAGGCGATAGCCCTGAGGGTGAGTGTGGGGTCTAGACTACCAAGCTTCGCCGCCGGGCTGGAGGGCGGAGGAGCGTTGCGGCGGGGGAGGGGCGCCCTTACACTGGCGCCCACCTCCCTCAGCGCAGGATCGCCTTATGTCCCTGGCCGCCGTACTGATCGTCAAGAACGAGGCCGAGCATCTCGCCGCCTGTCTCGATACCCTGACCTGGGCCGACGAGATCGTGGTGCTGGATGCCGGCAGCCAGGACGCTACCCGGGAGATTGCCGCCCGCTATACTGGCAAGGTGACGGTGGCGGCGGACTGGCAAGGCTTCGGTATCCAGCGCCGGCGCGCCGAGGCCCTGGTGGAGAGCGACTGGATCCTGATGGTGGATGCCGACGAGCGGGTCACCCCGGAACTGCGCAGGAGCATCCAGGCCGCCCTGGCCGAGGAGACCCCGGCGATCTATACCCTGGCACGGCTTTCCTGGTGTTTCGGCGACTTTATCCGCCACTCCGGCTGGTATCCGGATCGGGTGGCGCGCCTCTATCCCCGCGGCCGCGCCGGCTATAACCAGGCCCTGGTGCACGAGAAGCTGGAGAACCCCGAGGGGTTGCCGGTCAGGCCTCTCTCGGGCGATCTGCTGCACTTCACTTACCGCGACCTGCGTCACTACCTGGAGAAGTCGGCCCACTATGCCCAGGCCTGGGCGGAACAGCGGGCCGCCCGGGGCAAGCGCGGTAGCCTGGGGGCGGGGGTGGTGCATGGCATCGGCTGCTTCCTGCGCATGTACCTGCTCAAGGCGGGCTTCCTGGACGGGCGCCAGGGGCTGCTGCTGGCGCTGCTCTCGGCTCACTCCACTTTTGCCAAGTATGCGGATCTCTGGGTGCGTACCCGTACTAATCCGCCTCCCGGCGACACCTCCGATAGACACTAAAGGCCAAGGCCTTTTGCCGCTCTCCAAGGTAGCCACGGATCTCTGGGTGCGTACCCGTACTAATCCGCCTCCCGTCGACACCTCCGATAGACACTAAAGGCCAAGGCCTTTTGCCGCTCTCCAAGGTAGCCACGGATCTCTGGGTGCGTACCCGTACTAATCCGCCTCCCGGCGACACCTCCGATAGACACTAAAGGCCAAGGCCTTTTACCGCTCTCCAAGGTAGCCACGGATCCCTGAGTTCGCCCCGCACTACCTCGCCTCCCGGCGATGGCTAACCCGCTTCCTGGCGATTCCTCCGACTATTAATTATTCTTCGTTGTCAGCCAGGCAGCGAATCCGCTCGGCGATGGCCTGGGCCGCCGCCTGCAGGTCGATCCGACCCATCTCGGTCTCCTGGCCCGGCAGGGCCGGCGGGCTGAAGGCCAGCCGCTGCTCCGCCCGATTGCAGGTCTGCCAGCGCAACGGTGTCGCCGAGCGCTTGGCGGGGTAGAAGCCCGCCGTGGGGCGATCCAGGCAGCCGGCGATATGCAGCGGGCCGGTGGAGCCGGCGATAAACAGGTCCGCCGCGCTCAGGGTCCTGGCGAAGGCGGCCAGGTCGGGGCGCGCGGGAACCCGATGGGCCTCGAGCCCCGCGTCACGCAGTGACTGTGCCAGGTCATCGGCGGCGGCTTCCTCGCCGGGACCGGCGGTGAGCAGCCAGAGCGGCGGCCGGGGCAGGCGGGCGGAAACGCCGACCGCCAGGTCGCGATATTGCGCCGCCGTCAGATTGACCGCCGAGCCGCCGCTGCCCGGATGCAGGAAGAGCCAGGGGCGGCCGCTATCCAGGCCCAGCTCGTCGCCGAGCCGCCGGCGCTGGGCCCGGCGCTCCTCGGCGGGCAGCGGCCAGTAGGGGGGCGTTACCTCCGGCATGGCCTGCCCCAGCTCGCGCTGCAGGGCCCGGGCCAGCTCCAGGTTGTAGACGTACTCCGGCTTCTCGGAACGGGAGCGGCGCTGGGTGATCCGGCGGTTGTAGAAGACCTGGGCCCACTTGGTGGCCGGCGCCAGGCGCAGGGGAATGCCCGCCCGCCAGCCCAGCCAGCCGATGCGTGGCGTGGAGAAGAGGGTCAGCAGGGCATCGAAGCGTCCCTGGCGGAGGCTCTCGAGCAGCTCGCGCTGCGCCGGGCGCCCGGCCTTCTCACCGGGATCCACCAGCACCTCGTCCACCCAGGGGCAGGCGCGCGCCAGGGCGGCGGTATAGCCGGGCACCAGGACGGTGATATGGTTAGCGCCATTGGCCCGTTTAAGACTCGCCAGGGCCGGCCAGGCGAGCATGAAATCGCCGAGCTTGTCGTTGCGCACCATCAGGATGCGTCGCGGGGAGGAAGCGGCATCGGTCATCGGCTGGCCCGAGTCCCGGCTTGGCAACGAAGGAGACGACCTTGTCCCACAAGGTAATGCATATCTGCCTCTCTGAGGGGTGGGGTGGACTGGAGATGTACCCGGCGCGGATCATTCCCGAACTCGAGCGCCAGGGCTGGCAGGCCCATGGCCTGGCGCTGGCGGGCTCCCGGGTGGCGACCAGCCTCGAGGAGGCGGGCGTCACGCCCTTGACGGTGCCTTCCCGGGGCCGTGCCCTCCTGGCGGTACCGCGAATCCTGCGCTATCTGAAGCACCATGATATCCGTGTGGTGCATTGCCACAAGTCCAGCGACCTGCGCCTGGCCGCCCTGCTGGCCAGCCTCCGGCCCTCCCTGCGCCTGGTATTCACCGAGCATATGGGGGTGACCCGGCCCAAGAAGGGCCCCTACCACCGCTGGGCCTATGGCAAGCTGAGCCGGCTGCTCTCCATCAGCGAGGCGACCCGGGCCCGCAACCTCAAGGCCTTCGCCCTGCCCCCGGAACGCATCCGGCGTCTCTACCTGGGCATCGATACCACCCCCTACCGGCCGCGGCTGACGGAGCGGGAGCGCGATAGCCTGCGCGGCGAGCTGGGGATTCCCGAGGGCGCCCTGGCCATCGGCCTGCCGGGGCGGCTGACCCCCGGCAAGGGCCAGGAACTGTGGCTGGAGGCCCTGGCGGAACTGGCGCGGTTGGCACCGACGCTGACCTTCCAGGGGGTGCTGATCGGCGGCCTCAAGGCCAGCGAAGGCAGCGATGAGGCCTATGTGGCGCGCCTGCGCTCGCGTATCGCCGAGCTGGCCCTGGGCGAGCGAGTCACCCTGACCGGCTTTCGCCGCGACCTGCCGCGGCTGATGGAGGCCCTGGACGTGGTCTGCGTGCCCTCGCTGAACGAGGCCTTCGGCCTCACCGTGATCGAGGCGATGGCCGCCGGCAAGGCGGTGATCGGCGCCGATAGCGGCGCCATCCCCGAGTTGCTGCCCCCCGAGTGCGGTCGCCTGGCGCCCCCGGACTCGCCCCTGGCCTGGGCCGAGGCCCTAAGCGAGCTGGCCGAGGACGCCGGCCTGCGCCGGGCCCTGGGGGAAGCCGCCGCCGAGCGGGTCGCACAGGAGTTCGAGATCCGCGGGCATATCACCGCCCTGACCGGCGTTTATGCCGAGGTGCTGGATGAGGGGGCTTTCGGCTCCTGATAGCCGCGGCGGATCGCCGCCATGGCTTCGGGGACGCCGAACTTCTTCAGCGAGCGCTCCAGGCGTTGCAGATTGCGTTCGCGCCAGGGGCCGGGGGAACGCAGGCGGCAGCGGTCGAGGTCGATCAGCCACACCCGGTCGGTCTCGTCCACCAGCAGGTTGCGGGCATTGAGGTCGACATGATCCAGGCCCGCCTGGTGGAACTGGCGGATGGTGTGGCCGACCCGGGCCAGCAGGGTGGCGTCGGCGCGGGTCAGCCGTTCGGCCAGGGCCTTGGCACCGGGCAAGCGCACCGTGATCAGCGCCGCCTCATAGGTGGCGCCATGGCGCCAGACGCAGGCCGCCACCGGGCGCGGTACCGGCAGCCCCTGCTCATGGAGTGCCGCCGTCAGGCGCAGTTCGCGGAAGGCGCGGCTGCGCT
This sequence comes from Halomonas sp. H5, assembly GCF_050613175.1. Lineage (GTDB taxonomy): Bacteria > Pseudomonadota > Gammaproteobacteria > Pseudomonadales > Halomonadaceae > Bisbaumannia > Bisbaumannia salifodinae. The sequence goes on from NZ_CP192510.1 coordinate 17,839, forward strand.
CCTCGCCGGTCCACAGGTAGCGAGCCTCGCTGAGCCGGGCGATCAGCCCGCCGCGGCGATAGGGGCGCAGCACCCACTCCTCGGGGCCCGCGTCGAGGAAGAGGCTGGCGCCGCGTCCCGGGGCCTGGCCCACCACCGCCTGGCGGGCCTCCCAGAAGTCACCGCCAAACCAGGCCGGCGTCGGCGCGCCGCCGGGGCCGATTTGTGGCCCGGGGGCGGCGTCACTTAAACTGTCGGCATCATATAGAATGATCGCCTTTTCCGTTCGGGATATAACCAACCGCATGAAGCATCCTCTGCCCGCCCACCCCGAGCACCTCTGCGTGCTGCGGCTCTCCGCCCTGGGCGATGTCTGCAACCTGGTGCCGACGGTGCGCGCCTTGCAACGCCAGTGGCCCGGCGTGCGCATCACCTGGATCATCGGCAAGGGCGAGCACAGTCTACTGGCCGGCCTCTCCGGGGTCGAGTTCGTGGTCTATGACAAGGCCAGCGGCCTGGCCGGCATGCGCGCCATCTGGCGTCAACTGCGCGAGACCCGTTTCGATGCCCTGCTGCATATGCAGCAGGCGGTACGCGCCAGCGTGCTCTCCCTCGGTCTCAAGGCCCGGGTGCGTATCGGCTACGACAAGGGCCGTGCCAAGGACAAGCAGCACTGGTTCGTACAGCGTCACCTGGCCCCCCATTCCCGCGCCCATGTGCTCGACTCCTTTATGGACTTCGCCCGCCTGCTGGGCGTGGAGGACACCTCCCTGGCCTGGGACCTGCCGATTCCCGAGGCCGCCGTGGACGAGGCCCGGCGGCTCACCGGCGAGGCGCCCTATCTGCTGATCAGCCCCTGCAGCAGTGCGCGGCTGCGTAACTTCCGCAACTGGTCGGCCGAGGGCTTCGCCGCGGTGATCGAGCATGCCTGGCGTCAGTATGGCCTGAAAACGGTGCTCACCGGCAGCGATACGCCCCAGGAGCGGGAGATGGCCGAGCGTATTCGCCAGCTGTGCCAGGACGAGGTGCTGATCGATGCCATCGGTGCCACCTCCCTCAAGGGGTTGCTGGCGCTGGTCGACCGGGCCCGGGCGGTGGTCGCCCCCGATTCCGGCCCGGTACATATGGCCAATGCCCTCGATACCCCGGTGGTGGGGCTCTTCGCCACCACCAACCCGGAGCGGGCCGGTCCCTACCTGTGGCGTGACTCGGTGGTGAACCGCTACCCCGAGGCGGTGCGGACCTACCTGCACAAGGACCCCGAGGCGCTGGAATGGGGCCAGCGAGTACGTCACCCGGACGCCATGTCCCTGATTCGTGCCGAGGACGTGATCGCGCGCCTCGACGCCCTGCTATCGGAGCCAAGGAATGAAGCTTGATCTGACCGCCCTGGAACAGGCCCGCCTGCTGGTGGTGGGTGATGTCATGCTGGATCGCTACTGGCACGGCGGCACCTCGCGTATCTCTCCCGAGGCGCCGGTGCCGGTGGTCAAGGTGGGCGAGAGCGAGGACCGCCCCGGCGGCGCCGCCAACGTGGCGCTGAATATCGCTTCCCTGGGGGCCCAGGCCGAGCTGGCCGGCCTGGTGGGCGACGACCATAACGCCAGCCTGCTGAGCGAGCGCCTGGAAGACGCCGGAGTGAGCGTTCACTTCCAGCGCAGCGTCGAGATTCCCACCATCACCAAGCTGCGGGTGATGAGCCGCAACCAGCAGCTGATTCGCCTCGACTTCGAGGAGGGGCTCTGCGAGGTGGATACCGGCGAGCTGGGCGAACGGGTCGCCGAGCGCCTGGCGGAGGTGGACCTGGTGATCCTCTCCGACTACGGCAAGGGTACCCTCAACCGGGTCGAGGCGCTGATCGACGCGGTGCGCGCCGCTGGCAAGCGGGTGCTGGTCGACCCCAAGGGCGGTGACTTCCGTAAGTATCGCGGGGCCAGCGTGATCACCCCCAACCTCACCGAGTTCGAGGCGGTGGTGGGCCCCTGCCGCGACGACGCCGAGCTGGCCGCCAAGGGCGAGGCGCTGCGCAAGGAGCTGGACCTCGAGGCCCTGCTGATCACCCGCAGCGAGAAGGGCATGACCCTGATCCGTGCCGATCACGAGCCCCTGCACCTGCCGACCCGGGCCCGGGAGGTGTTCGATGTCACCGGCGCCGGCGATACCGTGATCGGCGTGCTGGGCCTGGCGTTGGCCGCCGGCCATGGCTTCCCCGAGGCCATGACCCTGGCCAACCTGGCCGCCGGCCTGGTTGTGGCCAAGCCGGGTACCGCCACCCTCTCCATCGCCGAGCTCTACACCGCCCTGCACGGCGACAAGCTGGCCGAATTCGGCGTCATCGAGGCGCCGGCCCTGGCGGAGGCCGTGCGCGCCGCCCAGGCCCGCGGCGAGCGGGTGGTGATGACCAACGGCTGCTTCGATATCCTGCATGCCGGCCATGTGGCCTACCTGGAGCAGGCCCGCAAGCTGGGCGATCGCCTGATCGTGGCGGTCAACGACGACGCCTCCATCGCCCGCCTCAAGGGCCCCAAGCGCCCCATCAATCCCCTGGTGCGGCGCATGCAGGTGCTGGCCGGCCTGGGCGCCGTGGACTGGGTGGTGCCCTTCGCCGAGGACACCCCCGCCGAGTTGATCGGCCGGGTCTTGCCGGATGTGCTGGTCAAGGGTGGCGACTATCGCCCCGAGGAGATCGCCGGCGGCGAGGCGGTGATCGCCCATGGCGGCGAGGTCAAGGTGCTGGGCTTCGAGGACGGGGTCTCCACCACGGCGATGATCTCCACCATCCTCGATCGCGAGGACTAGGCGGATGCGGATCGCGCGTGGGAAGCGCTGATGGGCTGGCCACGCTGGCTCTACTCGGCGGCCCTCTATGGCCTGGCGCCGCTGATCTGGCGCTGGGTCTGGCGTGAGTCACTGCCCACTCACCCGCGTCGCCAGCGCCTGGGGCTGATTCCTTCCTCGCCGCCCGGCGAGCGGGTCACCTGGTTGCACTGCGCCTCCCTGGGCGAGGTGGTCGCCGCCCGCCCGCTGATCGAGGCCCTGGCCCGTCCCGGCGAGCACCTGGTGATCACCACCATGACCGCCACCGGGGCCCAGCGTGCCCTGACCCTGGCCGAGCAGCTCACCGCGGCGGGACAAGGCACGGTGACGCATGCCTTCCTGCCCCTGGACTTTCCCGGCGCGGCGCGGCGTTTCGTGGCCCGGCTGCGTCCGGCCTGGGCGCTGTTCTTCGAGACCGAGCTGTGGCCCAACCTGCTGGCCGCCTGCCGGCGCCATGGGGTGCCGGTGGCGGTGCTCAACGGCCGCCTCTCCCCCCGGGCCTTCCGCGGCTATCGGCGCCTGCGCCCCTTGATGCACGAGGCGCTGGGCTGCGTCGACTGGCTGGCCGCCAAGTCGGCGGCGGATGCCGAGCGTTTCCGGGCCCTGGGCATGGCCGCCGAGCGTACCAGCGTCGTGGGCTCCCTGAAGTTCGATATCCGGCCGGATGATGCGGTGCTCGAGGCGAGTCGGCGCTTACGTACCCGGCTGGGCGAGCGCCCGGTCTGGGTGGCCGGCTCCACCCATGAGGGCGAGGACGAGCAGCTTCTCGATGCCCATGCCCGGCTGTGCCGAGACTATCCCCAGGCGCTGCTGATCCTGGTGCCTCGCCACCCCCAGCGCTTCGACGCCGTGGCCGAGCTCTGCGAGCGTCGGGGCCTGGGTACCGCCAGGCGCTCCCGGGAGGAGGCGGTGGACGGCGAGACGACGGTCTACCTGGGCGATACCCTGGGCGAACTGATGACCCTCTACGGGGCGGGAGACCTGGCCTTCGTGGGGGGCAGCCTGGTTCCGGTGGGGGGCCATAACCTGCTGGAGCCGGCGGCCCTGGGGGTGCCGGTACTCAGCGGCCCGGCCCTGGCCAACTTCGAGGATGTCGCCGAGGTGCTACGCGAGGCCGAGGCCCTGGTGGAGGTGGCGGATGGCGCGGCACTGGCCGAGCGTCTGGCGGCGCTCTTCGCCGACGCGGCCGCGCGGCGTCGTCTCGGGGAAGCGGGGCGCCATGTGGTGGCCGCCAACCGCGGCGCCCTGGCGCGCACCCTGGAAGGGCTGTCACGGCAGCCCTTCCAGGGGTAGTGAGCTTTTACTCCTGACGCGCTCAGGCCGGGGTAAGTCGGCCCCCGCCGGTCTCGGTGGCAATGAAAGGCAGCATATCCGCGCCGCGGGTGCCCTCTTCCACCTTTGTGATCAGGCCGGGGTAAGCCGTTCCACGCCGCTGTCGGTACCGAGCAACAACACATCCGCGCCGCGGGCCGCGAAGAGCCCATTGGTGACCACCCCGACGATGGCATTGAGGCGTGCCTCCATGGCCACCGGATCCTCGATCATAAAGTCATAGCAGTCGATGATCTGGTTGCCGTTATCGGTGATCACTCCCTCCCGATAGACCGGATCGGCACCCAGCTTGACCAGCTCCCGGGCCACATAGGAGCGGGCCATGGGAATCACCTCGACGGGCAGCGGAAACTCGCCCAGGGTAGTTACCCGCTTGGAGGCGTCGGCGATACAGATGAACCGTTCGGCGCAGGCGGCGACGATCTTCTCCCGGGTCAGGGCGGCACCGCCCCCCTTGATCATATGCAGGTGAGCGTTCACTTCGTCGGCGCCGTCGATATAGAAGGGCACGCTGCCGGTCGAATTGAGCTCGAAGACCTCGATGCCATGCCCCTTCAGTCGCTCGGCGCTGGCCTCGGAACTGGCCACCGCCCCCGCGAAGTCATCGCGCAGCCTGGCCAGCTGATCGATAAAGAGGTTGGCGGTGGAGCCGGTGCCGATGCCCAGCACGGTGTCGTGGTGCAGGTGGGGGCGGATCTCGTCGATGGCGGCGGCGGCCACCGCGGCCTTGAGTTCGTCTTGGGTCATGGGAGCGGGTCCATGGGACTGAATGAATGTGGCCCCATTATAGGGCAGCGCGCCCCGGCTTTGGATGGCCCGGGCTGGACGGGGTGCCCAAGGGTCTGCTACCAATAGTCTCTTTTCCTCTCTCGCTTCACTCCGTGCGGCAATCAGGCCGCGCGTCTTGGGATATCAGGATGCTCGAAGATACAGTCAAGAAGATTCTCCAGGCCCGGGTCTACGAAGCGGCCCGGGAAACGCCGATCTCTCCGGCATCCTTCCTCTCGCGGCGGCTCAACAACCAGATTCTGATCAAGCGGGAGGACCTGCAGCCGGTCTACTCCTTCAAGATTCGCGGCGCCTACAACAAGATGGCCCAGCTCAGCGACGAGCAGAAGGCCAAGGGCGTGATCGCCGCCTCGGCGGGCAACCATGCCCAGGGCCTGGCCCTGGCCGCCCGGCTGATGGGGGTCAAGGCGGTGATCGTGATGCCCCGGATCACCCCGGAGATCAAGGTGGCCGCGGTGCGCGCCCGGGGTGCCAAGGTGGTGCTCAAGGGCGATGCCTTCGCCGCCGCCGCCGAGCATGCCCAGACGCTGATCGAGGAGCACGGCTACACCTATATCCCCCCCTTCGATGATATCGACGTGGTGGCCGGCCAGGGCACCATCGGCATGGAGATCCTCCACCAGCACAGCGGCCCGCTGGACGCCATCTTCGTGCCGGTGGGCGGCGGCGGCCTGATCGCCGGCGTGGCGGCCTACGTCAAGTACCTGCGCCCCGAGATCAAGATCATTGGCGTGGAGTCCGAGGACAGCGCCTGCCTCAAGGCGGCCCTGGAGGCCGGCGAGCGGGTGGTGCTGGATCAGGTGGGGGTCTTCGCCGAGGGGGTCGCCGTGGCCCAGATCGGCGAGGTGCCCTTCTCCATCGTCCGCGACCTGGTGGACGACGTCATCACCGTCAATACCGACGAGATGTGCGCCGCGGTGAAGGATATCTTCGAGGATACCCGGGCCGTCTCCGAGACCTCCGGTGCCCTGTCGCTGGCCGGGCTCAAGAAGTATATCCAGCAGACCGGCGCCGAGGGTGAGACCCTGCTGTGCATCAACTCCGGGGCCAACACCAACTTCGACCGCCTGCAGCATATCGCCGAGCGTACCGAGCTGGGCGAGCAGCGCGAGGCGATCCTCGCCGTGACCATTCCCGAGAAGCCCGGCAGCTTCAAGAAGTTCTGCAAGACCGTCGGCAAGCGCATGGTCACCGAGTTCAACTACCGCTACGCCGACCCGGAGCAGGCGCATATCTTCGTCGGCGTCCAGGTCAAGCCCGGCGGCGAGGACCGCCAGGCGCTGATCGACAAGCTGCGCGAGGCGGGTTACCCGGTGGAGGACCTCACCGACAACGAGCTGGCCAAGCTGCATATCCGCCACCTGGGCGGCGGGCGGCCCAAGCAGCACTTCGACGAGGAGGTCTATCGCTTCGAGTTTCCCGAGCGTCCCGGGGCCCTGATGAACTTCCTGACCCACCTGCCCCACGACTGGAATATCTCCCTGTTTCACTATCGTAACCACGGGGCCGCCTATGGGCGGGTGCTGGTGGGCATGCAGGTGCCCAACGGCGATCGCACCCATGTGGAGGAGTACTTCGACGCCATCGGCTATCGCTACTGGAAGGAGTCGGAGAACCCCGCCTACCGCCTCTTTATGGCGTAATTGCCGAGGGGTCGTGTACGTGAGTGCCAACTTACGCCGAAACCCTTGAAAGAACGGCGTTTCCTTACGTTTTTTGATGCTTTGCCCGGTTGTTATTCAATGGTCATCGGCCTATAGTCTGGCCTGTCGCCACCAGTGGCGATCGATAACAATTTGCAACATTCAACGACCATTGAATTCCATGGAGTAGGTAATGAAGCGTAAGCCCGATCTGGTCATGGCACTGGTACTGGCCTTTGGCATTGGCGTCGTTGCCACCGGCTATGCCCAGGCCCTGGTCGGCAGTTGATCCCGAGGCAGGCACCAGTGCCATGACCAGAAAACCGCATTAAGCCGGCAGCGATCCTGCCGGTTTTTTCGTATCTGGGCACCCGATCACTGACGATGGCTTGCCATAGGAAAGCGCCGAACCTCCCATTGGCTTGCGGCTTGCGGCTTGCGGCTTGCGGCTTGCGGCTTGCGGCTTGCGGCTTGCGGCTTGCGGCTTGCGGCTTGCGGCTTGCGGCTTGCGGCTTGCGGCTTGCGGCTTAGGGACGAATCACGTCCCTATCGCTGACGATGGCATCCAGAGGGACGTCCCAACTGGCGCTGGGCAGGGCCTCGACACGCTGGCAGTCGTGGGCCACGCCGATCAGCCGTGGCCGGGGCCCCGGGCCGCGGGTAAAGGCGAAGCTGCGGTCATAGAAGCCGCCGCCCATGCCCAGGCGTTCGCCCCGGGGATCGAAGCCCACCAGGGGCATCAGCACCAGGTCCAGGGCCCAGGCGGGCAGGCGACGGGCGCGGTGGGCGCCGTGGCGGGTATCCGGCTCGGGAATGCCGAAGCGGTTCTTCACCATGGGGGTGCCGGCATGGTAGTGGACGAACCACAGGCGATTCTCCGCCAGGGGACAGAGTACCGGTAGATAGAGGCGGCAGCCGCGGTGGCGCAGCCAGGACATCAGCGGGGTGGGATCGATCTCGCCGTCATTGGGCAGATAGAGGGCCAGGCGACGGGCGCGCTGCACCTCGGGCAAGGCGCGCAGGCGGCGACACAGGGCCTCGGCGGCCTGCTGGCGTGCTTTGGTGGTCAGGGCGCGACGCCGGCGACGCAGCTCACGACGCAGGGTCTGTCGCTCGGTGGTCAGCGCGGAGGGTGGCGCCGGTTGGGCGTCGAAGGCAGTGAAATCTTTCATGGCAGCGTTAAGTGTTCCCCAGAATGCCGCTGTCGTTCTGGCCCTTGAACCCAGTGGTTCAAGGTGGGTGGCCGCAGACGAACCGTCAGGCTTTCCGACGCACGGACATGCACACGGGCCCGTCTAGCTGATGGCCCCCTGGGTATTGCTCATAGGCTCGAGGGACTATAACGACTGGCGCACACTCCAGGGAACCTCTTCATCCTACCAGAGAGGCGACCCCCTCCCAAGGCGCGAATCGGCTTCCCGGTCTATTTGTCGTCGACGGGGCCCAGGGCCTGTTCCAGGCGCGCATGCAACTGGCTCAGGCCGTGTTCCTGGTCCTTGCGCTCGTCCAGCAACTGAAGCAACTCATGGGCGATATTGAGGGCCGCCATCACGGCGATCTTCTCGTTGCCCAGGGTCTTGGCCTGGGCGTGAATGCCATGCATGGCCCGGTCCAGGTAGCGGGCCGAGCGCAGCAGTGCCTCCTGTTCTTCCGGGGGGCAGGCGATCACATAGCTGCGTCCCAGCAAGGTGATCTCGGAGGTCGGGCGTGAGGCATCGGTCATGGGGACTCCGGGGCAGGCCAAGGGGCGGCGCGATGCGTTACTATGAGTCGAGCCGCCACTATAAGAGAGCCCTTCGCAAGTGGTCAACGAACCCGGCGCAATGGCGGCCCCACCCACCATGACCCGGAAGCTTCTGGCATGTCCCTGATCAACGATCGTCTCGATTTCTCCACCGTCGCCGACCTGTTTCTGCTACACGACAGCCTGCAATCGCCCGCCTTCCTGGATGGCCGCCTGGCCGCCGCCCTGGCGCTGCATGACCTCTCCGCCGAGGCCTGGCTCGAGGAGCTGTGCCTGGCCCTGGGGGTGGAGCAGCCCCGGGATCCCGAGAGTGCCGAGCAGTTCCTGGCCTGGCGTCGCCAGGCCCTGGAGGCGCTGAGCGCCGCCGGCCTCGACTACGCCCCCCTGCTGCCCGATGAGCTCTTCTCCCTGGCCGAGCAGGCCCGTGGGCTCAAGGAGTGGACCCAGGGCTTCCTGGAAGTGCTGGCGGAAGTGGATGCCGACAAGCGCCAGGCCTGGTCCGATAATCTCAAGGAGGCCCTGGCCGACCTGGAGATCCTGGCCGGCATGGAGGCGGAGCTGGAAGAGAGCAGCGAGAACGAGAACGACCTCTTCGCCCTCGCCGAGCACGCCCGTATGGCCGCCATGCTGCTCTATACCGAGCAGCACCCGGGACGTCCCCAGGTCGAGCAGCCACCGAAAGAACACTGATTTTTCGACAGTTTCAGGAGCCCCCATGAGTCGAGAGAGACTGCCTCGCCCGGCCCCCATCGGCCTGGCGGAGTATCGCGCCAGGCGCCGTGCCCTGATGGACGCCCTGCCCCCCCATGGCGCCGTGCTGCTGCCCGCCGCCGGCCTGGTCACCCGCAGCCGCGACAGCGACTTCCCCTTCCGCCAGGACAGCGACTTCCACTACCTCACCGGCTTTCCCGAGCCGGAGGCCCTGCTGCTGCTCTTGCCGGGGCGGGCCGAGGGCGAGTGCGTGCTCTTCTGCCAGGATCGCGATCCCGCCCTGGAAGCCTGGACCGGTATCCGCCTCGGCGCCGAGGGGGCCCAGGCCCGGCATGGCGTCGATCAGGCCTTCGAGAACCGGGAGCGGGACGAGCGCCTGGCCGCCCTGCTGGATGGTCGCGAGACCCTCTACCTGCCGCTGGACGACGCGGCGGCCCTGGCCCTGGGCGAGTCCCTGCGTGGCGAGCTGCTGGCCAAGCAGCGCCAGGGCGCCGTGGCGCCGCGGGCCTTCGCCGATGTCAGTGCGCTGATCCACGAGCGGCGCCTGATCAAGAGCGAGGCGGAGCTGGCCCTGATGCGCCATGCCGCCGAGGTCTCGGCCCGGGCCCACCGCCGGGCCATGGTCCTGGCGAGCCCGGGACTGGCCGAGTACCACCTGCAGGCGGAGCTGGAGCACGAGTTCCTGTGGCAGGGTGGCAGCGGCCCCGCCTATGCCTCCATCGTCGGCGGCGGCGCCAATGCCTGCGTGCTTCACTATATCGAGAACCGCGCACCGCTTCGCGACGGCGACCTGGTGCTGATCGACGCCGGCGCCGAGTTCGATCTCTATGCCGGCGATATCACCCGCACCTTCCCGGTCAACGGGCGCTTCTCGGCGGCTCAGCGGGCCCTCTACGAGGTGGTGCTGCGCGCCCAGGAGCGGGCGGTGGCGGCGGTGCGTCCCGGCGCGACCCTGGTGGAGATCCACGACGGCGTGGTGCGCGACCTGACGGCAGGGCTGATCGAGCTGGGCCTGCTGGAGGGCGAGCTGGAGGCGTGCATCGCCGAGCAGCGCTATCGCCGCTTCTATCTCCACTCCACCTCCCACTGGCTGGGGCTGGATGTCCACGACGTGGGCGCCTATCGCCGCGACGGCCAGGCGCGCCCCCTGGTGCCGGGCATGGTGATCACCGTGGAGCCGGGGCTCTACCTGCCCGACGAGGCGGATATCCCCGAGGCCTATCGCGGCATCGGCATTCGTATCGAGGACGACGTGGCGGTGACCGCCGAGGGGCATGAGGTGCTCTCCGCCGGCGTACCCAAGCGGGTCGAGGAAATCGAGGCTTTGATGGTCAATCCTTGATCAACATGGTGATTAGGTTTTCTTAGTTACGTAATTACGTTACGGAAGCGCCGGCGCCAGGCCGGTGGTCGTTTCACTAGAGAGGCAAGATGCAGATGCCCAGCCACAGCATAGACCAGGCCCCGGCACGGCCCGTGGATATCGCCATCATCGGCGGTGGCCTGGTGGGGGCGAGCCTGGCCTGCGCCCTGGCCCCCCTGATCCACCGCCATCGTCTCGAGGTGGCGGTGATCGAGGCGGCTCCCCTGCCCCAGGCCGGTGACGGCGACTGGCAGCCCAGCTTCGATGCCCGGGCCAGCGCCATCGCCCAGGGCTCCCGGCTGCATTTCGAGCAGTTGGGACTGTGGGAGGGCATGGCCCGCGAGGCGGAACCGATCCGCCGGATTCATATCAGCGAGCGGGGACGCCTGGGCGCCACCCGGCTGGCCGCCGGGGAGCTCTCGGTGGAGGCCCTGGGGCATGTGTTGCCCAATGCCTGGATGGGCCGGGTGCTGCACCGCCGCCTGGCGGAGCTGCCGTTGGCCTGGCACTGCCCGGCTCGGGTCGAGTCGATGGCTCCCGGCGAGCGGGGCTATCGCCTGGCGCTGAGCGATGGCCAGTGCCTGGAGGCCGGCCTGACCGTGTTGGCGGACGGGGGGCGCTCCGGCCTCAAGGAGCGCCTGGGTATCGATAGCCGCGCCACCCCCTACGACCAGGTGGCCCTGATCGCCAACCTGGAGGTGAGTCGCCCCCACGACGGCACCGCCTATGAGCGTTTCACCCCCCAGGGGCCCCTGGCCCTGCTGCCCCTCACGGGCGGGCGCATGGAGCTGGTCTGGACGCATGCCGTGGGCAGCGAGGCCGAGACCCTGGCGCTCTCCGATAGCGACTTCCTGTGGCGGCTGCAGCGCGCCTTCGGTGATCGCGCCGGGCGCTTTCGCCGCGTGGGGCAGCGCCATAGCTACCCGCTCTCGCTGATCACCGCCCGGGAGACGGTGCGCCCGGGGTTGGCGGTGCTGGGCAATGCCGCTCATGCCCTGCACCCGGTCGCCGGCCAGGGCTTCAACCTGGCGTTGCGTGGGGTGATGGACCTGGTCGCCTCCCTGGAGGCCGGCCTGGCGGACGGTCAATCGCCTGGTGCCACGACGGTGCTCGGGGATTTCGAGGCACGCCGCGATCGCGATCGCCATAACGTGATCCGCTTCAGCGATGGCCTGGTGCGCCTCTTCGGCATCGATCATCCGCTGCTCTCCCATGCCCGGGCGGCGGGGCTGATCGGCCTCAACCTGGTGGGGCCGCTGCGGCGTGCCCTGGCACGGCGGGCCATGGGCCTGGAGCGCTAAGGGAGGCTCCATCAAGTGCAGAAACGCCAAGGGCCCGGCAGAGAAGATGCCGGGCCCTTGGCGTTCAAGGCGGGCGGGTGTCTGCCGCTATTACTCCTTGGGAGTGGCAACCTCGGCGGCGGCGGTGGCCTCGTCGGCCTCGGCGAGCTCGCGCTTGGGCTTGCCGGGCAGAATGGCGTCCAGCAGCAGGGCCGCCAGGGCCGCCGGCACCAGGCCGGACTTGAGCAGCAGGCCGAGCTGGCCGGGCATGGTCTCGGCGATCTCCTTCACCGCCGGCAGGCCGATGCCCAGGCTCAGGGAGACGGCGATGATCAGCATGGCGCGCTGGTTCAGGTCGCACTCCTTGATGATCTTCAGGCCCGCGGAGGCGATCATGCCGAACATCACCACGCCGGCGCCGCCCAGGACGGCATGCGGCATGGCGGCGACCAGGCCGCCCAGTTTCGGGAACAGGCCCATGCAGATCAGCAGGATACCGCCGATGGTCACCACGTGACGGCTGACCACGCCGGTCAGGGTGATCAGGCCCACGTTCTGGGCATAGGCGGTGTTGGGCAGGGTGTTGAAGATGGCCGCAAAGGAGGTGGCCACGCCGTCGGCCATGACGCCGCCGGAGAGCTCGCGATCCTTGGCCATGCGCCCGGCGCCACCGATGGTGATGGCGGAGATATTACCGATGGTCTCCAGGCCCACCACGAACATGATCAGGGCCATGCCGATGATGGCGGTCAGGTGGAACTCCAGGCCGTACTGGAAGGGCTTGGGGAAGGAGAACCAGGCGGCGTCGGCGACGCTGGAGAAGTCCACCATGCCCAGGGCGATGGAGACCAGGTAGCCGCTGACCAGGCCCACCAGGATGGAGGCCGCCTTGAGGAAGCCGCGGCCGAACTGGTGCACGGCGATGGTCACCACCAGCACGAACAGCGCCAGGCCCAGGTTGGTGGGGGAGGCGAAGTCGGGGCTGCCCACGCCGCCGGCGGCATACTTGAGGCCCACCGGCATCAGGGTGATGCCGATCAACAGCACCACGATGCCGGTGACCACCGGCGAGAACCAGTGACGAATCTTCTTCAGGAAGGCCCCCAGCACCACCTGTAGCAGGCCGGCGATCAGCGAGGCGCCGAGCACCGCGGCGAGGCCGAAGCTGCTGGCCAGCGGCAGGGCCACCGGCAGGAAGCCGAAGCTGGTGCCCTGGACGATGGGCAGGCGGGCACCGATGGGGCCCATGCCGATGGTCTGGACCAGGGTGGCGATGCCGGCCACGAAGAGCGCGACCTGGATCAGGAAGATCTGCTCGCCGGTGGTGGCGCCGATCACCCCGGCGATGATGATGGGCGGTGTCACGTTACCGGCGAACATCGCCATGATGTGCTGGATGCCCAGGGGAATCGCCTTGCCCAGCGGGGGCATGGCATCGGGGTCCTGGTTAACGGTCCGGGATGGCCGGGGTTCGGCCTGGGTAGTGGCTTCGATCATCTTGTGCCTCTCGCGCGGTTGTTGTTGTACACATTCAGTCCCAGAGGGATGAATACTTTCTTATGATGTTGTTGTACACAAAATAGCCACAAAGGGGGGCGAGGGTCTATCCCTTATTGGCGACCTGATAGGGACTATTTCATTGCCGGCATAGCGTCGGGGGCTGGGGCCGCCTCGCCGGCAGGGGGCGCCTATCGACGTCGGTCATGCGACAATACTGGGCAACGAATCCGGGAGTCGAGGAGGCAACGATGCGGGCCGAGGTGCTGATCGTAGGTGGCGGCATGGTGGGGGCCACCCTGGCCGCCCTGCTGGGGGAGGCCGGCGTCGCCGTGACGGTGCTGGATGCCCGCCCCGCTCCCCTGCCTCAGGAGGGCGTCGTGGGCATGCCACCGGGGCGCCGGGTGAGTGCCGTCACGCCGGTCTCCCAGCGCCTGCTGAGCGGCCTGGGGGCCTGGGAGACGATCGTTGCCCGCCGTGCCACCCCCTATACTGGCATGGGCGTCTGGGATGCCCAGGGCAGCGGCGAGATCGCCTTCGAGGCGGGCCAGGCCGGGGTGCCGCTGCTGGGTCATATCGTCGAGAATGACGTGATCCTGGCGGCCCTGGAGGCGCGCCTGGCGGCGCTTCCCGGGGTCACCCAGCGCTTCGGTGCCGTGATCGAGGGGTATCAAGAAGGCACCGACGGCCCCCTCCTGAGCCTGGCGGGTGGCGAGACGCTCTCCGCGCCGCTGGTGGTGGCCGCCGACGGTGCCCGCTCGCGGTTGCGTGAGCTGGCCGGTATCTCGGCCGAGCCGAGGGATACCGGCCAGGTGGCGGTGGTGACCACGGTGCGCACCGCCCTGCCCCATGGCGGCGTGGCCCGCCAGGTGTTCCTGCCCACCGGCCCCCTGGCCTTCCTGCCGCTGACCCTGGAGGGCGAGCCCCACTACTGTTCCATCGTCTGGTCGACCTCCCCCGAGGAGGCCGAGCGCCTGGTCGGCCTGCCGCGGACGGCCCTGGGCGAGGCCCTGGAGGCGGCCTTCGAGGGGCGCCTGGGTCGGGTGGAAGCCATCGACGGAGCCCTCAGCGTGCCCCTGGTGCAGCGCCATGCCGAGCGCTATGTGCGGCCCGGCCTGGCCTTGATCGGCGATGCCGCCCATAGCATTCACCCCCTGGCGGGCCAAGGGGTGAACCTGGGGCTGATGGACGCGGCGGTGCTGGCGGAGGAGCTGCTGGAAGCCCGGCGGCGCGGGATCATTCCGGGCAACGAGCGGATCCTCGAGCGCTATGCGCGGCGCCGCCGCGGCGACAACGCCGCCATGCTGGCGCTGATGGATGGCTTCCGGCTGCTGTTCGGCGCCACCCACCCGGCCCTGACCCTGGCCCGCAACCTGGGGCTCTCCGGGGTCGATCGGGCGATGCCCATCAAGCGGTTGCTGATGCGCCAGGCGATCGGGGAGCGGGGTCGTCTTCCCCTTAGCTGCCGCTAAGGCGTTAATCGCCGAGACGTCGGACCGCGGCTAAAGCCAGCTCCCACTAGGCTGGGGGGAAGTCGCCGGGGTGGTGGGAGCCTGCTTTAGCAGGCGATTTTGAAGCCATCGCCGAAACGTCGGACCGCGGCTAAAGCCGGCTCCCCCCAGGCGGGAAATTTACCTTCTACCTTGCCCCTACCCCGTGGCGGCGGGACGCTGGCCGATCACCTTGAGGGCCTTGAGCAGATTAAGGGCCTCGGCCAGTTGGTAGTCCTCCCGCAGCCGCTCGCGCATGTTCTCGCTGAGCTCCCGGTCATCTCCGCGGTCGCCGAGATGCCCCTCCAGGTCCGCTTCGCGCAACTGGCGGCTGCCTTCCGCCAGCTCCAGGCGGCCCCGCGCCACCTCCACATCGGGGTCGATGCCCTGGGCCTGGATGGAGCGACCGCTGGGAGTGTAGTAGAGGGCGGTGGTCAGCTTGAGGCCCTCGCCATTGCCCAGCGGCATGATCTGCTGCACCGAGCCCTTGCCGAAACTCTCGGTGCCCATCACCACGGCGCGGCGTTGATCCTGCAGGGCGCCGGCGACGATCTCCGCCGCCGAGGCGCTGCCGCCGTTGATCAGCACCACCAGGGGCACCTCGGCGGCATGCTGGCGGGGGGTGGCAGAGAAGCGCAGTTCGCTGTTGGGCAGGCGTCCCTCGGTATAGACGATCAGCCCCTCCTCCAGGAAGGCGTCCGCCACCGCCACCGCGGCCTGCAGCACCCCGCCGGGATTATTGCGCAGGTCCAGCACCAGCCCATCGAGGGGGCCGGCCGCCTCCAGCTCGCTCAACGCCGCCTCCAGTTGCTCGCCGGTACGGCTCTGGAACTGGCTGATGCGCAGGTAGCCGTAGCCCGGCTCCAGCAGGTCGCTGCGCACGCTCTCGGTACGAATGATCTCCCGGGTCAGGGTGACGGTGCGTGGCGTCTCCTCGCCGCGGCGTAGCAGGGTCAGCTCCAGGTCGCTGCCTGGCTCGCCGCGCATCAGGTTGACCGCCTCCTGCAGCGACAGGCCTTCGGTGGCGGTGTCCTCGATGCGCAGGATGGCGTCCCTGGGCTGCAGGCCGGCGCGGGCCGCCGGGGTGTCGTCGATGGGCGCAATCACCGTCAGTTGGCCGTTCTCCAGCCCCACCTCGATGCCGATGCCGCCGAACTCCCCCTGGGTCGACTCCTGGAGGCTGCGGAAGGCCTCTTCATCGAGATAGGCGGAGTGAGGATCGAGTTCACCGAGCATGCCGCTCATGGCGTTGCGCAGCAGGGTGGCGTCGTCCACTTCCTCCACATAGGCGCGCTTGATGCGCTCGAAGACCTCGGCGAAGGTCTGGATCTGTTCCAGGGGCAGGTCGTCGGTTGCCGGCGCCTGCAACGGCAAGGTCGCCAGGGCCAGGGCGGTGAGGCCCGAGAGCA
The DNA here is from genome assembly GCF_050613175.1 of Halomonas sp. H5. GTDB lineage: Bacteria > Pseudomonadota > Gammaproteobacteria > Pseudomonadales > Halomonadaceae > Bisbaumannia > Bisbaumannia salifodinae. Next base: position 33,893 of record NZ_CP192510.1, read on the forward strand.
GCGGGCGGGGAAGGGTGATGGACATGCAGTCTCCCGTGTCGGGGGCTAATTGAGTGACTGGCAGGACTTCAGGATAGCGCCGTCGCGGTGTCCGGCGCCATAGGCGGCATCAGCGACGGGCGATCCAGCCCTGGGGGTCGATGGGGTCGCCGTCGCGACGCACCTCGAAATAGAGCGCCGGCTGGCCGCGACCGCCGCTGGCGCCTACGGCACCGATGCGGGTGCCGCCCTCCACGGCGGCGCCCACGCCCACGTCGAAGCGTTGCAGGTGGGCGTGCAGGGTCATGATATGGTCGCCGTGATCGATGATCAGCAGGTTGCCGAAGCCGCGCATCCAGTCGGCGAAGACCACCCGCCCCGCATGCACCGCCTCCACCGGGGTGCCCTCGGCGGCCTGGATCAGGATGCCGTTGCGGTTGACCCCCTCGCCGCGGCCGAAGCGCGAGGCGATGGCGCCCTGCACCGGCCAGGGCAGGTCGCCGCGGGTCTGGGTGATGGCGGTGGAGGGCGGCGGGCGTTGCAGCCGAGCCAGTTCTTCCTGGACCTGGCGCAGCACCCGCTCGGCATGGGCGCGATCCTGGTTGAGGTCCGCCAGGCGGGCCTGCTCGCTGGCGTAGCGGGCGTCGAGCTCGACCACCAGGGCCTGGCGTTCGCGGCCCTGCTCGACCAGCTCGGCGCCACGCGCCTCCAGGGCGGCCTGGTTGTCGGCCAGGGCGGCGGCACGCTCGTCCAGGGCCCGGCGGTTGGCCGCCAGGCGCGCGTTCAGTTCGGCCAGCTCGTCCAGGCGCGCGTTGCGCGCCCGGGTCAGATGATTGAGGTAGGTCTGCAGGCGATCCAGGCGCGCCGGCTCTTCCTGATTGAGCAGCAGCTTGAGCTGGGGCGTCTGGCCGAGGCGATAGAGGGCGTCGAGCTGGGTGGCCAGGGCCGCTTCCAGGTCGTCGCGCTCCGCCTCCAGGGTCTCGCGCTGACGCTCCAGATCATGGACCTCATCGTCGAGGCGCCGCCGCTCGGCCTGGAGCGCATCCAGGCGGCGGTGGGTCTCGGCGAGGGCGGTCTCCACCCGGCGCAGGGCCTGGTCGGCGTCGTCCCGGGCGCTGCGGGTGCCCTCCAGGCGCTGGTTCAGCGCCTGGATCTCGCCGCCGATGGCGTCCAGGTGCTGCCGGGCCTGGCGCTCATCGGGTTGGGCCGCCAGGGGCGCGGCCCAACTCAGCAGCAGGAGCAGCCCCAGGGCACCGGCGAGGCGATGCCTCACGGGAGGTCGATCAGCGCCCGGCCGGTCATCTCCGGCGGGATCGCCTCGCCCATCATGGTCAACAGGGTCGGGGCGATATCGGACAGCCGGCCGCCGTCGCGCAGGCAAGCCTGGCGGCGGGTGACATAGACCAGCGGCACCGCGAAGGTGGTGTGGGCGGTCTGGGGGGCACCGGTGTCCGGGTTGGTCATCTGCTCGGCGTTGCCGTGGTCGGCGGTGATCAGGCACTCGCCACCGGCCCGCTCGATGGCCTCCACCACCCGGCCGACGCAGGCGTCCACCGCCTCGATGGCCTTGACCGCGGCGTCGAACTTGCCGGTGTGGCCGACCATGTCGCCGTTGGCGTAGTTGCAGACGATCAGGTCGTAGGCGCCGGAGTCGATGGCCGCCACCAGCTTGTCGGTGACCTCCGGGGCACTCATCTCCGGCTTCTCGTCGTAGGTCTTCACCTCCTGGGGGGAAGGCACCAGCACCCGGGTCTCGCCGGGGTATTCCGCCTCCTCGCCGCCGGAGAAGAAGAAGGTCACATGGGCGTACTTCTCGGTCTCGGCGATGCGCAGCTGGGTCTTGCCGCGGCTCGCCATCACCTCGCCCAGGGTATTGCGCAGCTCCTCCGGGGGGAAGGCGGCCGGGGCGGGGATATCGGCGGCGTACTGGGTCAGCATCACCAGGCCGTCGGCGGCCAGGCGCGGGTGAGCGCGGCGCGCGAAGCCGGCGAAGTCGGGCTCGACGAAGGCGCGGGTCAGCTCCCGGGCGCGGTCGGCGCGGAAGTTCATGAAGATGGCCGCATCGCCGTCTGCCATGGCGATGGCCTGGCCGTTCGGGCGCACGCTGGTGGCGGCCACGAATTCATCGGTCTCGCCGCGCTCGTAGGCGGCGGCCAGGCCGGCCTCGGCGCTCTCCACCACCTGCTCGCCCTCAGCCTCGGTGATCAGGCGATAGGCCTTCTCGACCCGGTCCCAGCGATTGTCGCGATCCATGGCGTAGTAGCGGCCGATCAGCGAGGCGACGAAGCCGTTGTCGGCGCCCACCAGCTCCGCCAGGCGGGCATTGGTGCGCTCGATGGAGGGGCCGGCACTCTGCGGCGGCATATCGCGGCCATCGAGGAAGGCGTGCACATAGATGCGCTCGACGCCGCGCTCGGCGGCCAGGGCGGCCATGGCCAGGATATGCTCTTCATGGCTGTGCACGCCCCCCGGGGAGAGCAGGCCCAGCAGGTGCAGCGCCTTGCCGGCCCGGGCGGCGGCATCGATGGGCGCGGTCAGCACCGGGTTGCCGGCCAGCTCGCCGTCCTCGATGGCCTTGGTGATGCGGGTGAAGTCCTGGTAGACGATGCGTCCGGCCCCCAGGTTCATGTGCCCCACCTCGGAGTTGCCCATCTGGCCCTCCGGCAGCCCCACGGACTTGCCGTCGGTGTGGATCAGCGCATGGGGATAGTCGCGCTTCAGGCGGTCCATCACCGGGGTCTTGGCGGCGGCGATGGCATTGTCCTGGGCGTCGTCGTTATGGCCGTAGCCATCGAGAATGATCAGTGCCACCGGGCGCGGGGCGGCTGCATTGGCATCAGACATGAAGTTTGGCCTCGTTGTGTCAGCGTCAGAGACCCCGCCGGCCTCGGCCGGCGGGGTCGCGACTCACGGCTCCTTGGGGCATCATATCGCACAGCCCACCGGGCCGTCAGCTCGGAGGGGGGCGGGCCAGACGCTTGCCGGTGGCTTGTGTATACTGTGCCGGTTCGGCGGCGTGGTGCAGCCACGGTGCCCGCATGATACCTCGGAGTCACCCAACGAGAGCTACCGCAACCCATGATCGACCAGCTGTTCGAATTCGTCGCCAATCACCCGCTGATGGTGGGTGCCTTCGTCCTGGTGCTGCTCGCCTGGATCGCCTACGAGGCCCGCAACAGCAGTGCGGGTGGCGTCACCTCCAGCCAGGCCACCCAGTTGATCAACCGCGAAGACGCGGTGGTGATTGATATTCGCGAGGCGGGGGAGTTCAAGGCCGGCCATATCGCCGGGGCCCGCAATATTCCCCAGAGCAAGCTCGACTCGCGCCTGGGGGAACTGGAAAAGTCCAAGGAGAAGCCGGTGATCGTGGTCTGCAAGCAGGGCCAGGCCTCCGGTATTGCCGTGGCCAAGCTGGCCAAGGCCGGCTTCACCCGCCCCCTCAAGCTCAAGGGCGGCATGTTCCAGTGGCAGAGCGACGGCCTGCCGGTGGTCAAGAAGTAACCCACGACCCTTTCTACCTTTTATCCCAACGTCGGCAAGGAATCCCAGCATGGCGGAAGACAACAACCAGACCGCAGGTGGCAACGACCAGGCCGCCGGTCAGCAGAACCAGCAGCAGCTGCAATTCGCCCTGCAGCGCATCTACGTCAAGGACATCTCCTTCGAGGCCCCCAACTCCCCGGCGGTGTTCCAGCAGCCCTTCAAGCCCAAGGTCGGCCTGGACCTCAATACCTCCAGCCAGCAGGTGGGTGAGGGGCTCTTTGAGGTGGTGGTCAAGGTCACCGCCCAGGTGTCCCATGCCGAGAGCGGCAACACCTCCTTCCTGGTGGAAGTGGAGCAGGCCGGCCTGTTCCGCATCGGCGGTATCGAGGGCGAGCGCCTGGAGCACACCCTGGGTGCCTTCTGCCCCAATGTGCTCTTTCCCTATGCCCGGGAGTGCATCGACAACCTGGTCAACCGCGGTGGCTTCCCGCCGCTGATGCTGGCCCCGGTCAACTTCGAGGCGCTCTACCTGCAGAAGAAGAAGCGCGCCGCCGAAGGGGCCGCCCAGCAGAGCGGCGAGACCACCCAGTAAGCCATGGGCCAGCCGCGCATCCATGTCGCCGCCGGGTTCGTCCCCGGCGGCGACCTCGTTCTGCCGGAGGGGCCGGCGCGCCACCTGGCCCTGGTGCTGCGCCTGCGCGAAGGCGCCGCCGTGACCCTCTTCGATGGCCAGGGCCTGGAGGCCCGGGCGGAGATCGTCGAGGCGGGTCGCAAGCGGGTCGTGGTGCGTATCGAGGCGGTCGGCGAGGGGCACGGCGAGTCGCCCCTGGCGGTGCACCTGGGCCAGGCGGTCTCCAAGGGCGAGCGCATGGACTACGCCATCCAGAAGGCGGTGGAGCTGGGGGTGGCGGCCATTACCCCGCTGTATACCGAGCATGGCGACGTGCGCCTCAAGGGCGACCGCGCCGCCAAGAAGCTCGCCCATTGGCAGGCGGTGGCCGCCAGCGCCTGCGAGCAGTGCGGCCGCGCCGTGGTACCGCCGGTGCACCCGCCTTTGGCCCTGGCCGACTGGCTGGTCGGGCGCGACGAGGCCCTGCGCCTGGTGCTGCATCCCGCCACCTCGGGTGCCCTGGACCGGCGTGACGCCCCTGCCGACGCGGCCCTGCTGATCGGCCCCGAGGGCGGACTGTCCGAGGCGGAAGTCGCCGGCGCCCGGGAGGCCGGCTTCCTGCCGCTCTCCCTGGGCCCACGTATCCTGCGCACCGAGACCGCGCCGGTGGTGGCGCTATCCTTGTTGCAGTACCGCTTCGGCGACTTCGCCTGATCCCACTCCGTCACCCTGGAAGCCACCATGTCCCGATCTCCCCAAGCCACACCCACCGCGCATATCGGCGAGGTCGCCTACCTCAGGGTGGCGGCGGTCAACGCCACCGGCGCCTTCCTCGACTGGGGCCAGCCTAAGGAACTGCTGCTGCCCTATCCGGAGCAGCGCTTCCGTCCCGAGGTGGGCAAGCGGGTGCTGGTGCGTATCTACGAGGATGACCAGGGGCGGCCGGTGGCCTCCCAGCGCCTCGACAAGCACCTCGAGGACGAGTCCCGGGGCCTGGCCGCCGGCGACGAGGTGATCCTGGTGATCGCCGATCGCACCGACCTGGGCTTCAAGGTGGCGGTGAATCACCGCTTCTGGGGCCTGCTCTACCAGGACGAGGTCAGCCGGCCGCTGCGCCGCGGCCAGCGCCTCAACGGCTATATCAAGCGGGTCCGCGAGGATGGCCGCCTGGATCTCTCGCTGCTGCCGCCGGGGCCGGCGCGCCTTGACGTGGTGGGCGAGCAGGTGCTCGCCGCCCTGCGCCAGGCCGGCGGCTACCTGATGCTCTCCGACAAGAGCGATCCCGCCGAGATCAAGGCGCGGCTGGGGATCAGCAAGAACGCCTACAAGCAGGCCATCGGCCGCCTCTACAAGCAGCGCCACATCCTGATCGAGGACGGCGGCATTCGCCTGCTGCCCGAGGGCGACGGCGCCGAGCGCTAAGCCCGCCCTGGGTGATCGAGATCACCGCAGCTTGAATGGCTAAGGGGCGCTGGGGGTAGGTCGGAGCGGGGGTCCTATGCCAGGGGTGAGGAGGATTCCTCCGAACGGGCTGGCCAGGGATGGCCAGCACCGGTCCTGCAAGCGGAGCAGGATGCGAGAGCGCCGCAGGGCATCGGTAGCGCCCCGCGACGGCCTGCCCCCAGGATAGCCCCGAGCCTCCGGCACAGGGCGCCCCTCGGCCGGTGACGATACCGCCCGCCTTGGTCTTCTCCGGGCCGCTGCGGCATACTGCGTCCATCACTCCGCGTCCAGGACACCCGACTCGATGAGCGCACTCCGCATTGGCGTGGTGATGGATCCCATCGCCGATATCACCTTCAAGAAAGATACCACCCTGGCCATGCTGTGGGCCGCCCAGGAGCGAGGCGCCTCGCTCTTCTACCTGGAGCAGGAGGACCTCTTCCTGCGCGAGGGGCACGCCTTCGGCCGCCTGCGCCCGCTGACCGCCCATCGCGACCCCGGCCACTGGTACGACCTGGGCGAGGTCGAATCCCGGCCCCTGGCGGACCTCGACGTCATCCTGATGCGCAAGGACCCGCCGGTGGACGCCCACTTCCTCAACGCCGTCTACCTGCTGGGGTTCGCCGAGCGCGAGGGAGTGCTGGTGGTCAACCCCACCCGGGCCCTGCTGGAGTGCAACGAGAAACTCTTCGCCCAGCAGTTCCCCCAGTGCTGCACACCGACCCTGGTCTCCTGCAACGAGGCCGAACTGCGCGCCTTCCACGCCGAGCACCGGGACGTGATCCTCAAGCCCCTGGACGGCATGGGCGGCAGCGGCATCTTCCATGTGCAGCCCGATGGCCGCAACCTGGGTGCCATCATCGAGATGCTCACCGAGCGGGGCCGCCGCCAGATCATGGCCCAACGCTATATCCCCGAGATCAAGGATGGCGACACCCGCATCCTGCTGGTGGACGGTGAGCCGGTGCCCTATGGCCTGGCCCGGGTGCCCATGGCCGGCGAGACCCGCGGCAACCTGGCCGCCGGCGGCACCGGCGTCAGCCGCGAACTCACCGAGCGGGATCACTGGCTGATCCAGCAGGTTCAGCCCATGATTCGTGACAAGGGGCTGATGTTCGTGGGTCTCGACGTGATCGGCGACTACATCACCGAAATCAATGTCACCAGCCCCACCTGCGTGCGCGAGATCGACGACCAGCGCGGCACCGATATCGCCGGCCTGCTGATGGACGCCATCGAGCGCCGCCTGGCCAGCCGCGGCTAGCCGCTCGGCGCAAGCACTCGGACGCGATAAGCGCCGGCCAGGCTTATCGGAGCCCCGGAGGGAGACGCATGGCGCAGTCCATCAACGACGCCCTCGTCTATGCCCCGGTCACCTACCCCTATCGGCGCTGGGTGGCCTGGGCCCTGGCGATCCTGCTGCACCTGGCGCTGATCGGCGCCGTGGCCAGCTGGCGCCTGGCGCCGCCGTCCCAGGAATCCCCGCCCCGCCCCAGCCTCGACGTGGTGCTGGTGGGGCTGCCCGGCGAGGCGCCGGAACAGGCCGAGGCCATCGCCGCGACGGCCCAGCAGGCTCGGGGTCGCGATGCCGAGCCCTCGGCCCGGGCCCGGGCCCGGGCCGAGGCCGCCGCGGCCAGCGCCAGCGCCGGTGGGGCCGAGAGTGCCACCCCCGCCGCCGAGACGCTGAGCGGCGCGGCCCCGCAAACGGCTCCCGCCCCGGCCCTGGCCGATCCCCTGCCCCCGGGCAGTGTCGCGGCGACCCGCGAGGCGGCCAGTGGCGAGCGCGGCCGGGAGGCCCGGGACGTCGGTCCCGAGGCGAGCCTCGCCGGGGAGGAGGACGAGCTCGGCCAGCTGGCCGCCCGAGAGGCCGTCGAGGCGCGCTATATCGCCGCCTGGACCCGCCAGGTGGAGGCCTTCGGCAATCGTCACTACCCCCTGTCGCCGACCCTGGAGGGGCAACTGCGGATTCGCGTGGTGGTGGGCCGCGAGGGTCAGCTGCGCCGGATAGAGGTGGTACAATCCTCGGGACACCCCGAGCTCGACCAGGCCGCCCTGACCACGGTGCGCGACGCCGGCCCCTACCCGCCCTTCGACGGCGAGATGGCCGGCCTCGATAGCCTCTCCATCACGCGCGTCTGGCGCTTCGGGAAAGGCAACGACTTCGGCGTGCCCTGACGCCCGGGAGACCCATGCAAAGCTTGAAGAATCATTTCCTGCTGGCCATGCCGCAGCTCGAGGATCCCAACTTCGCCGGCAGCCTCAGCTACCTGTGCGATTACGACGACAACGGCACCATGGGGGTGATCGTCAACCGTCCCATGGAGATCACCCTGGACGCCCTCTTCGATCAGCTCGAGCTGGGTGGCGACGCCCCCCACCACGCCGATGCCCCGGTCTACTTCGGCGGCCCGGTGCACAAGGATCGCGGCTTTATCCTGCATCGCGGCAGCAGCGCCGACTGGGACTCCAGCATCCAGGTCACCGAGGGCATCGCCCTGACCACCTCCCTGGACGTGCTCCAGGCCCTGGCCGAGGGGCGCGGCCCCAGCCAGTTTCTGGTCTGCCTGGGCTGCGCCGGCTGGGAGGCGGGCCAGCTGGAGAGCGAGCTCAAGGAGAACAGCTGGCTCACCGTGGAGGGCAACGCCGATATCCTCTTCTCGGTGCCCCCCGAGCAGCGCCTGCAGGCCGCCGCCGGGGCCCTGGGCGTCGACCTGACCCTGATGAGCCGCGAGGCGGGGCACTCCTGATGGCCGCGGCGGGCGAGCGGCTGATCCTGGCCTTCGACTTCGGCACCCGGCGCATCGGCGTGGCGGTGGGCAACGAGCTGATCCACAGCGCCCGGGAGCTGGAGCCGCTGCCGGCCCAGGACGGCATCCCCGACTGGGCCCAGGTGACGCGCCTGGTGGACGAGTGGCGCCCCGACCTCTTCGTGGTCGGGCTGCCGATCAACATGGACGGCAGCGAGTCGGAGATGAGTACCCGCGCCCGCAAGTTCGGCAAGCGCCTCTATGGCCGCTACGGCAAGCCCTGCGAGCTGGTCGACGAGCGCGGCTCCACCCGCGAGGCCAAGGCCATCGCCCGGGAGCAGGGCCACCGCGGCAACTACCGGGAAGAGGGCATCGACGGCCTGGCCGCGGTGCTGATCCTCGAGGGCTGGTTCGCCGGCCGCGAGGGCCTGCCCGGCGGCCGCCACAGCCATACTTAAAGGACTTCACGATGACACTCCCCGAGATACCCGCCCTGCTCGACAGCCTCGAGGCGCGCCTGGAGCTCTGCCTCGATCGCCTGGCAGTGGAGCGCGACCGGCTGGCCCTGGTGGGCATCCACACCGGCGGCGTCTGGGTCGCCGAGCAGCTGCATGGGCGCCTGGGCCTGCCCACCCCCCTGGGCACCCTGGATATCGGCTTCTGGCGCGACGACTTCGATCACCAGGGCCTGCCGGAGGGCATCCGCGCCAGCGAGCTGCCCTTCGCGGTGGAAGGCCGCGATATCCTGCTGGTGGACGACGTCATCATGTCCGGGCGCACCATCCGCGCCGCCCTCAACGAGCTCTTCGACTATGGCCGGCCGCGCCGCGTGCTGCTGGCCAGCCTGCTCTCCCTGCCGGGCCGCGAGCTGCCCATCCAGCCCGACGCCTGCGGCGCCGAGCTGAGCCTGGCCCCGGGCCAGCGGGTCAAGCTCCAGGGCCCCGATCCCCTTACCCTGTCGCTGGTCGAGCGACGCTGATCTTCCAGGAGGCTCCGTGATCGACCCCGCATCCCGCCCGGGCACACCGGCCCAGGTCCAGCTCGGCGACGATGGCCGGCTGCGCCACTTCATCGATATCGAGGGCCTGCCCAAGGCACTGCTCACCGAGATCCTCGACACCGCCGACAGCTTCCGCGGCGTCCAGGAGGCCCAGGTCAAGAAGGTGCCGCTGCTGCGCGGCAAGACGGTGGCCAACCTCTTCTTCGAGAACTCCACCCGCACCCGGGCCACCTTCGAGCTGGCCGCCAAGCGCCTCTCGGCGGACGTGCTCAACCTGGATATCAAGACCTCCTCCACCGCCAAGGGCGAGACCCTGCTGGACACCCTGCAGAACCTCGAGGCGATGCAGGCGGACGCCTTCGTGGTGCGCCACTCCGACTCCGGCGCCGCCCATTTCATCGCCAGCCAGGTGACCCCCAGGGTGGCCATCATCAACGCCGGCGACGGGCGCCACGCCCATCCCACCCAGGCGATGCTCGATATGCTGACCATCCGCCGTCACAAGGGGGATTTTTCCCGACTGCGGGTGGCCATCGTCGGCGATATCCTCCACTCCCGGGTGGCGCGTTCGCAGATCCTCGCCCTCAACACCCTGGGCGCCGCCGAGGTGCGGGTGGTGGCGCCGCGCACCCTGCTGCCGGTGGACGTCGAGGCCCTGGGCTGCCGGGTCTTCACCCGCCTGAGCGAGGGCCTGGCCGGCGTCGACGTGGTGATCGCCCTGCGTCTGCAGAAGGAGCGTATGGACGGCGCCCTGCTGCCCTCCGAAAGCGAATTCTACCGCCACTACGGCCTGACCCGAGACAGCCTGGCCTGGGCCCACCCCGAGGCCATCGTCATGCACCCGGGGCCCATCAACCGCGGCGTGGAGATCGAGTCCGCGGTGGCCGACGGCCCCCGCTCGGTGATCCTCGACCAGGTCACCAACGGCATCGCCGTGCGCATGGCGGTGCTGTCGATGGCGGTCAGCGGACAGACTCGCGAGAGGGAACAGCGGCGGCAGGAGACACAGTGATGAGAGCTATGAAATGGCACCAGGACGTCGTCATGGGTGGATGGGCCGGGGCGCAGCGGCGGCAGGAGACCCAGGTATGAAATTGACACTCAAGGGCGCCCGGGTGATCGACCCGGCGGGCGGTATCGACCGCGTCACCGACCTGCACCTGGCCGCCGGGCGCATCGTCGGCCTGGATGCGCACCCCGACTTCCATGCCGAGAAGGTGCTGGAGCTCTCCGGCAAGTGGCTGCTGCCGGGCCTGGTGGATATCGGCGCCCAGCTGCGCGAGCCCGGCCCCCGCTACAAGGGCAGCCTGGAGAGCGAGTCCGCCGCCGCCCTGGCCGGCGGCTACAGCCGGGTGGCGGTGCGTCCCGACACCAGCCCGGTGCTGGACAGCGCCTCCCAGGTGCGCACCCTGCACGACCGTGCCCAGGAGGTGAACGGCGTGCGGGTGGTGCCCCTGGGCGCCCTGACCCAGGGCCTGGAGGGGCGGCTGCTGGCCAATATGGCCGGCCTCCAGGGCGCCGGCTGCGTAGCCCTGACCAACCTGCGCCGGCCCCTGGCTGATGCCCGGGTGCTGCGCCGCTGCCTGGAGTACGCCGCCACCCACGATATCCCGGTGCACTTCCAGGCCCAGGAAGCGGCCCTGGCCGCCGGCGGCTGCGCCCACGAGGGCGCCCTGGCCTCGCGGCTCGGCCTGCCCGGAATCCCCGAGAGCGCCGAGACCACGGCCCTGGCCCAGTGGTTGCTGCTGATCGAGCAGACCGGGGTGCGCGCCCATCTGGCGCATCTCTCCACCGCCCGGGGCCTGGAGATGGTCAGCGAGGCCAAGGCCCGCGGCCTGCCGGTGACCTGCGACGTGACCATGGCCCAGCTGCACTGGACCGACGCCACCCTGGCCGGCTTCGATGCCAACTTCCACCTGGAGCCGCCGCTGCGCAGCGAGGCGGATCGCCAGGCCCTGCGCCGCGGCGTGGCCGATGGCCGCATCGACGCCATCGTCAGCGGCCACCTGCCCCACGAGCAGGCCGCCAAGCTGGCGCCCTTCGCCGCCTCCGAGCCCGGCATGAGCAGCCTGGAGACGGTCTGGGCCCTGGGCCAGGCGCTGGTGGACGAAGGCGTGCTCGACCCCCTGACCCTGGCGGCGCGGCTCTCCCTGGGCCCGGCCCGGGTGCTCGGCCAGGGCGGCGGCGGCCTGGCCGCCGGCGAGGCCGCCGACCTGGCGGTCTTCGACCCCGAGGCCGAGTGGACGCCGAGCGGCGCGACCCTGCGCTCGGCGGGCCTCAACACCCCGCTACTGGGCCGGCCCCTCAAGGGGCGCGCCATCCTCACCCTGGTGGAGGGCGACATCCGCCATAGCGGTTTCCTGTGACCGGTATGGCACCATAAGAACCCACACGAGGGGAGGCCATCATGGCCTCCCCTCGCGGTTTCTGCACCGCGCAATAAAAAAGTGGTCGCTTAACAAGCGTTGTCTTAAATTTGCAAGTCGCCATTCGTCGTAGGCGAAACAGGGTCGTGCCGGTGAAGATCGGCCGAGTCGGTAAAACACACATGGAGAAGGTGTGTTCGATGATCAAGACAATGAAGGTTTCTCAGCAGTTGACACTCCTCGTCGGGGGCTTAGCGGTAGCCCTGGTCGGGATCGGCATCTTCGGCCTCCAGGGGAAGAGAACCACCCTGGAGAGCCTCCATACCGTCTATGAGGATCGCGCGGTGCCGCTGCGCCAGCTTTCGGCCATTGCCGATGAGTATGCGAGCAATATCATCGATACCTCCCATAAGGTCAGCAACGGCAATATCGGCTGGGCCGAGGCCAGGAACAAGGTGGCCGAGGCACGGGAAACCATTCGGCTGACCTTGGAGGCCTACCTGGGCACCGCGATGGACGAGGCAGAGGAGCATATCCTCGCCGAGCTACGCCCCCAGTTACGGGAAGCCGATGCCGCCGTGGATCGCCTGCAGGCCATCCTGCGGCGGGAGGATGGCGCGGCCCTGGAGGCCTTTAACGCCGACGAACTCTACCAGCGCATCGATCCGGCCTATGAGGTCTTCGGACGCCTGATGCAGGTGCAACTGGACATGATCGAAGCCGAGCACCTCAACGGCACTCAGGAATATGCCCAGATGCGGCTGGCCTTTATCGCCACCCTGGCCGTCATACTGCTGCTCGGCATCCTGCTGGCCTGTATATCATCGCCGGCATCGGTCGCAGCCTGGGCGCCGAGCCGAGGCGTGTCGCCGAGATCGCCAATCGGGTCGCCGACCACGACCTGAATATCCGCATCGAGACCCGGCCCAATGACGATACCAGCGTGCTGTTCGCCATGAAGCGCATGGTGGAGCGGCTCTCCGGCGTGATCAGCGGGGTACGCGAGAGCAGCGGCTCGATCCATGTCGGCTCCCGGGAGATCGCCGGCGGCAATGCGGACCTCGCCTCGCGTACCGAGGAGCAGGCCGCCGCCCTGGAGCAGACCGCCGCGAGCATGGAGGAACTGACCGCCACGGTGAAGCAGAACGCCGACAATGCCTGCCAGGCCAGCGGCCTGGCCCGGGAGGCCTCGAACACTGCCGAGCGTGGTGGCGAGGTGATGGGGCGGGTGGTCGATACCATGCACGGCATCGCCGACAGTTCCCAGCGGGTGGCGGATATCACCGGGTTGATCGACTCCATCGCCTTCCAGACCAATATCCTGGCGCTGAATGCCTCGGTGGAGGCGGCCCGGGCCGGCGAGCAGGGCCGCGGCTTCGCGGTGGTGGCCGGCGAGGTGCGCAACCTGGCCAGCCGCAGTGCCGACGCCGCCCGGGAAATCAAGGCGCTGATCGAGGGCTCGGTGGCCCAGGTGCAGGAGGGCTCCATCCTGGTGGAGCAGGCCGGCGCCACCATGCAGGAAGTGGTGCTCTCGGTGAATCGTGTCACCGATATCGTGGACGAGATCTCCGTCGCCTCTCAGGAGCAGAGCACCGGCATCGAGCAGGTCACCCTGGCGGTGGGGCAGATGGATCAGGTGACCCAGCAGAACGCCGCCCTGGTGGAGGAAGCCTCGGCGGCGGCCGCCTCCCTGGAGACGCAGGCCAATCGCCTGGAGCAGGCGGTGGCGGTCTTCAAGCTGGCCGGTGGGGCGACGACGGGCGGGTTCCCCGCCTGGCTGGGCAATGCCACCGCGGCCCTGCCCGCCGCTGAGGAGGCGGGGGAGGCCGCGGCCCCGCGGCGCCCCTCGCGGTCGCAGAGTGGGGGCGAAGCCGAGTGGGAGGCGTTCTAGGGGAAGCGTGGGACCCAATGAACACGGCCGGGCATTAAGCCCGGCCGTGTCGTTAGCGGCCGATGCAGGTGCTCCGTCGCATCGCCTGGCCGGCCCACTCTTCGGACCCGAGGGTGCGGGGCGTAGGGGCAGCAGAGTGAGGCGAACCTAGAAGTCGTAGCGGTAGGTCAGATAGAGGCGGTTGGCCTCGTGGGTGATCAGGCCGGCGGGACCGAAGGTGGGGGCCTTGCCGTTGATGGCGGCGGGCTCGCCGTCGGTGTCGTGGTTGACGTATAGCCAGGCCAGGCTCAGGCCGTCCAGGGCGCCGTCGAAGCGGTATTGCAACCGACTCCGCCATTCCCTGCGGGAGAAGTCGCTGAAGCCGGTGGCCTCATCGGAGAAAGCATAAGCACCGTCCCAGCGCAGCCCGGGCAGGCCCAGGTCGGCGAAGCCGAGGCCGGCGGAGACCTTCCACATCGCCTCGCCCTCCAGGCCGAAGCGGTAGAAATTATTGCCGCTACTCTCCCAGTAGCCGTGATCGTCGGCAAACAGCAGGCGGTCGTAGTTGTCCCCCCAGACCCGGGTATGGTCCACTCCCACGTAGCTGTCGTGGTGACTCAGGCGTAGGCCGAACTCGTTGTAGCGGGCGTTATGGCCACTGGCGGCAGGGTAACGGCCGGGGATGGCTTGTGTATCGAAACGCTCCCCTGCATCTTCCTGGCGACCGTGGGCTATTCGGGTCTGCAGAGTTAGGTCGTCGCCCAGTTGGGCCTGGTGGCTCAGGCGAACCAGGCCCTGGCGAATATAGTCGTCGCTCTCCAGGTACTCGGCCTCCAGGCGCAGGTCGGCGGGGAGGCTATAGTCCAGGCCGGCCAGGTGGACGGCGTCAATCTCCTGTCCCTGAAAATTGCTTAGTTTATCTCCCCAGTTTCCATCTTCACGACGGCTAAATCGCTCGATACGCGAGAAGTAAATCTCAAGGTCCCCAACTTCATAAAACAGATCATAGCCTAGGGAAGCGGCGGGCAGGATGCGTGTCGGGTTGTCGGCGTAGAGGCGATAGTGGCGAGTTTTCTTGCCGGCGCCCAAGCGCAGCCGGTGCCCGTCGTCGCCAAATTGGGCGCGAAGGTAGGCGCGGGTCACTTCGGCGAAGCCGTGAGGATCCTGCACAGAGCTGCCAGCCCTTAGGTTGGTAATATTGTCGGCGCTGTCGCCTACCATGAGAGCGTCTGCGGCACCTAAGCCCAGCTCGAAACCGAAGGTGTCATGGATATCGCCGGAATCCATCTCCAACAGTAGGGCATGAACCCACTCTTCCCGAGTAGGTCCAGCGCCGTCTTGAGGGTTTTCGTCCCAATAGTAATTGCGATATTGAAGGATTGCATTGGCATCGTCTGGCCACGTGGTGGCTTGAACGGTGGTCGACAATGTGGAAGCCAGGAAAATAGGGATGTAATAAGATATGCGAAATTTCATTGGTTTTCTCATTGTTTTCGGTTGGTTTGTCTCGTTGAATACGCGAAGAACGTCATGCCGTTCATAACGGCATGAGGAATATTTCTTGGCCATGCTGAAGTGGTCGGGAATCGTTGCTCTGGAAAGCGATCCCTGTGTTTCTTATACTGTAGAGCTCAGGATTGTTGAGAGTTGTCTTGGATTCTTCTATAAGCTCATCTTTATGTTCATAGTCATTTTGTTTATCGGGATTTATATATGGGTTCTGACGCTCCATAATTCAGGGAAGAACTGAAGATCAAGAGCCTTGACAAGGTAGTTAACCCCGGATGTTCCACCGGTTCCGTGCCGGTATCCGATAATTCTTTCAACAGTTTTCATATGATTGAAGCGCCACCGATGAAAGTTGAATTCAATGTCTACCAGTTTTTCTCCAAGCTCATATAATTCCCAGTATTTTTCAGGGTTGTTGTAGATAATCGACCAGGCCTTTTCGACTTCCTGGCTTGGGGTGTGCTGGACACTCCACTCTCTTTTCAGGTGGTCTTCAGGGATGTCGAATCCCCGGCGATCTAAAAGCTGCAGTGTTATGTCGTAGATGCTAGGTGAATCGAGGACTTCCTTGAGGTGATTGTAGTGATGCTCTTTCGAACGGTGTGCTTCAATAAGTTGAGGGTTTTTGTTGCCAAGCAAGAACTCAAGCTCACGATACTGATAGGATTGAAATCCAGAGCTCTGCCCAAGGCTATCACGAAATGATGCATAGTCTGATGGAGTCATGGTGACCAAGACCTCCCACGCTTTTATTAGCTGCTCCTGTATTCTGGATGCTCTTGTTAGCATCTTGAAAGCCTGTCTTAGGTTGTCTTTCTCTATATTTTTTGCCGCACCATAAGCTTCGTGAAGGCAAAGTTTTATCCAAAGCTCAGATACTTGGTGTATGATGATGAATAGCAACTCGTCATGCTCATCAGAAGCCGGATTTTGACAGGCGAGAAGATGGTCAAGATCAAGATACTGGCCGTAGCTGATATCTTGATCCCAATGAATTCCATCATGTGAAAGTTGATCTTTGTTTTTTTCTGACATGAGTGTTCCCATTTTTTCAGGTTTCTATATTGCCTTGGTTTTCTTACTTGAAAGATTCTGGGCTGTGCTCTCCTAAATCCCAAAGCACCCCCGCTGTGATTCGTAACCCCTGCTCGACAATGCTTTCAATAAGGTGCTCATCTGGAGCGTGCTGGTTGCAAGATGGATAGGAGTGAGGAAGCCATACTGTCGGCAATCCAAGGACGTCCGAGAAGCAATGATTAGGAATGGTTCCACCCAAGTTTGGTAGTATGGATAGTTCCTTTCCGATACTCTGTTTTGCGGATTTCGAGACAAACCTAGCCCAAGGGTGGTCCGGGGATAGGCGCGTAGCATCGTAGCCCCCCTTGTACTGAATATGGATATCATGAAATCCATGGCTATCCAAGTGGGCCCGTAGTTCTTTCTGGATGACCTTCCAGTTGGTTCCTCTAACAAATCGAAGTTGACAGATGGCTTCGGCGCTGCCTGGTATTGCTCCAATAGGCTTGTCTGTCCTTCCCGAACTGATCCCGACCACTTCGAAGGTGTTTTTCCCATAGAGACGCTCACCATAGCTCAACCCGCTTTCTCCCCAGTTTGGGTTGATTTCCGGGTCGCCTTTTTCTCCTCCAACTGGTAAGGATTTTATAATATCAGATACTTCTTTAGGGATGTTTGGCGCCCTGAGGAAGTCGACCAGTATTTTTCCTTCGGAAGATACTAAAGTTGATATTGCATTGCAAATCACTATGGCTGGGTTGGTGATAACTCCACCCCAGTTACCCGAATGGCGTCCGCCATTTTCGGTGTCTAGGGTCAGCTTTAATTGTACCACTCCACGAGAACCTAAGAATATAGTGGGTATGTCATGCTTGATTCTTGGTCCGTCAGAGGCAAGAAAAACATCAGATATTAGTTCGTTTTTATATTTTCTGCAGGCTTCTTCCAGTCCTGGTGAGCCAATTTCCTCACTCATCTCGAAGAGGATTTTTATATTGTAACCCAGCCTGCCATGACGTGCTTCTAAGACAGCCTTCAAGGCAGAAAGGTTGATGCTGTGCTGCCCCTTGTTATCTGCTGTGCCGCGCCCATAAACTCGTCCATTTTTCAGCTTCATCTCCCAAGGGTCTGCGCCATCTGACCACTTGCCTTCCTGGCCTTCCGTAACATCGCCGTGGCCATATGTAAGAACAGTAAGTAGGCTCTCATCTTCGATGCGCTCACCAATTAAAAGGGGTGGAGAGCCAGGGGTCGGGTTTTCAATCAGGCGACAACAAAACCCCATGTCAACCAGTTCTGGGGCGATCTCTTCGGTTAAGTAGCTGTGTAAAGAGGCCTCGCAACCTGGATCCTGGCTGACCGTCTTGATCCTTACTCGACGCTCTAGGGTGCTGTAAAACTCTCCTGAGGCAATGCCCTGCAATGATAGCTGTATCGCCCTCTCTCGGCCTGAGGAACTTTTCATGTTCATGGTGTTAGCCTTTTTATGTCTCGTGAAATCATGATGTGTCTCAATGCTAGCGCTTGCTTTCCTTTTGGACAATAATTAATATGGCAAAAATGCTTTCTAATGTTTTGAAACCTTTGTGATTCTTATAGATTTTCTTTGAGGTGATGACAGTGAAAGAACTAAATCTACGTTATTTTCATAGTGTGGCCAAGACGGGATCCTTGTCATCGGCTGCCGAAGATTTACATGTTGCCGTGTCGGCCGTTAGTCGTCAGATAACGAATCTGGAGTCCAGGCTTGATGTGAAGCTTTTCCACAGGCGGCCCCGGGGGATGGAGCTTACAGAAGCTGGCGAACTGTTGTTGGCTTATGCGTTACGAAACCAGCTAGAAGTAAGCAATTTGATCGATGAGATTCAAGGTCTGACTAAGAAAAATAAGAAAAAAATTAAACTGGCATGCCCTGAGGGAATGGCATGGCACTTTTTGCCTAGTGCTATTGCCGGTTTTTCTTATGATAATCCAGGGGTGAGCTTTGACCTTCAGGTGGTCGACTCTTCTCAGGCTTCAGAGTTGGTTAAGGAAGGGAAAGTGGATATAGCCCTAACCTTTAGCCTTTCTGTCTCTGTGGGAGTAAAGGTAGTGTCGAGTCATAATGCTGCCATTTGGGCCCTTATGTCTAAAGATCACCCTTTGTCATGCATGGATACATTGAGTGTGAGTGAGTTGGCTGACTATCCGTTAGCTATGTCGCTGGGTGGGACGACAATGAGATACTTGTTTGATGCATCATGTAGTCTCTCAGGGCTTGATATATCGCCTCGTTTTTCATGTGATTCCTTGAGTGCCATTTACACCATGGTTAATGAGCTTCCTAATATGGTCGCATTGTGTGGAGCTATTGCCGTAATGGGGAAGTCAGAAAAAGATGGCCTTGTTTTGAGGCCAATGAGAGAGCCTCAGTTTTCTCAGCGCAGTCTCCAGATTCAGGTTATGTCAGATAGAAAGTTCCCAAGTGATATAGAAAGATTTCTCGGATTTCTATGTGAGAGATTGGATGCTAGTTGCATTTGATGACGGAGGTTATGGCTGGCGTGGAGGCTTAAACTCCTGGTTGGCTGGTCGACCAGGAGTTTAAGCTGATATTCCTATAGGGGGCGGTTGTTAGAATGGGCCATAATTTATGGCAACGGCGATTGCGACAAATGCACTTCCTGCTGCCATCCAGATAAATGACAGGGGGAGCACAAATTTAAACCAGTCCGCATAAGAAACTCTTGCAATCGCCAGGCAGGCCATCAAGGTTCCAGAAAGCGGTGTTATGATATTGGTAACAGCATCACCTAGTTTGAAAGTGATAAAGGTTGACTGCCTGGTGACCTCTAGCATGTCTCCAATGGGCACCATGATCGGCATGACGATAGCAGCCTGGCCTGTGCCAGAGGTGATCAGGCCGTTAAAGGTCAAGTTGAACGCATAAAGCATCTGCATGGCCATGATTTTCCCATGGCCCTCCAGCGAGGAGGCGACACTATGCACAATGGTGTCAATTAAACTTGCTTGCTTAAGAAGGACAATAACCGCCGCCGCGACACCAACCACAAGAGCTCCATAAATGACTTCATTTATTCCGGAAATAAAGCGTTTTATGAAATCATTTGGAGTGATTTTTTCAATTGCTGCAGTGATTATTCCGAGGATGATGAAAATTGCTGAAAGCTCGGTAATTCCCCATCCAAAGTTAAATCCACCGTAAAGGAATATGCCGATGGAAGTAGCAAAAGCAATGATGACCAGTTTGTGAGAGAATACAAATCCTGGAGAGGTGGCGCTTTCCTTAGGAGAGATTTTTTCGGGAAACTCTATCACTCCCATTGCGCTCTTCGAAGGATCGCTCTTTACTTTCTTTGCATAATTGCAGATATATACAATCGTAATAGCCAGGAACGTAAAGAAAATCACCCCTCGGTACATAAATCCTGAAAACAGTGGGAGCTCAGCAATTTCTTGTCCTGTCACGGTGACAACAGGATCAAATACACCGCCGCTGAATCCTGCATAGGCCCCCAGAAATATCATCGCCACACCAACGATGGGATCAAGGTTCAGTGATCTAGCAAGCAAGAGGCCAATGGGGATGAACGCAATGGCAAGGTTTGGGGCAATACCTACAGAGGATAGGACCGCGAAGGTTGCACAGAAAACGGAAATTACGATACTTTGCCTTCCATTCGAGGCTTGGATTAATCTGTTTATTCCCGAGTTGATGGCGCCCGTAGACTCAATGACTTTAAGGCTTCCACCAACCACTAGGATCAGGAAGATAATTCCTGAAGCACCAACAAGGCCTTTGTGAATTGCTGTGAATATATCAAGAATCCCAAGCGGCTCAGTTTCAATGTATCTAAAGCTATCGGCCGCCACCTGTGTTATTCCATCATTGACGGTCCTTTCATAGCTTCCCCCAGGGATGAAATATGAAGAAATCACCACCAGCACCATAAATCCAAACAAGATGATGTATACATCTGGCATGGGCAGTCTTTTTTTGTTCTTGCATGGTCTTTCCGAAGCGTTTTCGCTTGTGTTTGTTGGCATTATTGGTTCCTCTGTTTTATGATCAAGATGTCTTGGCGATTGTTTTTATGGTCAACTTTACGCCTCTGGGATTGTCTTGGGTCTCATTTTTAATCTAGCAATAGACATGTGATTGACACAATTGTGGATTTCTCAAGCGTGCGTTCTGATTTTTGCAAGCCGTAAGTTCGTGGTGTAAAGGTAAGAATTTCCCCCTGAAGTTGGGGTGTTAGTGTATCACTTTGAGCTGGGGTAGAGGTGGGAGGCTAAGTATCGACATGTTTTTGATGACCGAGTGAAGTGCCATATGCTGCTGCTAGCAGGGGCTGCATCATGAATCACCATGATAGATGTCCTTGATTTTTCGTTTCAATAGAGTTTGATGTGTGAGGTGTCGAACGTGCTGAAATAATTACGTTGGCCCATGAAATATGCATGGGCCACGTAACCCGGAGGCTTATCTGGTTGTTATCTTCTTGGGGCGATAGGCATCAGAGTAAGTATCACGTAGTTGCTTCTTCTGCACCTTGCCCATGACGTTGCGGGGCAGGGCGTCGACGAAGAGGACCCGTTTGGGCTGCTTGTAGCGGGCCAGTCGGTCGCCCAGGGCCGCCAGTATCGCGGTCTCGTCCAGGTCGGCCTCGGCCACCACCACGGCGGTGACTCCCTCGCCCAGGTCCGGGTGGGGCACGCCGATCACCGCCGACTCCACCACCCCGGGCAGCTCGTCGATCAGTTGCTCCACCTCCTTGGGGTAGACGTTGTAGCCGCCGGAGATCACCAGGTCCTTGTCGCGGCCGACGATCTGCAGGTAGCCGTGCTCGTCGATGCGCCCCAGATCGCCGGTGATAAAGAAGCCGTCGTCGCGGAACTCGGCGCGGGTCTTCTCCGGCATGCGCCAGTAGCCCTGGAAGACGTTGGGGCCGCGCAGCTCGACCATGCCGGTCTCGCCCTGGGGCAGCTCGGCGCCGCTGTCGCGATCGCTGATGCGCAGCTCCACCCCCGGCAGCGGCAGGCCCACGGTGCCGGGGCGGCGGGCGCCGTCGTAGGGGTTGGAGGTGTTCATATTGGTCTCGGTCATGCCGTAGCGCTCGAGGATGGCGTGGCCGGTGCGGGTCTCGAACTCCTGGTGGGTCTCCGCCAGCAGCGGCGCCGAGCCGGAGACGAAGAGCCGCATGTTAGACACGGCATCGCGGTCGAGGCGCGGCGACTGTAGTAGCCGGGTATAGAAGGTGGGCACCCCCATCAGCACCGTGGCCCGGGGCATCAGCTCGAGCAGTTGCTCCACGTCCAGCTTGGGCAGGAAGGTCATGGAGGCGCCCACGGTCAGGGTGATATTGCAGGCCACGAAGAGGCCGTGGGTGTGGAAGATCGGCAGGGCATGCAGCAGGTGATCGTCGGCGGTGTAGTGCCAGGCCTCGGCCAGGGCGCGGCTGTTGGAGGCCAGGTTGACGTGGCTGAGCATGGCGCCCTTGGAGCGCCCGGTGGTGCCGGAGGTGTAGAGGATCGCCGCCAGGTCGCGCTCGCCGATCTCGGCGATCTGCTCCCAGGGCTCGGCCCGGTCGGCCTTCTCCAGCAGGCTGCCGTCGCCCTCGCTGCCCAGGCTCTCGATCCGGGGAACGCCGCAGGTGGCGGCCAACTGGCGGGCCTCCGCCAGGGCCCTGGGGCGGCACACATAGAGGCGCGGCTCGGCATCGCCCAGGAAGTACTCGATCTCGGCGCCGGTATAGGCGGTATTCAGCGGCAGGTAGACGGCGCCTATCTGCAGGCAGGCCAGGTAGAGCAGGATCGCCTCCGGGCTCTTGTCGACCTGCACCGCGACCCGCTCGCCGGGGCTGACGCCCAGCTCGCGCAGGGCGCCGGCCAGGCGCCGGGATCGTGCCTGGGCCTCGCCATAGGTGTATCCCTGGCCCTCCGGGGAATCGATCAGGGTCTTCTCCGGCTGGCGCTGGAAGTGGGGCAGGAACTGCAGGTAGAGGTTGTGACTCATGGCGTTCTCTCTCGCGAAAAGCGGGGTATCAGGCGTTATGGGGTGCGCTCAGCAGCGGCCTGGCGCGACTCGCCAGGCGGCGCAGTTCACCGGGGCAGGCGACGCTGCCGTCGCGGCTGAAGGCCTCGTGGTTCTGCTCGATGCGCTCCAGCTCGTAGCGGTAGTTGACCATCAGGCCATGGGCCTGGCTGCGTCCCTTGGCGGAGGTGTCGCCGGGCCAGTTGAGGCGGTGCAGGCTGGCGCCGTTGCCCAGGTGGAAGCGCGCCACCGGGTCCAGCGGCAGGCCGCTGCGGTGCTTGGCTTCCAGGAAGTAGTGGGCGGCCAGGGCGCGCAGCTCCGGTTCCAGGGCCTGGCGGGCGGCCTCGTCCTGCGCCCAGGCGCCGTCCGCCAGGGCCGCCTCGGCGGCGGGGGAGAGGCGGCACTGGCCCGCCTCCCGCGCGCCATCCAGCCAGGCGGCGAAGCCGGGCACCGGCGACAGGGTGACGAACTGGGAGAGGTTGGGCAGCTCCCGCTTGAGTTCCTGGACCACCTGCTTGATGAGGAAGTTGCCGAAGGAGATGCCCTTCAGGCCGCGCTGGCAGTTGCTGATGCTGTAGAAGGCGGCGGTATCCGTCTCCTCGGCGGGCAGCTCCTCGCCATCCGCCAGGATGGCCTGGATATTCCCGGGGATGCCGCGGCACAGCGCCACCTCCACGAAGATCAGCGGCTCGTCGCCGGTGGCCGGGTGGAAGAAGGCGTAGCAGCGGCGATCCTCCGGGTCGAGGCGGCGGCGCAGGTCGCTCCAGTCGCGGATCTCGTGCACCGCCTCGTAGTGGATCAGCTTCTCGAGGATGGCCGCCGGGGTGTTCCAGTCGATGCTCTCCAGCATCAGGAAGCCGCGGTTGAACCAGGAGCCGAAGAGGTGGGCGAAGTCGGCGTCCAGCGGCGCCAGCTCCGGGGCCTCCCTGAGCAGGCCGAGCAGGTCGGCGCGCATCTTGACCAGCTCATAGGTGCCGCCGGGACAGAGGTTGAGGCGTCGCAGCAGGCGCTGGCGGCGCGGCTCGCAGGCGGCGAAGAGGCGCTGCAGGGTGGCGTTGCCCTGGTCTTCCCGGTAGGCGGCATAGGCGGCGTGGATCGCCTCGGGGTCGGCGGCATACTCCTCGGCCAGCAGGCCGAAGAAGGCACGCCGCTGCTCGGCGTCCAGGCCCGCATAGTGGCTCAGCGCCTGCTGGGCGACGAGGATGCGCGAGGCCTCGCCGCCGGGCTGCATCAGGGTCTCGCAGGCTAGGGTCAGGGCCGCCAGGTTCTGGGCCGGGGTCGCCGGCTCCTGGGTGCGGCGCCGGCCGCGGCTGACGATGCCGCTCAGCAGTTCCTGCAGGAAGTTTCGATTGGCGCTCATGTCTGCCTCCTCGTCGATGGCGCTTGGGTCATACCAGTAACAGTAGGCTGCCGGCGCAGAGTACGAAGACCGCCAGCATCAGGATCGCCGTATAGCCCAGCACCTGGCCGACCTTGAGGCCGGTGATACCGAGCAGCGGCACCATCATCAGGGGGCGGCGATGGGGTGGTGTCAGCCTGGTGATCATGGGGCTTATCCTCGTTGTCGTTATTGGTCGGGAAAGCTCTGTTAAATACACAGTGCCGAGTTGTTATATATAACAGATAGGGCCAAGATATAGATCTGTCAAGGAAGGAGTCGTGAATATGGCTACCGTTTCCCAGGCGCAACGCCTGCGCGCCCTGCTCGAGGACGCCATCGTCGAGGGACGCTTCGCCCCCGGGGCGCGCCTCGATCCCGAGGCCTTGGCCCGGGAGTATCAGTGCTCGCGGACGCCGATTCGCGAGGCCCTGCAGCAGCTGGCCATGTCGGGCATGGTGCGGGTGGTGCCCAAGCGGGGCACCTTCGTGACCCAGCTCAGCGTTACCGAGCTGGTGGAGCGCTTCGAAGTGATGGCGGAGCTGGAGGGGATGTGTGGCCGGCTGGCGGCGCGGCGCATCACCGAGGCGGAGCTGGCCGCCCTGCACGAGGCCCACGAGGCATGCCGGGCCCGGGTCGAGGCGGGGGACGCCAACGGCTACTACTACGAGAACGGCATCTTCCACCAGCGCATCTACGAGGCCAGCCATAACGGCTTCCTGACCCAGGAGGCGGCGCGGCTACACGCGGTGCTGCAGCCTTACCGGCGCATGCAGCTGCAGGTGCGCCACCGCCTGCAGGGCTCCTTCGCCGAGCACGAGGCGGTGGTGGCGGCCATCGCCGAGGGCGACGAGGCCCGGGCCGAGGCGCTGCTGCGCGACCATGTGGTGATCCAGGGCGAGCGTTTCAATGACCTGGTGGCCTCGGTGCAGAGCCTGCAGCAGGGCCAGCGGGCCTAGCGGCCTGGCCTGCCGCCAAGGGCCATCGCGCACTAAAGTGCGCTCCTACGGTGAGGTGGGGCTATTGCCGCTGGCATAGGGCGACCAGTCTCGCCTTGGAGGGGATGCCCCTAGCCCTGGAGTGAGTGCATAGGCCCCTGGGCCTGGGCACGCCCCGTTGGGCTATTGCCGCCGGCATAGGGCGACCAGGCGAGCTTTCGAGGGCACGCCCAGCTTGGCATAGGCCCGCTTGCGGTAGGTCTCGGCGGTGGAGAGGGCGACCTCCAGCTCCAAGGCGGCGCTCTTGAGGGTATGGCCGCGCAGCAGGCGCAGGCAGAGCTGGCGCTCGCGCTCCGAGAGGGGCGCCAGCACCGCCGCCTCCTCCGGGGTGAGGCGCGCCTCGGCCGGGCGCGGGGCGCCATAGTGGCGGCGGATCAGGCTGGCCAGCAGCGGCGCCAGGGCATCCAGGGTGACCAGGTCGTCGGCGTCGAAGGGGCCCGCCTCGCGGCCCCGGTAGAGGTTGAGGGTATAGGCGCCCTCGGCCTCGCGCAGGGTCAGGGCCACCTTGTCCACCAGGTCGGGGAAGGCGAACAGCGAGCCCCGGTAGCTCTCCGGCATCGCCTCGGCGCGCATCGGCGCCAGCTCCAGCGGTGGCGAGGCGGCCTCCGCCAGGCGCCGGTAGTTGGGGTCGTGGCGGAACAGCCCCCCGGTATAGAGGCGCGCCAGGCGGTCGGCCAGGCGCGGCTGGCGGGCATTGTCGGCGAGCAGGCAGTCGACCCCCTCGGCGGCGTCGTAGGCGAAGATCATGCACTGCTCGATGCGCGCCCCTTCCCGCAGCAGGGCCAGCAGGCGCGCCTCGAAGTCGGCGCCGCCCAGGGCCTCGACGCAGTCGGCCACCCCGGCCAGCAGGACGGGCCAGCGATCGGGCGGCGGGGTGGGTCGGGTCATCAGGTCCTCCTCGGGATGGCCTGTCCCGGCTTTTGCGGGACAGGCGGACATGGCGGCGCGGGGTAGGCTGGTCTCCACAACCCTAACAATGGAGCCGCCCATGCGACCCGCCGGACGCGCCGAGAGCGATTCGCTCTACTTCGATTATCCGCATTTCCCCTTCGTTCGTCCCCCCGAGCTGGACGGCGCGACGCCGCGCCACCGAGTGGCCATCGTCGGCGCCGGCCCGGTGGGCGTGACTGCCGCCCTGGAGCTGGCCCGCCAGGGCATCGACTGCGTGGTGCTGGACGACAAGGCCACCGTCAACGACGGTTCCCGGGCCATCTGCCTCTCCCGCCACAGCCTGGAGATCCTCCAGCAACTGGGCGTCGATCGGCGCTTCGCCGCCAAGGGGCTGGGCTGGACCCGGGGGCGTACCTACTTCCGCGACCGGGAGATCTACCGCTTCGAGATGCCCCACTCGGATCAGGAGCGCTTCCTGCCGATGGTCAACCTGCAGCAGCAGTATATCGAGCAGTTCCTGATCGACCAGGCCGCCGAGAGCGACCTCGTGGAGCTGCGCTGGCAGAGCGCGGTCAGCGGCGTCAGCCAGGATGCCGACGGCGTTACCCTGACGGTGAGTACCCCCGAGGGCGACTATGCGCTGGCCTGCGACTACCTGTTGGCCGCCGATGGCGCCCGCAGCGTGGTGCGCAAGGCCCTCGGCCTGGCGCTGCACGGCGAGGCCTACGAGGGGCGCTACGTGATCGCCGATGTGCGCCTTAAGTCCGACTTCCCCACCGAGCGCCGCGCCTTCTTCCACTCGGCGGCGCTGCCCGAGGCCACCATTCTGGTCCACAAGCAGCCCGACGATATCTGGCGCATCGACTACCAGCTGGGCCCCGACGAGGACCCCGAAGCGGCGGTTCGGGAAGAGGTGATCCGCGACAGGGTAGAGCTGATTATCCGCGAGGTGATGCAGGAGACCGGCGACTGGGAGCTGGAGTGGTGGAGCCTCTACAAGGCCCATACCCTGGCGCTGGACGACTACCGCCATGGGCGGGTGCTGTTTATCGGCGACAGCGCCCACCTGGTGCCGATCTTCGGGGTGCGCGGCCTCAACAACGGCCTGGCCGATGCGGTCAATGCCGCCTGGAAGCTGGCCTGGGTACTCCGGGGCCGAGCGGCGGAGCGGCTGCTCGATAGCTACACCCCGGAACGGCGCGGCGCCACCCTGGACGTCTTCGCCAATGCCGGCAAGAGCACCCGCTTCATGACGCCGCCGAGCCGTGGCCACCATCTGATGCGCGACGCCGCCCTGGCCCTGGCGCTGGATAACGACTATGCCAGCCCCTTCGCCGACCCCCGCCAGGTGACCCCTTACACCTATGCCGAGAGTCCCCTGACCCTGGCCGACCGCGACGCCTTCGCTGCCGGCCCCCGGCCCGGGGCGCCGCTGATCAACCGCCGCCTGGGCGATGACGACTTCCTGCTCGACCACCTGGGCGAGGGCTTTAGCCTGCTGCTGTTCGGCGAGGCGAGCCCTGAGCTTGCCGCCGCCCTGGGCGAGCATCCGCAACTCGCGGTGCTGCACCTGGGCGTGGAGGACTCGGCCCTGGGGCGGGCTCTGCCCGGCGATGCGGCGCTCTTCGCCGCCTACGGCGCCGAGCCGGGCAGCGCCTACCTGGTGCGCCCGGACCGCCACCTGGTGGCGCGCTGGAAGCGCCCCAGCGCCGCCGACCTGAACGACGCCCTGACCACCGCCCTGGGAGGCGCCTGATCATGACCGCACCGACACTGCCCTTCGCTGACCTGGAGCGGGTCTACGAGCGCCTGGCCGAGACCCTGGATGCCCTTCCCGAGGCCCAGGAGACCCCTTTCCTGGCCCAGCTGGCGCTGGCCCTGGCTCACCGCATCCCCGACTCGAGCGAGGTGGAGGCAGCCATTATGGAGGCCAGGCGCGCCAGCGAGGAGGCCGATAGGTGAGCGATCACTGACCTGGATCAAGGCATGGCGGCGGCCGGGCGCCGATACTGAGATGATTCCCCGCCACGGAGATCGTCGCCATGCCGACCTCCTCTCGTAACATCGCGCCCCAAGGCGATGGCGCACGCCTCGCCGATGCCCTAGCCGACTATCTGGCCGGCGAGCACGCCCTGCTCGAGCTCAGGTACTGCGCTCCCAAGCGGCTGAGCGCGCTGATTCATGACCTGTCCCGGCCGCTGCCCTCACCCCTGGAGCGGGCCCTGGCCCGGGGCCTGAACAGCGGCGAGCTGGCGGACTGGCTGGGCCCCGCCGAGACCCTGATGCCACCCATGATGTCGCGCTTCGGCCTCGACCCCGAGGCCTGGGCCGCGGCCCCTCAGGCCGCCGAATGGCGGGTGACCTGCCGGGCCTGCCCGCAGGTCGGCACCTGCTGGCAGGCCCTGCGCCACGGCGCCGACGCCGAGGCATGCCGCGCCTTCTGCCTCAATGCCGAGGCCTTTACCGCGGCCGGCCGTGAGTCGGGGCATTGATCTCCCCGGCCTTGAGGGCCGCTGAGGCCTCAGGGCGACGACGGCGCGTCTTCGGCATCCCCCACCGCGGCCCGGGTCTGCCAACCCCCTATTTTAGGCGCCAGGCGAAGCGCAGCCTTCCGGTCGTCATCAGGCGGCTTTTTCGGTTGGCTCGTCGGCGCTCCGGGTCCGCCAACTCCCTATTTTAGGTGCCAGGCGAAGCGCAGCCTTCCGGTCGTCATCAGGCGGCTTTTTCGGTCGGTTCGTCGGCGCCCCGAGTCTGCCAACTCCGCAGCCGCCAGGCGAACACCAGCCCCAGCGCCAGTAGCCAGAGCCCGGCGCCGGCCAGCAGCCAGCGGCTATCGCCCAGGCGCAGGATCAGCCCGCCCAGCCCGACGCCCACCGATTGCCCCAGGAAGAGGCAGCCGGCGAACACCGCCATGGCGGTGCCCCGGGCGGCGGGTGCCATCTGGGTGGCGTTGATCTGCAGGGTGTTGTGCATCATGTAGAAGCCGAGGCCGGCGACGAAGGCGCCCAGGGAAGCTCCCATGGGGGTGGGCGCCAGGGCCAGGGCGAGGAAGCCGGCCCCCATCAGGGTGCCGCCGCCCAGGGCCAGGCCGGCCTCGCCCAGGCGCCGCACCAGCAGCCTGGCCAGGGCGGCGAAGATCAGCCCGCCGACCCCGAACAGCGCCACCGAGAGCCCGGCCCGGGTCAGCGACAGGCCCTGCCAGCGGTGCAGGTGGCTGGCGGCGAAGCCCAGGGCGCCGAAGGCGGCGATGCCCTCCAGGAACACCAGGGCGAGGAGCCAGCGGGCGCGGGTCTCGGCCAGCACGCCTCGAATCCGCGCCAGGAAGGCCAGGCCGTCGCCGCCCTCGCCCCGGGGCGAGAGCTCCGGACGCCGCCGCAGGGTGGCGATCAGCAGGACTCCCGCGACCAGGAAGACGCCGGCCAACAGCAGGAAGGCGGATCGCCAGCCCAGGGTGTCCGCCAGCAGGCCGCCCAGGGTCTGGCCGGCGATCAGCCCCAGCACCGCCCCGGAGAGCATCCGCGCCAGGGCCACCTGGCGCTCGGCATAGGGCACGGTGTCGCCCACCCAGGCCATGGAGAGGGGGATGATGGCGGCGGCGGTGGCGCCGCTCAGGGTGCGAAACAGCAGCAGCATCGGCAGCGACCCGGAGAGCGCCGCACCGATCGAGCCCAGGGCACAGGCCAGGGTGGCCAGGCCGATCACCCGCAGGGCGCCGTGGCGATCCCCCTGGGGGCCATAGGCGAGCTGCATCAGGCCGTAGGCCACGGCGAAGAGGGTGATGTTCTGGGCCACGTCGGCCACCGGGCGGGCGAAGGTCTCGGCCAGGGCCGGCAGCATGGCGTCGGTGACGCGCATCGAGGCCATGCTGGCGAAGCCGGCCAGGGCCAGCAGCAGGATCATCCGTGAGGCGGCCGTCGTGGGCATGGGTGGGCTTTCCTTGTTCAGCGAATCGGGATGGCGGTCTCGTTCTTGATCTCGCGCAGGGCGAAGTTGGAGTTGACCTGGGAGATCCCCGCCAGGGTAAAGAGCTTCTCGTTGAGGAAACGGTCGTAGGCGGTCATGTCCTCGATCACCACCCGCAGCACGAAGTCGGCGTTGCCGGTGGTGGCGAAGCACTGCAGCACCTCCGGGTACTCGAGGATCCGGCGCTCGAACTCGGCGGTGTTGTCGATATGGTGGCGCACCAGGGTCACCATCACCAGGGCGGTGAGCGGCTGGCCGACCCGGGCCGGGTCCACCAGGGCGGTAAAGCGCCGCAGGGTGCCGCTCTCCTCCAGGGCCTTGACCCGTCGCCAGCAGGCCGCCGAGGAGAGGCCGATCTCCTCCGCCAGCTGCTGGTTGGTGATGCGGCCCTGGGCCTGGAGCAGGCGCAGGATCTTCTTGTCGTAGGCGTCCAGGGGGGCGTCGGAGGCCATGGCGGGCTCCCTAATGGTTTAAACCAAGGTCTAGGATTTCGAAGAATATTTCACTGGGCTTCTCTGAGAGAAATATCCTTTCGAATGATGGCGGTTTCGGGGGCGAGTTCGCAAGCACCTTTAGCGGGGCCTTGGCTAGACTCCTCGCCATAACACGCTAAAGCCCATTCCCCGCGAAGGTGGCGACCATGACTACGACCTCCCCCGTCGTCCTCGACGACTACCAGCTCAACGACCGTTACTCCCGCGACGCGGGCCGGATCTTCGTCACCGGCACCCAGGCCCTGGTGCGCATCGCCCTGCGTCAGGCGCAGCTGGATCGTCGCGATGGGCGCCATACCGCCGGCCTGATCAGCGGCTACCGCGGCTCGCCCCTGGGCGGCGTCGATCAGGCCCTGTGGCAGGCCAAGGCGGCCCTGGATAGCTACCATATCGACTTCGTGCCGGCCATCAACGAGGACCTGGCCGCCACCATGATGCTGGGCAGCCAGCAGGTGGAGACCGACCCGGACAAGGAGGTCGAGGGCGTCTTCGGCTTCTGGTACGGCAAGGGGCCGGGGGTGGATCGCGCCGGCGATGCCCTGAAGCACGGCAACGCCTACGGCAGCTCCCCCAATGGCGGCGTGCTGGTGGTGGCCGGCGACGACCACGGCTGCGTCTCCTCCTCCATGCCCCACCAGTCCGACGTGGCCTTTATGGCCTGGTTTATGCCGGTGATCAATCCGGCGTCGCTGGCCGAGTACGAGGAATTCGGCCTCTGGGGCTATGCGCTGTCCCGCTATTCCGGCTGCTGGGTGGGCTTCAAGGCGGTCTCCGAGACCGTGGAGAGCGGTGCCTCCATCGAGGTGCCGCCGTTGCCCGACTTCGCCACCCCGACCGACTTCACCCCCCCGGAAGACGGCCTCCACTACCGCTGGCCGGACCTGCCCGGGCCCCAGCTGGAGACGCGTATCGAGCACAAGCTGGCGGCGGTGCAGGCCTTCGCCGGCGCCAACCCCATCGACAAGCGTCTCTACACCAACGACGGCGCGCGCTTCGGCATCGTCACCACCGGCAAGGGCCACCTGGACCTGCTCGAGGCGCTGCGCCTGCTGGGCCTCGACGAGGCGGCGCTGCGCGAGCTGGGGGTGGAGCTCTACAAGGTCGGCATGGTGTGGCCCCTGCAGCGTCGCGGCATCCTCGATTTCGTGCACGGCAAGCAGGAGATCCTGGTCATCGAGGAGAAGCGCGGCATCATCGAGAGCCAGATCAAGGAGTACATGTCCGAGCCGGATCGCCCCGGCGAGGTGCTGATCACCGGCAAGCAGGACGAGGCGGGCAAGCCGCTGATTCCCTATGTGGGCGAGCTGAGCCCGCGGCTGCTGGCCGGCTACGTGGCCGAGCGCCTGGAGCGCTTCTTCGCCATCGACCTGCAAGAGCGCCTGAGCAAGCTGGATCGCTGCCGCGCCGAGGCCAAGGAGCTGGGCGGCGTGCGGCGCCTGCCCTACTTCTGCTCCGGCTGCCCCCACAACAGCTCCACCAAGGTGCCGGAGGGCAGCAAGGCCCTGGCCGGCATCGGCTGCCACTTCATGGCCTCCTGGATGGGTCGCCAGACCGAGTCGCTGATCCAGATGGGCGGCGAGGGGGTCAACTGGGTGGGCAAGAGCCGCTTCACCGGCAACGGTCATATCTTCCAGAATCTGGGCGAGGGCACCTGGTTCCACTCCGGCTCCATGGCGATCCGCCAGGCGGTGGCCGCCGGGGTCAATATCACCTACAAGGTGCTGTTCAACGACGCCGTGGCGATGACCGGCGGCCAGCCGGTGGACGGCCAGATCACCGTGCCGATGATCGCCCAGCACGCCGCCGCCGAGGGCGTGAAGCGTGTCGTGGTGGTCAGCGACGAGCCCGAGAAGTACCGCGGCCACGAGGGCCAGTTTCCCAAGGGGGTGACCTTCCACCACCGCGACGAGATGGACGCCCTGCAGCGCGAACTGCGCGAGATTTCCGGCTGTACCGTGCTGGTCTACGACCAGGTGTGCGCCGCCGAGAAGCGTCGCCGCCGCAAGCGCGGCCTGATGCCCGACCCGGCCAAGCGGGTCTTTATCAACCACCACGTCTGCGAGGGCTGCGGCGACTGCTCGGTGCAGTCCAACTGCCTGTCGGTGGTGTCCCGGGAGACCGAGCTGGGGCGCAAGCGCAGGATCGACCAGTCCTCCTGCAACAAGGACCTCTCCTGCGTGGGCGGCTTCTGCCCCAGCTTCGTCACCGTGGAGGGCGGCGAGCTGCGCAAGGGCCAGGGCGTGGGGGTCGACGAGGCCTTCTGGCGCAAGGTGGCGGCCCTGCCGGCGCCCCAGGCCCCGGCGCTCGAGGCGCCTTATGACCTGCTGGTGGGCGGCGTCGGCGGCACCGGCGTGGTCACCGTGGGCCAGCTGATCACCATGGCCGCCCACCTGGAGGGCCGCGGCACCAGCGTGCTCGACTTCATGGGCTTCGCCCAGAAGGGCGGCACCGTGCTCAGCTACGTGCGCCTGGCCCCGGCGCCCGGCGACCTCAATCAGGTGCGCATCGAGTCCGGCCAGGCCGATGCGGTGATCGCCTGCGATATGGTCGTCGGCAGCTCGAAGAAGGCCCTGGACGTGCTCCAGGCCGGCACGACGAAGATGGTGGCCAACCTGGCCGAGCTGGCCACCGCCGACTATGTGCTCTACCGGGACGCCGATATGCAGGCGGACAAGCGCCTGGCGCTGCTGCGCGACGCCGTGGGCGAGGTCAACTTCGCCACCCTGGACGCCAATCGCCTGGCCGAGCAACTGCTGGGAGACACCGTCTTCTCCAATGTCATGATGCTCGGCTTCGCCTGGCAGCAGGGCCTGCTGCCGGTCAGCGAGGCGGCGCTCAAGCGCGCCATCGAACTTAACGGCGTGGCCATCGACAAGAACCAGCGCGCCTTCTCCTGGGGCCGATTGGCGGCGGTGGAGCCGGACTACCTGCAGCGTCGCCTGGACGAGACGCCGCTGTCCGCCGACGCCGGCCTCGATGAGGTGATCGCCCGCCACGCCCGCCTGCTGGAACGCTACCAGGACCGCGCCTATGCCGAGCGCTACGTGCAGAAGGTGGCCCGGGTGCGCGAGGCGGAAGCGCGCCTCGAGGCCGGCGAGGCCCTGACCCAGGCGGTGGCCACCCAGCTCTACCGGCTGATGGCCTACAAGGACGAGTACGAGGTGGCGCGCCTCTACACCGAGAGCGACTTCCTCGAGGAGCTCGACGCCACCTTCGGCGGCGACTACAAGCTGACCTTCCACCTGGCGCCGCCGCTGCTGGGCGGCCGCAAGGATGCCAAGGGGCGCCCGGTGAAGCGCCGCTTCGGGCCCTGGATGCTCACCGCCATGAAGGGGCTGGCCCGGCTCCGCGGCCTGCGCAACGGCCCCCTCGACCCCTTCCGCTTCAGCGCCGACCGCAAGCTGGATCGCCGTCTGCTGGCGGAGTACGAGGCCCTGCTCGACGAGCTGGTGACGCGCCTGGATGACGCCACCCACGCCACCGCCCTGGCGCTGGGCAAGCTGCCGGAAGAGGTCCGCGGCTATGGCCCGGTGCGCGAGGCCGCCGCCGAGCAGGCCCAGGCCCGGCGGGCCAGGCTGCTGGAGGAGCTGCGCAACGGTCGCCCGATGACCATCGCCGCCGAAGTGGCCTGATCCGGGCCTATCGGCCTAGCCGAGACAACGCCGCCCTGCTTAGGCAGGGCGGCGTTTCTTTATGGGTGTCTTTCGGGGGCGGGGTTACTCCGAGAGCGCCTGGCGGGCCTCCTGGCGGGCGGCGGGGCGCACCAGGCCCCAGTAGACCGCGAGGGCGGTGATGCCGGCCAGGCCGATGGTCAGCGCCAGGGTGCGCGAGGTGTCGTCGTGCAGCTGGCCCACCAGGCCCCCCACCAGGGCGGCGATGCCCATCTGCAGGAAGCCGAACAGCGAGGAGGCGGCGCCGGCGCACCGGGGGTTGGGGGCCAGGGCACCGGCCATGGTCTGGGGCATCAGGATGCCTACCCCCATCATGAAGACGATATGCGGCCCCACCACGGCCCAGGCCTGGGTGACGCCGGCCAGGGCCAGCAGCGCCATGGTCGTGCCGCCCAGGGTGCAGAGCAGGGCGCCGCGCAGGATCAGGCGGTCGCGGCCCAGGCGCCGGCTATGGCGGCCGCTGATCAGGGTGCCGCCGAAGAAGCCCGCCACGATCAGCGCGAAGAGGATGCCGTAGGTGGTGGGGTGGACGCCGACAAACTCGATCAGCACGAAGGCGGAGCCGGAGAGGTAGGCGAAGAGCCCCGAGAAGGCGGCGGCATTGGTCAGCGTATAGCCGATGAAGGCGCGCTGGCCGAGCAGCATGCGAAAGTTGCCGAGCATGGCGGCCGGACCGATGGGTTGGCGCAGTTCCCGGGGCAGGGGTTCCGGCAGGGCGAAGATCAGCAGCGCCAGGGCGATGGCCGCGTAGAGGGCCAGCACCAGGAAGATCGCCTCCCAGCCGAAGAGCATCAACAGGCCGGCGCCCACCACCGGCGCCAGGGCTGGGGCCAGGGCCATGATGCTGGCCAGGTGGGAGAGGATGCGCCCGGCCTCCAGGGGGCCGTAGATATCGCGCACCGCGGCGCGTCCCAGCACCGGGCCGGCGGCGCCGCCGAGGGCCTGCAGGAAGCGCCCGGCCAGCAGCCATTCGATGCTCGGCGCCAGGGCGCAGAGCAGGCTGGCCGCCAGGAAGAGGGCGAAGCCCCCCACCATGATCGGCTTGCGGCCGAAGCGGTCCGCCAATGGGCCGCAGAACAGCTGGGCCAGGGCGAAGCCGGTCATATAGAGGCTTAGGGTCAGCTGCACCTGGTCGGCGCCGGTATTCAGCGCCTCGGCCATGGCCGGCATGGCGGGCAGGTACATATCGGTGGCCAGGGGGCCCAGGGCGGTCAGGGCCGCCAGCAGGATCACGGTGGCGGGGGAGGTCAGCCGTAACACCCGGTTCTCCTTGGAGGCGCCGGAGGCGCGTCCGGTGGTGGTAAGACGAGAAACGGGCGCGACACCTGGGGGACAGGGTCGCGCCCGCTTCATTAGGCTGCTTATTATACACCAACGAGGCAAGGCCTGTCGGGGTGACTCCCTGGGGTGGTGGGAGCTCAGCTCCGCTGAGCGATTGGCGCCGCCAGGCGCCCTGAACCGCCACCCAGGATCGCCCTTCGGGCGATATCGTTCGGCACAGCCGAACTCCCACAACACCGGCCCCCCTGGCTACCCGGCGTCCGGCTGGGCCTCCGGGGCGGCCCGGGCGAAGGCGTCCAGGGCCCGGCAGTTGGCCACGATACGGCGGATCCGCGGGTAGGGGGCCAGGTCGCACGCGAAGCGCTCGGCGTTGAACACCTGGGGCACCAGGCAGAGGTCCGCCAGGCCCGGGGTGTCGCCATGGCAGAAGTCGCCGCTGCCCGCCTCCCGGGAGAGCTGGGCCTCCAGGGCGGCGAAGCCCTCGGTGATCCAGTGCCGGTACCAGGTCATCTTGGCCGCCTCGTCCAGCCCCAGCTCCCCGGTCAGGTACTTGAGCACCCGCAGGTTGTTGAGGGGATGGATCTCGCAGGCCACCGATTGGGCCAGGGCGCGGACCCGGGCGCGGCCGGCGGCGTCCGCCGGCAGCAGCGCCGGCTCCGGGTAACGCTCGTCCAGGTACTCGCAGATCGCCAGGGACTGGGTCAGCCGCGCGCCGTCATCGGTGACCAGCGCCGGGACCAGCCCCTGGGGGTTGCGGGCGAGGAAGGCATCAAAGCGCTGCTCGCCCTTGACCAGGTTGACCGGGGCCTGGTCATAGGCCAGGCCCTTGAGGTTCAGGGCGATGCGTACCCGGTAGGCGGCGGACGAACGGAAATAACCGTAGAGGGTCGTCATCCTGCCTCCTCGCCTCAGTGGGGCTTGTACTCGACCACCTGCTGGTCGATGGCGCCGAAGATGCTCTGGCCGTCGCGGTCGAACATCTCGATGCGCACCCGGTCGCCGAAGCGCATAAAGGAGGTCTTGGCCTGGCCATGCAGGATCTGCTCGACCATGCGCACCTCGGCCAGGCAGCTATAGCCCACGCCGCCGTCGCTCACCGGCTTGCCGGGGCCGCCCTCGGCGTCCGGGTTGGAGACGGTGCCGGAGCCGATCACGGTGCCGGCGCCCAGGTGGCGGGTCTTGGCGGCATGGGCCACCAGCTCCGGGAAGCCGAAGATCATGTCGGGGCCGGCCTCCGGCTCGCCGAACTTCTCGCCGTTGAGGTGCACGGTCAGCGGCAGGTGGACGCGGCCCTCCTTCCAGGTGTCGCCCAGCTCGTCGGGAGTGACGCAGATCGGCGAGAAGCTGGAGGCCGGCTTGGCCTGGTAGAAGCCGAAGCCCTTGGCCAGCTCGCCGGGGATCAGGCCGCGCAGGCTGACGTCGTTGACCAGCATGATCAGCTTGATATGGCCGGCGGCCTGCTCCGGGGTCACCGCCATGGGCACGTCGTCGGTAATGACGGCGATCTCGCCCTCGAAGTCGATGCCGTGGGACTCGCTCACCGCCTCGATATCCTCGGTGGGGGCGATAAAGCGGTCGCTACCGCCCTGGTACATCAGCGGGTCGGTCCAGAAGGTCTCGGGCATCTCGGCGTTACGCGCCTGACGCACCAGTTGGACGTGGTTGAGGTAGGCGGAGCCGTCGGCCCAGTGGTAGGCGCGGGGCAGCGGCGAGTGCAGCCTGGCCATGTCCAGGTCGAAGGCGTTCTCGGCCTGGCCGCCGTTGAGGGCGTCGTAGACGTGCTGGAGCCGGGGCTCCAGGGTCTCCCACTGCTCGATGGCCTGCTGCAGGGTGGCGGCGATCTGCGGCACCTTGACGGCGCGCTTGAGGTCACGGGAGACGACGATCAGTTCGCCGTCGCGGCCCTTGTTGAGGCTGGCAAGTTTCATCTTAATAATCCTTTGTCGTCGGGGAGTCGGGCTTAGCGATTCTCGGGGTCGAAGTGGCTCTTCATGCCGGCCCATACATCCACGTAGTCGCGCTGGCGGAAGTCCGCGTTCAGCGCCGCTTCGGTGGGATGATAGACGTAGCGGCTCTCGAACATAAAGGCCATGGTGGCGCCCTGATACTGGGGCGTCAGCTCGCCCTCGCTGGCCTTCTCGAAGGTCTCGGCGTCCGGCCCATGGGGCGACATGCAGTTGTGCAGGCTGGCGCCGCCGGGCAGGAAGCCCTCCGCCTTGGCGTCGTACTCGCCGTGGATCAGGCCCATGAACTCGCTCATCAGGTTGCGATGGAAGTAGGGCGGACGGAAGGTGTGCTCGGCCACCATCCAGCGCGGCGGGAAGATCACGAAGTCGATATTGGCCATCCCCGGGGTATCGGAGGGGGAGGTCAGCACGGTGAAGATCGACGGGTCCGGGTGGTCGAAGCTCACGGTGTTGATGGTGTTGAAGGTGGCCAGGTCGTACTTGTAGGGGGCGACGTTGCCGTGCCAGGCCACCACGTCCAGGGGCGAGTGATCCAGGCGCGCCGACCAGAAGCGCCCGGAGAACTTGGCCACCAGCTCGAAGTCGCCCCGCACGTCCTCGTAGGCCGCCACCGGGCTCAGGAAGTCGCGGGGGTTGGCCAGGCCGTTGGCGCCGATGGGCCCGAGCCCCGGCAGCTCGAAGGGCGCGCCGTAGTTCTCGCAGACGTAGCCGCGGGCGGCGTCGACGCCCTCGCCCAGGCGCACCTGGAACTTGACGCCGCGGGGGATGGCGGCGATCTCGCCGGAGGCCACCTCGAGCTCGCCGAACTCGGTGCGCAGGCGCAGGGTGCCGAGCTGGGGCACGATCAGCAGCTCGCCGTCGGCGTTATAGAAGAAGCGCTCCAGCATGTCCCGGTTGATGGCGTAGAGGTGCACGCCGCAGCCGGCCTGGGTGCCGGCGTCGCCATTGACCGCCACGCTGAGCAGGCCGTCGAGGAAGTCGGTCCCGGCCTCGGGCAGCGGCATGGGGTCCCAACGCATCTGGTTGGGGTCGGCGGCGGGCCTGGCCAGAGGCGCGGTGGCGACCCGGGCGTCGTCCAGCGGCCGGTAGGCGGACTGGGCCACCGAGGGGCGGATGCGATAGAGCCAGGAGCGCAGGTTCTGGTGGCGCGGCGAGGTGAAGGCCGAGCCGGTGAACTGCTCCGCGTAGAGGCCATAGGGGCAGCGCTGGGGCGAGTTCTGGCCCTGGGGCAGGGCCCCGGGCAGCGCCTCGCTGGCGAAGTGGTTTCGGAAACCACTCTGGTATTCCAGGGTTTGGGTGGTCATGAGTCCTTCCTCTCGAAATTACCGTTCCTGGGGTGCCGGTGCGGCGGCGATGTGCAGCGCCTCCTCCAGCACCGCTTGGTCGCCGACATGGTTGGCCAGCAGCAGGATCAGGCGAGCATTGATGCGCTCGCTCTCCTCGTCGCTGCGCTCCCGGTGGAGTTCGGTGAGCGCCGCGTAGAAGGCGTCCGGATCACTGAAATTGGGGTCGAGCTCAAGCCGTGGCATGGGTCACCTCCGCGGCGGTCAGATGCTGGCCCAGGGCCGTGGCCAGGGCGCGCTCCACCGCCTCGGCGCGGCACTCGGGCCAGCGGGCGGCGACGTGTTGGTCGGGGCGCAGCAGGTAGCCGGCCCCCGGCGTCAGGCCGTAGCGGCTGGCCACCAGGCCCTCGGCGTCCTCGATCTGGCGGGTACGCGGCAGATCGGTGAGGGCGTCCGGGGCCGGGCCCAGCAGCAGCAGGTCGAGGTCCGCCTGGCGGGCCAGCAGGGCCGCCAGCTCGGCGGCGCGGCTGGCCAGGGCGTTGCCCTGGGCATCGTTCTGGGCATTGTTCTCCACCCCGCCCCGGGCATCCAGCAGCAGCACGAAGCGATCCCCCAACTGGTTGAGCAGCCAGGCGGCTTCGCCATCCTGGCGGATCGGCGCGTCCTTGGCGGGGCTGCCCGGGCGCAGTTCGGCTGGAAAACCCGCGGCGTCGTCGCCGTTGAGGGGCGAGCCGTCGTAGCGGCAGGGCATCGACAGCCGGCCGCTGTTGACCAGGGCACGGGCGAACGGATAGTGCTCGGCCAGCTCCAGGGTGGTGTCACGGAACAGGCGGCTGACGCGGCTCTTGGGGGTGATAAAGTCGGTCGACCGGGTGGAATTCAAGATGTTCTCGGCCGCCCCATGCTGGCGCTCATCATTATAGGTGGCGAGCAGCGCCTGGGGTGCCTGGCCCTTGAGCACCCGGGCCAGCTTCCAGGTCAGGTTCTCCACGCTCTGGATGGCGCCGTTGGCGCCCCGGGCGCCGAAGGGCGAGACCTGGTGGGCGGCGTCGCCCATGAAGAAGACCCGGCGGTGGATAAAGCGGTCCATCCGGCGGCAGCGGAAGGTGTAGACGCTGGCCCATTCCAGGTCGAACTCCACGTCCTCGCCGAGCATGGCTTGCACCCGGGGGCGGATGTTCGCTTCCTTCTTCTCCTCCTCCGGGTCGGCGTCCCAGCCCAGCTGGAAGTCGATGCGCCAGACGTTGTCCGGCTGCTTGTGCAGCAGCACCGACTGGTTGGGATGGAAGGGCGGGTCGAACCAGAACCAGCGCTCGGTGGGGAAGTCCGCCTTCATCACCACGTCGGCGATCAGGAAGCGGTCCTGGAACACCTGGCCCTGGCAGTCCAGGCCGAGCATGTCGCGGATGCGGCTGTTGGCGCCGTCGGCCACCAGCAGGTAGTCGCAGGCCAGGCGGTAGTCGCCATCCGCGGTACGCACCGTCACCAGGGTGCGCTCGGCCTGGCTGTCGACCGCGATTACCTGGTGCTTCCAGCGCAGGTCGATGCGCTCGGCGAAGTCGCCGGTACGCTCGACCAGGTACTCCTCGAAGTAGTACTGCTGCAGGTTGATAAAGGCCGGCACCCGGTGGCCATCCTCCGGCAGCAGGTTGAATTCATAGACCTGGCGCTCCTGGAAGAAGACCTTGCCGAGCTGCCAGGTAACGCCCTTGTCGAGCATGGGCTGGGCGCAGCCGAGGCGATCCATGATCTCCAGGGTGCGTTTGGCGAAGCAGATGGCCCGCGAGCCGACGCTGACGGTGTTGTTGTCGTCCAGCAGCACGCTATCGATGCCCTGCTTGGCCAGGTCGATGGCCGCGGCCAGGCCCGAGGGACCGCCGCCGATGATCACCACCGGGCAGTGGCGGATCTCGGCCCGGTCCAGCTCCGGTGGCCGGCGGTAGGGATAGACGGGATTCTTGTAAGTATTCGGCATGGCTCCTCCGACCGCGACCCGTTACCGGGCCGCGGGGGTGTCCTGGGGTCAGCGAGCGCGGGACTTACTGGTTTTCGACCACTTCCTGCAGGGAGTGCCACATCTCCTGGTCGCGCTCGGCGGTCCAGATGCGCGGGTCCGGGTACTCGCCACCGGCCTCGTCATAGCAGCGGGTGATATCGAAGGGCAGGCAGTGATCGAAGATCACCCAGTGGCCGTACTTGGGCTTCATCAGTGCGTAGGTCTCGGCATAGCACTCGGAGAGCGACTTGCCGGCGGCCTTGCCCGCCTTGACGCTGTTGTACATGGTCAGCAGGAAGTCGCGGGTGCCCTCGATGGCTTCACGGCACAGCGCCGGGGTGGTCAGGGCGTCGCCGCGGCCCGGCACCAACTGCTCGGGCTCCAGGGCCAGCAGCTTGTCGAGGGTGGCCGGCCACTCCTCGTGGTAGGCGTCGCCGCTGTAGGGGGTGGCGCCGTACTCCACCTGGTCGCCGGAGAAGAGCACCTTCTCCTCGGGCAGCCAGACCACGGTGTCGCCCCTGGTGTGACCCTTGCCCAGGTGCATGATGCGCACCTCGCGGCTGCCCATGAAGACGGTCAGCTCGCGTTCGAAGACGATGTTCGGCCAGGTCAGGCCGGGCACCGAGTCGACGCCCTGGAAGAGGCGCGGGAAGCGACCCACCTCGGACTCGTAGTCCTGCTGGCCCCGCTCCTTGATCAGCTCATAGGTGTTGCGGCTGGCATAGATGTTCTCGGCCTCGTAGGCGGAGGCGCCCAGCACCCGTACCGCGTGGTAGTGGCTCATCACCACATGCTTGATGGGCAGGTCGGTGACCTCGCGGATCCGGCGGATCACGTCCTGGGCCATGATCGGCGTGGCCTGGGTGTCCACCACCATGACGCTGTCGTCGCCGATGATGATGCCGGTGTTGGGGTCGCCCTCGGCGGTATAGGCATAGAGGCCGTCGGCGAGCCGGGTGAAGCTGACCTGCTTCTCTTCGGTATCGGCGTGGGATGCGAACTTCTTGCTCATGATTCCTCCGCTCGGTCGGGGCCGCAGGGGAACGGCGCCTTGTCGTTGGTGTGTCGGGATAATAGTTTCTATTGAAACTTATTGTCCAGCCGTCTCTGCACCGATTCCCTCCTTCAGAGTCCGGTTTTTGCCGTGGGCTTCGATAAATCAGTCGGTTAATGAATGGCTAGACTTAAGTCTAGTCGATCCTTTACGGGAAAATGGTTGCGCGTGATACCAATATGCGGGCAAGGTGTCGCCGATAACGCATAACAATGATGTCGATGCCGCGAGCGTCGGCCCCACGACGAGGAACTCGACCATGCATCACGCCACCCGCCTGCTGCTGGGCGCCGCCGCCGCCCTCTGCCTGAGCGCTCCGGCCCTGGCCCAGACCACCCTCACCGTCAGCACCTGGGGTGGCCCCAACCACGGCGTCAACACCATCGTCTGGCCCACCTGGAAGGCCTGGATCGAGGAGGCCACCGAGGGCCGTGTGACCCTGGACGTGGTCCACGACATGGGCCCGCCCGCCTCCCAGATGGATATCGTCGCCGACGGTATCGCCGATGCCAGCTGGATCTTCCATGCCCATATGGCCGGCCGCTTCCTGGCCACCCAGTTACCGGAATTTCCCACCTTCGAGACCTTCTCCTCCGAGGACGCCTCCGCCGCCTACTGGCATACCCACCGGGAACACCTGGCCCAGGCCGATGAGCACCGCGGCGTGGACGTGGTCGCCATGGGGGTGCATGGCCCGGGGCAGGTCTTTACCCGCGACGCCGTGGCCGATCTCGACGGCCTGGCGGGCCTGCGGCTGCGGGTCGGCGGCGGGGTGATGAGCGGCCTGGCGGAGGCCCTGGGCGTCACCGGGGTGGCCCTGCCGCCCACCGGCGTCTACGAGGCGACCTCCCAGGGGGTGGTGGATGGCGCCATGCTGACCCTGGAGAGCCTGCGCAGCTTCCGGGTCGCCGAGGTGGCGCCCCATACCCTGACGGTGGACGGCGGCTTCTATCGCGGCAGCTTCGCCATCGTGGTCAATCCCATGTTCTGGGAGCGGGTCTCCGCCGAGGATCGCCAGGCCATCGAATCGGTCTCCGGCGAGCATCTCTCGCGGCTGTTCGGTTACATGATGGATGTCTCCGACGAGCGCGGCGTGGCCTTCGGCGAGGAGCAGGGCCAGGCCACCCAGGCCCTGGACGAGGCCGGTATCGCGCGGCTGCAGGAGATCACCGCCGAGCTGATCGCGACCTGGTCGGCGGATGTCGCCGAGCGGGGCATCGAGTCGGAGGTGGCCCTCGAACACTTCCACGAGCAGCTTGCCCGGGCCGCCGAGGCCGAGGGCATCGCAGCCCGGGTCGTGGCCCACTAAGGGCCGGGAGGCATGATCATGACACCCATCCCCCTGGCCGCCGTCGGTCGGATCTTGCAACTGGGTCGACAAGGCGGAGTCGGCATGATCGCGGCACTCCATGGCTACGCGGCGCTGTTGGCCTGGTGTTCCCGGGCATCGTGCCGCTCCTGTCCCGGCTGCTCTATCAAGGAGGCGTGATGGTCGCCGAGTCGACCCGAGAGGCCTCGTCGGACAAGGCGGAGCTGGACCTGCGTCAGTTCCTGCCTTACCGGCTCAATAGCCTGGCGGAGCGCATCAGTCAGGCCCTGGCGCGCCGGTATGAGGCGCGCTATGGGCTCAATGTCTCTCAATGGCGGGTGCTGGCCTGGCTCAGCCATCGCGATGTGCTGACCGCCACGCAGATCCGCGAGGCGACCCAGATGGACAAGGCGCGGGTCTCCCGGGCGGTGCAGGCCCTGGTGGAGCGGGGCCTGATCGACCGCACGCCCTGCTCGTCGGATCAGCGCCTGCATTACCTGCGCCTCACTGAGGCCGGGCAGGCACTGCTGGCCGAACTGGTGCCCCAGGCCCGGGCCTGGGAAGCGGAGCTGGTGGCGACC
Source organism: Halomonas sp. H5 (assembly GCF_050613175.1). GTDB lineage: Bacteria > Pseudomonadota > Gammaproteobacteria > Pseudomonadales > Halomonadaceae > Bisbaumannia > Bisbaumannia salifodinae. The sequence goes on from NZ_CP192510.1 coordinate 76,817, forward strand.
CTGAGCGCCGGGGAGTACCGCGACCTCTTTAATGCCATGGGCAAGCTGGAACGCCAACTGGAACGTATCGGCTAGCGATGACGTGATACCGGTGACTGACTGCCTCGATATGTTTCGTGGCTATTGTGGCTGGGTAGGACCCTCGGTCGTTCGAGCTGGTATGGGGTTCGGCGGACGAGATAGGGATTGGTCTTCTTTTCTGAAGCCAAGGAAGTGATACGAGAATGATCGCGATAAAGGTGATTTATTTGATGCTTCATCCGGTGGGTCGATGTTTAGGCAGTGTGATGGTCTGTGATCCTGTGGCTATATCAGGGCTGGCCAGAGAAACTAATTCGCCTGCTAATAATGATATAATCGAATGATATTAAAGGTTCTTTTTCCGGTTATACCTATGTCTTATGCGCCATTTGTCACGCTGCCATTGCGCCGACGGTGGCCGGCCGGCATGGTATGCCTGACGTGTTTCCCATAAACGATAAAAAGATAAAAAAACGTATCACGTGGCGGAGTCGTCCCGCGCCCTATCCAATAACAGCAAACCATGCCGCCGCCCGGTGGCGACGGAGGGAGTGACCATGTACAAGAAGACCACCAGCCTGATGATCGGCGCCCTGGCCGCCGCATCCCTGAGCACCTCGGCCCTGGCCCAGACCACCATTACCGTCAGCACCTGGGCCGGCCCCAACCATGGCATCAACACCATCGTCTGGCCCACCTGGAAGGCCTGGATCGAGGAGGCCACCGAGGGCCGCGTGACCCTGGACGTGGTCCACGACATGGGCCCGCCCGCCTCCCAGATGGAGATGGTGGCCGACGGCATCGCCGATGCCACCTGGGTCTTCCATGGCTATAACACCGGGCGCTTCGAGCTGACCAAGCTGCCCGAATTCCCCACCTTCGAGGAGTTCTCTTCCGAGGATGCCTCCGCCGCTTACTGGCGCACCCACCAGGAGTACCTGGCCGAGGCCGGCGAGCATCGCGGCGTCGACGTGGTGGCCGCCGGGGTGCATGGCCCGGGCTGGATCTTCAGCCGCGAGCAGTACGAGACCCTGGATGACCTGCGCGGCGAACGCATCCGCGTCGGCGGTGGCGTCATGGGCGATCTCTCCACTGCCCTGGAGCTGACCGGTGTGGCCCTGCCGCCCACCGGCGTCTACGAGGCGGGCTCCCAGGGGGTCATCGACGGCGCCATGCTGGTGCCGGAGGGCCTGCGCAGCTTCCGCGTCGCCGAGGTCTTCCCGCATACCCTCAGGGTGGATGGCGGCTTCTATCGCGGCAGCTTCACCATCGTGGTCAACCCGATGATCTGGGACCGGGTCTCCGCCGAGGATCGGGCGGCCATCGAGGCGGTCTCCGGCGAGCGGCTGTCGCGGCTGTTCGGCTACATGTTCGATACCGTGGACGTGCGCGGCGTGGCCTTCGCCGAGGAGCAGGGGCATACCTTCACCGACCTGGGTGGCGAGGACCTCGAGACCCTGAGTGGCATCAGCGACAGCCTGGTCGAGGCGTGGGCCGAGACGGTCACCGAGAGCCGTGGCGTCGATGCCCGGGCCGCCATGGCCTACTTCCACGAGCAGCTGGATGCCGCCGCCGAGGAAGAGGGCGTGGCCGCCCTGGTGCCCGCTACCATCGTGGCGGCCGAGTAAACGGAGCATATTATGCAGACCCTGGCGACCCGCGCGGCGCGTCTCGGCCTGGTGATGCAGCGAGGCCTGGAGGGGGTGGCGGGCGCCACCCTCTTCGCCCTGATGCTGCTGACCACCGCCGATGTCACCGGCCGCTACTTCTTCAATAGTCCCATCCTTGGCACCGTGGAGCTGACCCAGTTGATGCTGGCGGCGGTGGTCTTCCTGTCGCTGCCGGTGGTGTGCTGGCGGGAGGCGCATATCAGCGTCGACCTGCTGGACGCGGTCTTCCCCAGGGGGCTGATCTGGTTCCGCCAGCTGGTGGTCAACGGCGTCTGCGCCGCGGCCCTGTGGGTAATGACCGGTCGGGTCTGGGCGCTGGGCGAGCGGGCCTTCGCCTGGGGTGACGTCACCGAGTTCCTGCGCATTCCCATCGGCTACCTGATTTACCTGATGGCGCTGATGCTGGGCGCCTCGACCCTGCTGCTGGCGATGCGCGCCCTGGGTTACCTGCTCGAGGGGCTGCGGATCATCGAGCGCGGCGGGCCGCTGAGCCCCGAGGGCGATGGGTCCGATAAGGAGGATTCGGCATGATCGAGGCACTCTATGGCTTCGCGGCGCTGCTGCTGCTGGTCTTCCTGCGCCTGCCGCTGGCCTTCGCCATGGGCCTCGTCGGCTTCGTGGGTTTCTACTACCTCACCGGCAACTGGAATGCCGCCGAGGCGATGGCCGCGCGGCGGGTGGTGGACACCGCCATGAACTATGGCCTGTCGGTGATTCCGCTGTTTATCCTGATGGGCAACTTCGTCTCCCATGCCGGACTGTCGGACGCCCTGTTCCGGGCCTCCAACGGTTTCCTGGGGCACCGCAAGGGCGGTCAGGCGATGGCCACCATCGTCGCCTGCGGCGGCTTCAGCGCCATCTGCGGCTCGAGCCTGGCCACCGCCGCCACCATGGGGCGGGTGGCCATGCCGCAGATGCGCAAGTACGGCTACCGGGACTCGCTGGCCTCGGCGGCCATCGCCGCCGGCGGCACCCTGGGGATCCTGATTCCGCCCAGCGTGATGCTGGTGATCTACGGCATCCTCACCGAGACCAGCATTCGCGAGCTGTTCGCGGCGGGCTTTATTCCCGGCATCCTGGGCATCGTGCTCTACCTGCTGGCGGTGAAGTGGGTGCTGTGGCGCGACCCGAGTGCCGGGCCGGCGGCGGAGCGGGTGCCCTGGGCGGAGCGGATCAAGGCGCTGAAGAGCGTGGGCAGCACCCTGGCGCTGTTCGTGCTGGTGATCGGCGGCATCTACCTGGGCGTGTTCACCCCCACCGAGGCGGCGGGGATCGGCGCCATGGGCGCCTTCGTGATCGCCCTGCTGCGCCGGGCACTGACGCCGCAGATCGTGATGAACGTGCTGATGGACACGGTGCGCACCACGGCGATGCTCTTCGCGGTGGTGCTGACGGCGCTGATCTTCGCCAACTTCATCAACCGCGCCGGCTTGCCCAATGACCTGCTGGCCTTCGTCAACGGCCTGGAGGTGGCGCCCTTCATGGTGATCCTGGTGATCCTGGCGATCTATGTGTTGCTGGGCTGCGTGTTCGAGAGCATGTCGATGATGCTGCTCACCGTGCCGGTGTTCTTCCCGGTGGTGGCGGGGCTGGGCTTCGACCTGGTGTGGTTCGGCATCCTGGTGGTGATCGTCATCGAGATCAGCCTGATCACGCCGCCGGTGGGGATGAACGTCTTCGTGCTGCGGGCGGTATTGCCGGACGTCTCGACGGGGACCATCTTCCGTGGGGTGACGCCCTTCTGGTTCGCCGGCATGGCACGGGCGCTGCTGGTGCTGGTGTTCCCGGGCATCGTGCTCTTCCTGCCCCAACTGCTCTACTAGCGTCGCTACCGCCCAACAAAAAGGCCGACCCTCGAGAGGGTCGGCCTTTTTGTTGGTTGGGCTGCTCACATCATACCGGTCCGGCGATGAGGCTAAAACGCCTCGGGACTGGGCTGCTTGCCGCCGAGGTCTGATGGAGAGGGCGGTGATCTCCCCTCGGAGGCGCTTAGAACGCCTCGGGGCTGGGCTGCTTGCCACCGAGGTTTGATGGAGAGGGCGGTGATCTCCCCGGCGCCAAGGTCAAAACGCCTCGGGGCTGGGCTGCTTGCCGCCGAGGTCTGATGGAGAGGGCGGTAATCTCCCCGGCGCCAAGGTCAAAACGCCTCGGGACTGGGCTGCTTGCCACCGATCTGCGCGGTAATCTCCCGCGCCGCACGGCTGACCAGGCCGCCCAGCTCCGCCAGGCGCGACTCGGGAATCCGCGCCACCGGGCCGGAGACCGAGATGCCCGCCAGGGCATTGCCCTGCTCGTCATGGATGGTCGCCGCCACGCAATGCAGGCCGACGGCGTGTTCCTCCCGGTCGCAGGCGTAGCCCTGGCGGCGAATCTCCGCCAGGGCCTCGCGCAGCCGCGCCGGGGTATCGATGGTGCTGGCGGTGACCCGGGGCAGGCCGCGGGCCTGGAGGATGCGCTCCACCTCCTTGTCCGGCAGCCAGGCCAGCAGCGCCTTGCCGACCCCGGAGGCGTGCATGGGGGCCCGGGAGCCGAGGCGGGTGATCATGCGCATCATCTGCGGCGACTCGCTCTGGGCCAGGAACACCGCCATGCCGTCGTCGCGGATGCCCAGGTTGGCGGACTCGCCGCTCTCCTCGGTGAGGCGACGCAGGAAGGGGCGGGCGGTGGCCACGAAGTCGCGGGCCTCGAGGAAGGTATTGCCGATCTGGAAGGTCTTGACCCCCACCTTCCACAGGCCCAGCTCGGTGTCCTGGGTGATAAAGCCCTGCTGGTGCAGGGCCTGGAGCAGGCGGTGGGTGGTGGAGGGGGCCAGGCCGACGATCTGCGCGATATCGGACAGCGCCAGGCCCATGGGGGCGGCGGCCAGCCCCTCGAGGATATTCAGGCCGCGCACCAGCGACTGGCTGTGTCCGCCGCTGCTCTTGCCGCTCCCGGCCGGGCGGCCCACCGTCTTGCGTTTGCTCTCGGTCACGCCTCGCTCTCCGTCACCCAACTGCATTGATCACTGGCGCCTAGGATACACCCTCGACGCCGTCCTGTCGTGGTAACGGAAATCCCTTCCACTAAACCTTTCGGGCGGTACCGTCGGCTTATTGCTGCTCGGCGCGGGCCTGGAGGCGGAACAGGGCGATGTGGTTGATCTGTTCCACCACGGTGCGGCGCTCCTCTTCGGCGCTGTTCTCCAGGCGCTCCTCGAAAGCGGCCAGGATCAGGTGGCGGTTGCTGCCCTTGACGGCCATCACGAAGGGGAAGCCGAAGCGTTCCTTGTAGGCGTTGTTCAGGCGCTCGAAGCGGGCCAGCTCCTCGGGGGTGCACTGGTCGAGGCCGGCGCCGGCCTGCTCGTTGGTGGAGTCATCGGTGAGCTCGCCGGCCAGGGCCGCCTTGCCGGCCAGGTCCGGGTGGGCACGCACCACCTCCAGCTGGCGCTCGGGGCTGGCCTCGTCGAGCACCTTGCCCATGGCGGCGGCCAGGCCCTCCGGGGTGTCCTGCTCGGCGCCCAGGCCGGCCTCCCAGGTCAGCTCGGCGACCCAGGGAGAGTGTTCGTAGATCTCGCCGAACTGGGCCACGAAGGTGGCGCGGTCCATGCTGCTGGGACGGGGGTTCAGGGTCTTGTCGCTCATTGTTTTCTCCTTGGGAGGCAGAGGGCCCATAATACGCTACATCTACTGTATACAAAAACTCTTTGAAATGTACTCCATTTGAGGCTAAAACTGTAACCATAGACTTCGGGTCGGTTCCCCGGCGAGAGCACGCTTGTCGAGCCCCGGCCTTTTTCCTTACTCGCGCCGCCTCGCGGTGCCATGACCACAACAGGAGAGACACATGGGACGCGTAACCACCCACGTCTTGGACTCTGCCAAGGGCCGGCCGGGCCACGGTATTCGCATCGAGGTCTTCCGTATCGAAGGCGATGAGCGGGTGCGCATCGGCGAGGCCGTGACCAATGACGATGGCCGCTGTGATGCCCCCATCCTCGAGGGCGATGCCCTAACCGTGGGCGAATATGAGCTGCTTTTCCATGCCGGCGACTACCTGGATCGCGAAGGCGTGCCCGGCCCCAAGCCGCGCTTCCTGGATCGCATCCCGCTGCGCTTCGGCGTCGCCAACGCGGACGAGCACTACCATGTGCCGCTGCTGCTGGCGCCTTACAGCTTCTCCACCTACCGGGGCAGCTGATCCCGATCGGCTCCCCTGAATCGACCTACAACAACCGTACAAAGCGAGCGCTGAGTTATGGACGCGTATCTCCTCGAGTTTGCCAATATGCTGCTGCGATGGCTCCACGTCATCGCGGCGATCGCCTGGATCGGTGAATCGATCTACTTCGTGATGCTGGATAACGGGCTGAAGACGCCCAAGGACGAGGCTTGTCGCAAGAAGGGCGTGTTCGGCGAGATGTGGGCCGTGCACGGTGGCGGTTTCTATCACAACCAGAAGTACGCCACGAGCCCGGAAAAGCTGCCCGACGACCTGCACTGGTCGTTCTGGAAGTCCTACACCACCTGGCTGTCGGGCTTCGCGCTCTTCACCCTGCTGTATATGGCCAACCCCAGCTTCTACCTGGTCAACCCGGGCAGCTCCTGGGAGTGGGCCGCCAATATGACCGGCTGGCAGGCCAATGTCATGGCGCTGCTCTTCCTGCTCGGTGGCTGGGTGGTCTACAACGAGCTGTGCAAGCGCATCAGCCCGAACATGGAGCGCGATGGCGTCCTGAGTATCGCCGTGGCGGTGATGATGGTGGTGGTCGCCTACCTGAGCGTGCATATCTTCTCCGGGCGGGCCGCCTTCCTGCTGACCGGCGCGGTGATGGCCACCACCATGTCCGCCAACGTCTTCTTCTGGATCATCCCGGGCCAGCGGCGCATGGTGAAGGCGCTCAAGGCCGGCGAGACGCCCAATCCCATCGATGGCAAGCGCGGCAAGCAGCGCTCGGTGCATAACACCTACTTCACCCTGCCGGTGGTGCTGCTGATGATCAGCAACCACTACTCCTTCCTCTACGCCCATGAGCTGGCCTGGGTGATCATGACGCTGTTCATCTTCGCCGGCGCCCTGATCCGTCAGTTCTTCGTGCTGATGCACTCCGGCCAGATCAAGCCGGCCTACCCGGCGGCGGGCGTGGTGCTGATCCTGATCAGTGTCTGGGTCGCGGCGCCGAGCAGCGCGCCGGCGGGGGCCACCGACCTGGCCGTGGCCAGTGAGGGGTCCGGCATCGCGGAGGTCAGCGGCATCATCAATGAGCGTTGCGTGACCTGTCACTCCCGTGAGCCGAGCCATCCCAGCTTCAACTCGGCCCCGGCGGGGATCACCTATGACAGCGACGAGAACATCCTCAACAGCATCGCCCAGATCAAGCAGGTGGTGGGCAGCAACTACATGCCGCTGGGCAATATGACCCAGATGACCGATGAGGAGCGTGCCGTGATCGCCGACTGGCGCGAGTAAGCGAGCCCGCAGCGAGGGTGGTGCCCGGTACCGCCCCGCCTCGAGAGACGGTGGCCCGCCCTTGGCGGGCCCTGTCGTCTGTGGGGAATAAAAACGTATACAATGGAAGCTCGATGATGGGCAGTCGATCTGGAGAGTCGCCGACCATGACGGAACACAAACAGATGCCGGCCGCCGCCGGGGAGCGTCCCAAGCGGCGCCTGGGCAAGAATGGCGACGGCGCCGAGCGCCACGATGCCATCTATCGTCATATCAGCGATGCCATCATCGAGCACCGCCTCAAGCCCGGCGCGCGGCTGCGCGAGGACGCCCTGGCCGAGGTATTCGGCGTCAGCCGTACCGGCATCCGCAAGATCCTGCAGCGCCTGGCCCTGGAGCAGCTGGTCACCCTGACCCCGCGGCGTGGCGCCAGCGTCACCCGGCCCACCGCCGACGAAGCCAAGGACGTCTTCGATGCCCGCCAGATGGTGGAGTGTGGCCTGATGCCCGAGGTGGCGCGGCGTGTCACCGCCGCCGACCTGCGCGAGCTGCGCGACATGGCCCGCCGCGAACGCGAGGCGCTGCGTTCCGGCGAGCAGAGCGTGGCCATCAAGCTCTCCGCCGCCTTCCACGAGCGCCTGGCGCGGCTCTCCGGCAATGCCACCCTGGCCGAGTTCGTGGGGCGGCTCTGCTCGCGTTCCTCGTTGATCCTGGCGGTCTACGGCAATACCGGCCACCTGGGCTGTGAGTCCCATGACCATGACGACCTGATTCGCTTCCTGGAGGAGGGCAACGGCGAGCGGGCCAAGGTCTTTATGAGCCGCCACCTCAAGGCCATCGAGGCCTCCCTGTCGATCACCGAGGAGGAGGACGAGACCCCGGACCTGCACCAGATCTTCTCCGGCTGAGGCCCCCTTTCTTCCCCCCATGCAATAGGCCCCGGGCAGCGATGCCCGGGGCCTTTGTCGTTGATCCGCCGGGCCATGGCATGCCGGGGCAAGCCCGGGGGCGCTGAGCCGCGCATTGCCCTCCTTGTGAGGCGCGCCATACTGAGGTCATGATCGAACCCATCGGCTGGGGGCCGTCGTGACGCGATCGTCAGAAGAGGAGGCGGAGGCGCTCTCCCTGGGCCGGGTCTACGAGGAGTACGTGCGGCTCAGCGAGGTGTGCAACGACTATATCCACCGGTCGCTGGGGGATATCCGCCTGTTCGGCTCCATCGGCGCCCTGCTGGCCTGGGACCCCGTGGTGCGCCTGTTCGAGCTGGATGCCCGTCTCGAGCAGCCGGTGACCCCCGTGGGGTTCCTGATCCTGCTGCTGGTGATCGTGTTGGTGATGTTCTTCGACCTGCTCAAGCAGTCGATCTTCTTCTTTCACCTGCGCCGCATGCGCGAGCTGGAGGCGGTACTCAACCGCGCCGCCGGCGCGCGCGGGCCGCTCTTCCATATCGCCGGCGGCTGGCCGACCTGGTTCCGGCGCTACCATGCGCCGGTGGCCAACGGGTTCTGGGGCGTCTTCTACCTGCTGGTGCTGGTCTTCCCGTCGATCATCCTCTACCTGCAGGGCTATGCCGGTTGGTTGTTCGTCTACCTGCCGACCGCGCTCCTGCTGCTGGGCTACCATGCCTGGTGTGCCCTCCGGGTACTGCATTCGCTGGAAGCCGAATAGCCCCCCGAGCCGGGCGGCTCGGGGGGCGTCGGAGGGCGGTGGCGGGTCAGGCGCCGGAGATGGCCGGGGCGGCCCGGAAGCGGCGCATCAGGCCATAGTAGAAGAGCCCGCCCAGGGCGGCACCCAGCAGCCAGCCATAGCCGTTGAGGTCGGAGAGCGCCGGCACGATCACCGTGGAGATCGAGAACAGCGCCGCGCCGCCGAAGGCGATCAGGGCGCGCTGGTTCCAGCCCTTGAGGTAGTAATAGGCGGTGCCCTCCTTGGAGGAGAAGAGGTCCTGCATATTCAGGTGCTGGCGCTTGATCAGGTAGTAGTCCGCCACGATGATGCCGTAGAAGGGCGCGACGATGGCGCCGAGGGCGTTGACGAAGCCCGGTACGCCGATCTGGCTGATCACCGAGACCCACAGGGCGCCGACGAAGAAGGCCACCCCGGCGGTGATCAGGCCGCCGACCTTGAAGCTGATCTTGCTGGGGAAGAGGTTGGCCAGGTCATAGGCCGGCGGAATGAAGTTGGCCACCAGGTTGATGCCCACGGTGGCGGCGAAGAAGGTCAGGGCGGCGACGATGGTCAGCGGCAGGGAGTCGACCCGTTCGACGATATCCGCCGGATTGGTCAGCGCCTCGCCGAACAGCACCAGGGTGCCGGCGGTGATGATCAGGGCGATAAAGGAGAAGAAGGCCACGTTGAGCGGCAGGCCCAGCAGGTTGCCGAGCTTCATCTGGCGCTCGCTCTTCACGAAGCGGGTGAAGTCACCGAAGTTGATCACCACGGCGGCGAAGTAGGCGACCATGGTGCCGACGATGGCCAGGAAGGCCGCCACGGCGCTGCCGCTATCCTCGCCATCGGCGCTGAAGATGGTGCCCACCGCGGGCAGCAAGTCGCTGCCGGCCTGAACCCAGACCACGATCATCAGCACCACCATCACCACATAGACCAGCGGGCCGGCCCAGTTGAGGAAGTGCTTGATGCGCTCGATGCCCTGCCAGAAGATCGCGATCTGGAACAGCCAGACGATCACGAAGGCCAGCCAGGCCACCCCGGAGAGGCCCAGGAAGGTGCCGCCGTTACCGGCGCCGAACAGGGCGGTGATCAGCAGCGCCACCGCCGTGGAGGCGAAGTAGGTCTGCACCCCGTACCAGAAGATGCCGATGATGGCGCGCAGCAGGGCCGGCAGGTTGGCGCCGCGCACCCCCATGCTGGCCCGCACCATTACCGGGAAGGGGATGCCGTACTTGACGCTGGGCTTGCCGGTCAGGTTGACCAGGAACATCACGATCACCCCGGCCAGGATGATCGCCGTCATCACCGCCCAGCCATTCAGGCCATAGGCCAGGAACAGCGAGGCCGCCAGGGTATAGCCGAACAGGCTCTGGATGTCGTTGGACCACACATTGAAGATCTCGAAGGCCCCCCAATTGCGGTCCTTGTGCTTCAGCGGGGCGAGATCCTTGTTATAGAGGCTCGGATCGATCGTCTGGATATCCAGATCGCTCTCTTTCATCGGGGTCACCATTTGTCATTGTGGGAGAGGCGGCTCGCCCGGACCTGGTCGGGCGAGCCGTCCGTCTTGCCGGGCTTACTGGCGGAAGCGCTGGCAGGGCGCCCAGTGCTGCATCAGCAGGTAGTAGGTGACGCCGGCGGGGATCAGGCTGGCGTACCAGGAGATGGCCGAGAAGCTCAGGGCGGCGGCGATACCCACGACGGTGGCGATCAGCGCCGCATAGTTGACGCCCCGGTAGGGGCCGTTCTCGTCATACAGCTTGCCCAGGTCCAGGGTGCGGCGGCGAATCAGGAAGTAGTCCACTACCAGGATGGCGAAGATCGGCCCCAGGAAGGCCGAGTAGGTCTGCACGAAGAGCTGCAGGCCGGCGGCGGAATCCGGTTGCACCAGCTTCCAGGGGAAGGTGGCGAAGGCCAGCAGCCCCACCAGGATGGTGGCGGTGCGGAACTTCATCTTGAACACGTCCATCAGCACATAGGTCGGCGGCACCACGTTGTTGAGCACATTGGTGGTGACCTGGGCGAAGGCGATAAACAGCAGGGTGGCCATCAGCAGCGGGGTGTTGTCCACCGCATTGGTGAACACCTGGATGGGGTCGGCGGTGCCGGTGGCCTCGGAGACCATGAAGCCGATCAGGCCCATGAACAGGGTGCAGGGCAGGATCGACATGGCGTAGATGGTGGTCAGCAGCCCAGGACCGGTGCCCTTCTTGTGCTCCCGGGAGTAGTCGCTGACGTTGAGCATCATGGTGCTGTAGATGCCCAGGAACAGCATGGTGGCGCCCCAGAACGGCAGGCCCCAGGAGCCTTCCATGGTCAGCAGGTTGGCGGAGAGCTCGTCGCCGTAGCGCTGTACCGTGGCGTAGAACATATAGGTCAGAGAGGCGAGGATAAAGGCGCTGCCGATATTCTCCAGCCACTTGATGCCCTGGAAGCCCATTACCGACAGGCCGATCTGCAGGAACTGGAAGGTGATGAAGTAGAAGATCAGGTTGTCGAAGCCGAACAGGGTCGCCGAGACCATGTTCAGGGCCCCGGCGCCGATCCAGCTCTGGAAGCCGTACCAGACGATGGCCGGCACCGCCCGCACCAGGCCGGGCAGGCGGGTGCCGGCGAAGCCGAAGGCGCCGCGGGCCTGGACCATAAAGGGGATGCCGTACTTGTAGCCGGCGGCACCGTTCAGGGCCAGGGCGATGCCGATCACGAAGCAGCCGATGGCGATGGCCACCGTGGCCTGGATCAGGTTCAGCGTGCCCACCACGCTGGAGCCCATGGCGAAGGTACCGATGGAGACGCAGCCGCCGAACCAGGCCAGGAAGTAAGAGGCGCGCCCCATGATCCGGGTCTGCTGGGGCGCCAGGGATTCCTGGCCGGGAGCCTTGGTGGCGTCGTGGGTGGGCATGGCCTCGGCCTGCAGGGAGTCACTCTTGTTCATGATAGTGTCCTCGCGATGGGTGGACGGTTGTTGTTGTGTCGTCGCCGGGAATCAGGGGCATCACTGCCGTGGCATCAGCCCCGAGAAATGTTCGAAACGGCCGGTGAAGGCCTTGGGCCGCGGAAAGGCCAGGTCGCCATGCTTGCTGGTGCCCAGCCCCAGGCCCACCAGGGCCTCGGCCAGCTTGACCGCCGCGGTGACCCCCTCCACCACCGGCAGGCCGACGGCCTCGGTGATCTCTTCGGTCAGGTCTGCCATGCCGCCACAGCCCAGTACGATGGCGCCGATGCCATCCTCGTCCCTGGCCCGGCGCCCCTCGTCGATAATGCGTGCCAGGGCGGCGTCGCCATCCTCCTCCAGGTCGAGCACCGGAATCTCCGCCGCCCGCACCCGCCGGCAGTGGTGGGCGAAGCCATACTGGGCCAGCAGATGCTCGGCGATGATGGCGGTGCGCCCCAGGGTGGTGACCACCGAGAAACGGGTGCTGATCAGGCTGGCCATATGGAAGGCCGCCTCGGCGATGCCGATCACCGGGGCCCGGGTCAGCTCGCGGGCCGCCAGCAGGCCCGGGTCGCCGAAGCAGGCGATGATATAGGCGTCGGTGCCCTCCCGCTCACCGGCCAGGACCTCCTCCTGGACCCCTACCGCGGCCACCGCCTCGTCGAAGTGACTCTCGATGGAGACCGGCCCGGCATCGGGTTGGGTGGCGGTGATCCGGGTGCCGGGGGCGGCGATACGCGTCGCCGCCTCGCCGATCGTGGCGGTCATGCCGGCGGTGGTATTGGGGTTGATCAGGCGTAGCTGCATGGGGAGACTCCGGGGCTTGTGAACAAGGAATTATTGTTTTGTACACAAAATAGATCCGCTTTGCCCAGACCGCAAGCCGAAAGAGGATCTTGCTGTTTTCCCTTTATAGATATTTTAAAACAGAGCGTTAGCGCCTGATTACTAAGTTTTATTAGATAATTTCCGGCTAGACTTAGGTCGCAATTGGCCCGAATCTTCCCCAGTGTCGACCGCTTCCGAGATATTATGTATACACTTTGTCGATCACAATGTGCTCATCCGCTCGCCGCCGGCCGCGGCCGTGTCTCGGCCCGGCATATCCCGTGCTATCGGGCCGTGGGGATAAAAAACTGCTTGAAATTTTTGTATACAAAGATCAATCCTAGAAGGGTGGCTGTGCCGTGATGCATGCCGGTGAGTCACTGGAGCATAGAGAGAGGAGAGAGTGATGCGCCTGCTGCTGCTCAATGGCAATAGCAATGCCGCCATGACCGCGGCCATGGCCAGCCGCGCCCGGCACTGGCTGGGCGAAGCGGTGACGGTCGTCGAGGAGACCGCCGAGGAGGGCGTGCCCTATATCGGCTCGCGGCGGGATTGCGCGCTGACCGCGGCCAGCACCCTGCGGCGGGTGGAGGCGCGCCTGGCGCAGGGCGAGGCGGAGGTGGAGGTGGACGCCATCCTGCTGGCCTGCTTCGGCGAGCCGGGCCTGGCGGCGGTGCGCGAGGTCAGCCCGGTGCCGGTGCTGGGCATGCTGGAGGCCGCGGTGCTCAGCGCCCTGCAGCTGGGGGAGCGTTTCGCCATTATCACCCCGGGGGCGCGCTGGCCGCGGATGATCGAGGAGCACCTGCACGCCCTGGGGGTCTCCCATCACTGCCTGGAGATCGTACCGGTGGTGATCGACGACCTGGCGCTGCCCGTCCAGCGGGAGGCGGGACGCAAGCGGGTCGCCGAGGCCCTGGAGGGCTTGCGGCAGCGCTGCGCGCCGCCGGTGGTGATCATCGGCGGGGCGGCCTTCGCCGGCCTGGCCCGGGAGCTGCCGGCCCCCGAGGGGGGCCGCCTGCTGGATGCCTTCGATGCGGCCCTGGCCCAGTCCCTGGCGCTGATGTGTCTGGGGGGCCAGAGATAGCCTCCCGGGACTTGCAAGCCAGCTGGATACACTCTATCTTCTAATTGTATACATAAACTGTTGCTCGCTTCTGTCCCCCGAAGGCCGAGTCGACGCAGAACAATCAGGAAGGTCAGCCATGAGCGTAACGCCTAACAGCGACTATCCCCGTGACCTGATCGGCTACGGCCGTGATCCGGTGCACGCCAACTGGCCTGGCAAGGCCAGGATCGCCGTGCAGTTCGTCCTCAACTACGAAGAGGGCGGCGAGAACTGCGTGCTGCACGGCGACAGCCACTCCGAGAAGTTCCTCTCCGAGATCGTCGGCGCCGAGGCCTATCCGGAGCGCCACCTGAGCATGGAGTCGATCTACGAGTACGGCTCCCGGGCCGGCGTCTGGCGCATCCTCAAGGAGTTCGAGCGCCGCGGCCTGCCGCTGACCGTGTTCGGCGTCGCCATGGCCCTGGAGCGCAACCCGGAAGTGGCCCAGGCCTTCAAGGAACTGGGCCACGAGATCGCCTGTCACGGCCTGCGCTGGATCCACTACCAGAACGTGCCGGAGAGCGTCGAGCGCGAGCATATGCAGCGCGCCATCGAGATCTTCCAGAACCTCTACGGCGAGAAGCCGCTGGGCTGGTATACCGGACGCGACAGCCCCAACACCCGTCGCCTGGTGCTCGACGAGGGCTCCTTCCTCTACGACAGCGACTACTACGGCGACGACCTGCCGTTCTGGACCACCGAGCGCGACAGCCAGGGCGAGGCCCGCTCTCACCTGGTGGTGCCCTACACCCTGGACACCAACGACATGCGCTTCGCCACGCCCCAGGGCTTCAACACCGGCGACCACTTCTTCAGCTACCTGCGTGACGCCTTCGACGTGCTCTACGCGGAGGGCGAGGAGGCGCCGAAGATGCTCTCCATCGGCATGCACTGTCGCCTGCTGGGGCGCCCGGGCCGCTTCCGCGCCCTGCAGCGCTTCCTCGACCATATCGAGGCCCACGACCGGGTCTGGGTCACCCGCCGCGTGGATATCGCCCGCCACTGGGCCGAGCACCACCCGGCCACGCGCTGATCGACCACACTGGTAACAGGCGCCGAGTGGGGCCCGCCGCTCGGCGGCAGCCGGCCGTCGGCGCCGGATAATGGAAACCGTTATCACGCCTGGGCGCGTTTCGAGCGCCCCGTGGCGTCGCCGCGGCGCGGCCATCGCTCAGGCGCGAGGCACCCCAAATAACCAACGAGGACACACCATGGCTCGTAATACCTATTACGCTCCCCAGGGCGGCCATCCGCCCCAGACGCAGCTGCTCTCCGATCGCGCCGTCTTCACCGAGGCCTACGCCATCATTCCCAAGGGCGTGCTGCGGGACATCGTCGCCAGCTACCTGCCGTTCTGGGAGAACACCCGGCTGTGGGTGCTGTCGCGTCCGATGACCGGCTTCTCCGAGACCTTCTCCCAGTACATCGTGGAAGTCTCTCCCGGTGGCGGCAGCAACAAGCCGGAACTGGACGAGGGTGCCGAGGGCGTGCTCTTCGTGGTCGAGGGCGAGATGGTACTGACCCTGGGCGGCGAGACGCATGTGATGCAGCCGGGCGGCTACGCCTTTATTCCGCCGGGCAGCGACTGGACCCTGCGCAACGAGAGCGATGCCGCGGTGCGTTTCCACTGGATCCGCAAGGCCTACGAGTTCGTCGAGGGCATCGAGGCGCCGGAGGCCTTCGTCACCAACGAGAACGATGTCGAGCCGATCGCCATGCCGGACACCGACGAGAAGTGGGTCACCACCCGTTTCGTCGACCAGTCCGATATGCGTCACGACATGCACGTCAATATCGTCACCTTCCAGCCCGGCGGCGTGATCCCCTTCGACGAGACCCACGTCATGGAGCACGGCCTCTATGTGCTCGAGGGCAAGGCGGTCTATCACCTCAACCAGGAGTGGGTCGAGGTGGAAGCCGGTGACTACATGTGGCTGCGCGCCTTCTGCCCGCAGGCCTGCTATGCCGGTGGCCCGGGACCGTTCCGCTACCTGCTCTACAAGGACGTCAACCGTCATATGAAGCTCAATGCCTCCGCCGCCTATCGCGGCCTGCAGCGTTGAGTGGCGAGGAGGACGTGATGCTGGAACTCACCGCCCAACCGCTCACCCGGGAGGCCTTCGCCCCCTTCGGCGACGTCATCGACACCCGGGGCGCCGACTGGTTTCCCATCAACGCCGGGCGCACCAAGCGCTACCACGACCTGGCCAAGGTGGAGACCCTGGGCGAGGAGGCCCGGGCGCTGATCAGCATCTTCGTCAGCCAGCCGGTGGAGGTGCCCCTGACCCTCGACTTCCTGGAGCGTCACCCCCAGGGCAGCCAGGCCTTCGTGCCGCTGCACGAGGAACGCTTCCTGGTGGTGGTGGCCCCGCCGGGGGACCAGATCGACCCGGCCCAGGTGCGCGCCTTCGTCACCGACGGCCGCCAGGGCGTCAACTACCGCGCCGGGACCTGGCACGCCATCCAGTCGGTGCTGGAGCGTGAGGGCGAGTTCCTGGTGGTCGACCGGGGCGGCGCCGGCAACAACTGCGACGAGCACCCGCTGGCGGTTCGCGTCACCCTGGACTGAGCGCCTCTCTAGCTAGCCTCGAAGGGCCGGCGGGGTATCCCGTCGGCCCCTTCGGCGTGCCCGGAATTCGTCCGAAAAACGATTCCTGAGAATTCATTTTCATGAAAAGTTAGTAGGCTTTAAGTTTTTGATTAAAAATGGCTTTTTAGTACATGTGTGTTTTTTGTGGAAATGTCTTCCATAAAATATTGACAGCGCGACGGCGCCCGCCTACCTTGAATGGCAAGAACCCTGATTACCGTGTCACCGAGGAGGAATCGTCGTGGCCAAGATGACCGCAGCAGAAGCCGCCGTTCACGTTTTGAAGAAAGAGGGCATCGATATCGCCTTCGGCGTGCCCGGCGCCGCCATCAACCCCTTCTATGCCGCCCTGCGCAAGGTCGGCGGCGTGGATCACGTCCTGGCTCGCCACGTCGAGGGCGCCTCGCACATGGCCGAGGGCTACACCCGCACCAAGGCCGGTAACATCGGCGTGTGTATCGGCACCTCCGGCCCCGCCGGCACCGACATGATCACCGGCCTCTACTCCGCCAGTGCCGATTCCATTCCGATCCTCTGCATCACCGGTCAGGCGCCGCGTGCCAAGCTGCACAAGGAAGACTTCCAGGCGGTCAACATCCAGGAGATCGCCGGTCCGGTCACCAAGTGGGCCATCACCGTGCTGGAGCCGGCCCAGGTGCCGCGCGCCTTCCAGCAGGCCTTCCACCTGATGCGCTCCTCGCGCCCGGGCCCGGTGCTGCTCGACCTGCCCATCGACGTGCAGATGAGCGAGATCGAGTTCGACCCGGACACCTATGAGCCGCTGCCGGCCTACAAGCCCGCCGCGACTCGCGCCCAGGCCGAGAAGGCCCTGGAGCTGCTCAACGCCTCCGAGCGGCCGCTGCTGGTGGCCGGTGGCGGCGTGATCAACGCCGACGCCAGCGACCTGCTCACCGAGTTCGCCGAGCTCACCGGCGTGCCGGTCATCCCGACCCTGATGGGCTGGGGCACCATTCCCGACGACCACCCGCTGATGGCGGGCATGGTGGGCCTGCAGACCTCCCATCGTTATGGCAACGCCACCATGCTGGCCTCCGACTTCGTGATGGGCATCGGTAACCGTTGGGCCAACCGCCACACCGGTGAGATCTCCACCTACACCGAAGGCCGCAAGTTCGTTCACGTGGACATCGAGCCGACCCAGGTCGGTCGCATCTTCGGCCCGGACTACGGCATCGTCTCCGACGCCAAGGCGGCCCTGGAGCTGTTCATCGAGGTGGCCAAGGAGTGGAAGGCGGAAGGCAAGCTGAAGAACCGCAGCCAGTGGGCCGAGGAGTGCCAGGAGCGCAAGCGCACCCTGCTGCGCAAGACTCACTTCGACGACGTGCCGGTCAAGCCCCAGCGCGTCTACGAAGAGATGAACAAGGTGTTCGGCAAGAACACCCGCTACGTCAGCACCATTGGCCTGTCGCAGATCGCCGGTGCCCAGTTCCTGCACGTCTACAAGCCGCGCCACTGGATCAACTGCGGTCAGGCCGGCCCCCTGGGCTGGACCATCCCGGCCGCCCTGGGCGTGTGCCGTGCCGATCCGGATGCCGAGGTCGTCGCCCTCTCCGGTGACTACGACTTCCAGTTCATGGTCGAGGAGCTGGCCGCGGGCGCCCAGTTCAAGCTGCCCTACATCCATGTGCTGGTGAACAACTCCTACCTGGGGCTGATTCGCCAGGCCCAGCGCGGCTTCGACATGGACTACTGCGTGCAGCTCTCCTTCGAGAACATCAACTGCCCGGAGATCAACGACTACGGCGTCGATCACGTCTCCGTGGTGGAAGGCCTGGGCTGCAAGGCGCTGCGCGTCACCCAGCCCGAGGACATCGCCCCGGCCTTCGAGGAAGCGCGCAGGCTGATGGCCGAATACCGGGTCCCGGTGGTGGTCGAGGTGATCCTCGAGCGGGTCACCAATATCGCCATGGGCACCGACCTGGGCGGCGTCAACGAGTTCGAGGCCCTGGCCGAGAATCAGGAAGATGCGCCGACTTCCATCGCCTCTTTGACCTAAAGTAGACGGCACCCCGCCGCCTTCGGGCGGCGGTTCCGGAAACCCGTTTCAAACAGGAGCCGACCATGCCCAAGTTTGCCGCCAACCTCAGCATGCTGTTTACCGAGGTGGATTTCCTCGACCGCTTCGAGGCCGCCGCCAAGGCCGGCTTCCAGGGCGTCGAGTACCTCTTCCCCTACGACTTCACCGCCGACGAGATCAAGCAGCGCCTGGACGCCAATGGCCTGACCCAGGTGCTCTTCAACCTGCCGGCCGGTGACTGGGGCGCCGGCGAGCGCGGCATCGCCTGTCACCCGGATCGCGTGGACGAGTTCCGCGCCGGCGTCGACCGGGCGATCGAGTACGCCAAGGTCCTCGGCAACACCCAGGTCAACTGCCTGGCCGGGATCAAGCCGCAGGGCGTCAGCGACGACCAGGCTCGCCAGACCCTGGTGGAGAACCTGCGCTTCGCCGCCGAGAAGCTCGAGGCCGCCGGCATCCGCCTGATCGCCGAGCCGATCAACACCCGCGATATCCCCGGCTTCTTCCTCAACGGCACCGAGCAGGCGCTGGCGATCTTCGACGAAGTGGGCAGCCGCAACCTCGAGCTGCAGTACGACATCTATCACATGCAGATCATGGAAGGGGATCTGGCCCCGACCATGGAGACGCACCTGGCACGCATCGCCCATGTGCAGCTCGCCGACAACCCGGGCCGTCACGAGCCGGGCACCGGCGAGATCAACTATCCCTTCCTGTTCGCCCATCTCGACCGTCTCGGTTACGACGGCTGGATCGGCTGCGAATACAAGCCCAAGACCACCACCGTGGAAGGCCTGGGCTGGCTGGATAGCGTGCGCTAAGCGCTGTTCGACGACAGGATACGAGAAGGAGAGAGACTATGAGCAAGATCGGTTTTATCGGCCTGGGCATCATGGGCCGCCCCATGGCGGGGCACCTGCTGGACGCCGGCCACGAGATCATCACCGTGCAGCACGGCAGCCCGATTCCCCAGGACCTGGCCGACAAGGGCGCCCAGGTGGTGGCCAACCCCAAGGCGGTGGCCGAGGCCGCCGAGATCATCATCACCATGGTGCCGGACACCCCCGACGTGGAACTGGTGCTGTTCGGTGAGAACGGCGTGGTCGAGGGCCTCAAGCCGGGCACCCTGGTGATCGACATGAGCTCCATCGCGCCGATCGCCACCCAGGAGTTCGCCAAGCGCATCGTGGACGCCGGCGGCGAGTACGTCGACGCCCCGGTCTCCGGCGGCGAAGGCGGTGCCATCAACGCCGCCCTGACCATCATGGTCGGCGCCACCGAGGAAGGCTTCGCCCGCGCCAAGCCGGTGCTGGAAGTGATGGGCAAGACCATCACCCATATCGGTGGTCACGGCGCCGGCCAGACCTGCAAGGTGGCCAACCAGATCGTCGTCGCCCTGACCATCGAGGCGGTGGCCGAAGGCCTGCTGTTCGCCTCCAAGGCCGGCGCCGACGTGGCCAAGGTGCGCGAGTCCCTGCTCGGTGGCCTGGCCACCTCGAAGATCCTCGACGTTCACGGCGAGCGCATGATCAACGGCACCTTCGATCCGGGCTTCAAGATCAAGCTCCATCAGAAGGACCTCAACCTGGCCCTGGAAGGCGCCCGCAGCCTCAACCTGTCGCTGCCGGGGACCGCCAACGCCCAGCAACTCTTCCAGGCCTGCGTGGCCCATGGCGGCGCCGACTGGGATCATGCCGGCATCCTGCGCGCCCTGGAACAGCTCGCCGACCATAGCGTCAGCGACAAGTAAGCCCTCCCCCCAGGGATTGGGTGGGCCGCGGTGAAACGACCTTCGCCGCGTCCCATCGAGTTCCTGACTGGCAGGCGCCGGGTCGTCGTCTGCCATGCCACGCATGTGGCCCTTCTCCGGTGGCGGTCTCCCTGTGGTAGGCCCTTGGCCGTCACCGGCTTTTTTCTTCCCCCTTTCCCGCCCGTAGCGGCTTCCGTGAGGAGTCTGCCGATGAATGCTATCGCTCCCTTTTCGAGTCATGAGGCGGCGCGCCAGTGGCTGTCGCGTCTCGCTCAGACGGCGGTCGCCGCCGTGCACCCCGATTCCCTGTTACCCGACAACCTGCCCGAGCCCCCCAGGGGGCGCACCCTGGTGGTCGGCGCCGGCAAGGCCGCCGCGGCCATGGCCGCGGCCCTGGAGACGGCCTGGCAGCAGCGCTACCCCGAGGCCGAGCTGAGCGGCCTGGTGGTCACCCGTTACGAGCATGGCGCCGAGTGCCGGCGCATCGAGGTCCTCGAGGCCTCCCACCCGATGCCCGATGACCTCAGCGAGAAGGCCGCCCGGCGCATGCTCGAGGCGGTGGAAGGCCTCGGCGCGGACGACCTGGTGATCGCCCTGGTCTCCGGCGGCGGCTCGGCGCTGATGACCCTGCCGGCCGCCGGCCTGACCCTGCACCAGAAGCAGCAGCTCAACAAGGCGCTGCTACGCTGCGGGGCGCCGATCCGCGAGATCAATACCGTGCGCCGCCACCTCTCCGCCATCAAGGGCGGACGCCTGGCCGCCGCCGCCCATCCGGCGCGGGTGGTCACCTACCTGATCTCCGACGTGCCCGGCGACGATCCCACCCTGATCGCCTCCGGCCCGACCCTGCCCGACGACTCCACCCCGGCGGACGCCCTGGCGATCCTCGAGCGCTATGGCATCGAGGTGCCCGACAGCGTGCGGCGCCACCTGGTGGCGGACACCAGCGCGCCGCGGCGCGACGATGCCGGCTTCGCCCGCGACGAGGAGGTGGTGCTGGCGCGGGCCGCCGATGCCCTGGAGGCCGCGCGTCGGGCCGCCGAGGAGAGCGGCCTGGCGGTGCGCGTGCTGGGCGACGACCTGGAGGGCGAGGCCCGCGACCTGGGGCGTGCCCAGGCGCGCCTGGCGCTGACCCTGCAGGGCGAGATCGCCGAGCCGCTGCTGATCCTCTCCGGCGGCGAGACCAGCGTCACCGTCCAGGGCGACGGCCGCGGCGGGCGCAATGTCGAGTACCTCCTGGGGCTCTTCGAGGCCCTCAAGGGCGCCGAGGGCATCCACGCCCTGGCCATCGATACCGACGGCATCGACGGCTCCGAGGACAACGCCGGCGCCCAGTTCGGTCCCGACTGCTGGAGCCGCGCCAAGGCGGCGCGCCTGGCGCCGCTGGACTACCTGGCGCGCAACGACGCCTACAGCTTCTTCGCCGAGCTGGACGACCTGATCATCACCGGGCCGACCCGCACCAACGTCAACGACTTCCGCGCCATCCTGGTGCTGCCGAGGACCGCATGAACGTTCTGCCCCACTCCCCATTGCGCCGCACCAAGATCGTCGCCACCCTGGGTCCCGCCAGCGACCGGGAGGGCGTCCTCGAGGCGATGATCGACGCCGGCGTCGACGTGGTACGCCTCAACTTCTCCCACGGCACCGCCGACGATCATCGCCGCCGCCTGCAGGCGGTGCGCGAGATCGCCGCGCGCCTCGGCAAGAGCGTCGCCGCCCTCGGCGACCTCCAGGGCCCCAAGATCCGTATCGCCCGCTTTACCGACGGCGCCGTGACCCTCGACGAGGGCCAGCCCTTCGTCCTCGACATGGCCATGGACACCGAGGCGGGCACCGCCGAGAGGGTCGGCTGCGACTACAAGGACCTCGCCGGCGACGTCGCCGTGGGCGATGTGCTGCTCCTCGACGACGGCCGCCTGGTGCTGGAAGTGACCCAGATCGACGGCCCCGAGGTGCACACCACCGTCAGCGTCGGCGGGCGCCTGTCCAACAACAAGGGCATCAACAAGCAGGGCGGCGGCCTCTCCGCCGCGGCCCTCACCGACAAGGACAAGGCCGACCTCAAGACCGCCATCGACATCGGCGTCGACTACCTGGCGGTGTCCTTTCCGCGCAGCGCCGCCGATATGCAGGAGGCCCGCGAACTGCTCGGCGAGGCCGGCCGCGAAATCGGCCTGGTGGCCAAGGTCGAGCGCGCCGAGGCGGTGGCCGACCCGGAGACCCTGGACGGCATCATCCGCGCCTCCGAGGCGGTGATGGTGGCCCGTGGCGACCTCGGCGTGGAGATCGGCGACGCCCAGTTGATCGGCGTGCAGAAGCGCATCATCAGCCGCGCCCGCAAGCTCAACCGGGCGGTGATCACCGCCACCCAGATGATGGAGTCGATGATCAGCGCGCCGCTGCCCACCCGCGCCGAGGTGTTCGACGTGGCCAATGCCGTGCTCGACGGCACCGACGCGGTGATGCTCTCCGCCGAGACCGCCGCCGGCGACTACCCGGTGGAGACCATCGAGGCGATGCACCGCCTGTGCCTGGGCGCCGAGCGCGAGCGCACCGCCCAGGAGTCGGGGCACCGCATCCACGAGGGCTTCTCGAAGGTCGATGAGACGGTGGCGCTGTCGGCCATGTATGCCGCCAACCACCTGGCGGGCGTGGCCGCCATCGCCTGCATGACGTCCACCGGCTATACGCCGCTAATCGCCTCGCGCATCCGCTCCGGCCTGCCCATCATCGGCCTGGCCCATAGCCCCATCGCCCAGCGCCGCATGGCGCTCTACCGGGGGGTGGTCTCGGTGTTCTTCGACACCAGCGCCATGGACGCCACCGAGCTCAATGCCCGCGCCCTGGACGAGCTCCGGGCCCGCGGCATCGCCGGCCCTGGCGACCAGGTAATCCTGACCCGCGGCGATCATATGAACGCCCATGGCGGCACCAATACGATGAAGATTCTCTCGGTGGCATAAGCTGCCTTCGCCGGCCACCCTCACCGGTGGCCGGTTTTTTTGGTTCTTCGCACTCTGGCGTGAATGCCGCCGTGGGAGATTCTATGTTGCCCCTCAAGCCGCCACCATGGTTTCGGTGGGAGCGCGGATTCCGCGCGATATCGCCCGAAGGGCGATCCTGGCTGCCACCAGGGGCGACTTCGTCGCCCAATCGTTCGGCATAGCCAAACTCCCACGGTAGCAAGCCGGAATCATCCATGTCGTGGCTTCACGCTGATCTGCGATGAACCGTTTTTTCCCTCTCGTCGCCACTTTCCCTTCCGAGTCCCTGGCCTACGCTTAAGGCAAAGTGCATTAGGCGAGGCATCCCATGGCCGATCACCCCCTGCGTCTGCTGCTGGTGGAAGACAATCCCCTGCATAGCCGGTTGATTCAGCAGTTGCTCAAGGAAGATGCCCAGCTGCGCTGCGAGGTGGAGGCGGTCTCCACCCTGGCCGAGGGGCTGACCCGACTGGTCAAGGGCAGCATCGACCTGGTGCTGCTCGACCTGGTGCTGCCGGACAGCCAGGAGCTGGAGACCCTGTGGCGGGTGCGCCTGGTGGCGCCCCAGGTGCCGGTGGTGATCCTCACCGGCCTCGACGACCTCCAACTGGCGGCCCGGGCGGTGGAGTCCGGCGCCTCCGATTACCTGGTCAAGTCCAACCTCAAGGGGGCCGCCCTGGGGCGCACGGTGCGCTACACCCTGGCGCGGGCCCGGGTGCGCGGCGGCGAATGGGACTCGCCGCTGTTCCGCCAGGCCCAGCAGCAGTTCCTCAAGGCGGCCCAGGTGATGGCCCTGGATGATGGCCTGCGCCAGCGGCTGCTGTTCCCCCAGCGGGCGCGGCTGGTCACCTTTCCCTTCCGACGCGACGATCACCACCAGGCGGAGACCCTGTTCGGCTACCGGGTGCAGCACCTGTTGCTGCCGGGGCCGACCCTGGGGGGCGTGCGCCTGCACCCGGAGCTGGGCCTCGGCGAGATGGCCGCCCTGGCGATGTGGACCAGTTGGCAGTGCGCCCTGCTGGGGCTGCCCTGCGGCGGCGCCAAGGGCGGCGTGCGGGTCGATCCCACCGCCCTCGACTCCGGCGAGCGCCAGCGCCTGCTGCGCGCCTTCGCCCGGGAGCTCCGGGAGGACCTGGCCGATGGGCGGGATATCCTCGCCCCGGGCCTGGGCGTCGACGAGCAGGCCATGGCCTGGCTGCTCGACGAAGGGCTGCCGGTAAGCGGCAAGCCGGCCCTGCTGGGTGGGCTGCCCCGGCGCCAGGCCGCCATCGGCGCCGGCCTGGTGGCGCTGATCGCCGCCGCCGCGGAGCACCTCGGCATCGCCCTGGGCGGCGCCCGGGTGGTGCTCCAGGGCCTCGGCCAGGTGGGCCTGGCCACGGCCCGCCAACTGGTGGCCCGGGGCGTCAGGCTGATCGGCGTCGGCGACGCCTCCGCGGCGCGCCAGGACCCGGCGGGCCTCGACCTGGCGGCGCTGGAGGCGCACCTGGCGAGCCAGGGCGCCCTGGCCGGCTTCGCCGGCGGTGAGCCCCTCGACAACGGCGACCTGCTGAGCCTGCCCTGCGATATCCTGGTGCTGGCGGCGGTGCAGCAGCAGGTCACCGCCGAGAACGCCCCGCGCATCAACTGCCGCCTGCTGGCGGAGGGGGCCCATGGCCCCACCCTGCTGGAGGCGGAGGAGAGCCTCCACGAGCGGGAGGTCTTCGTGCTGCCGGATATCCTCGGCAACGCCGCCGGGGCGGGGCTGGCCTACCTGGAGTGGGCTCAGGGGGCGCGCCCCTGGGAGCGGGAAACCGCCCAGGCCTGGCTCGAGGCGCGGCTGCTGGACGCCTTCCGGCGCTGCCTGGGGCGGGTCGAGTCGGAGGGGCTGGACATGCGCACCGCGGCCCTGGTGGAGGCGCTGCTGCGCCTCGAGGGGCAAGGCCGGCTGCGCGGCCAGCTCGACGAGTCGCAAGATTAGGCAGGAGCCGGCCATGACGATGACCGAGGTGTCTAGGGGGGCCGCCCAGGTGGTCGGCTCGAGACCTCCTGGCACCGCCTACGAGACCAGGAGCCGGCCATGACGACGATCGAGGAGCGCCTGGCCGCCGCCAAGGCCGCCCGCGCCGAGGCCCAGGCGGCCTACCTGCAGCTGGCCGAGGCCATCGAGACCATCTCCGAGGGCTTTACCCTCTACGATGCCAACGACATCCTGCTGGCCTGCAACTCGCGGTTCCGCGACTACTCGGGGGTGGGCGAGATGGCCGTGCCCGGCATGCGCTTCGAGGACCTGATCCGTGCCGTGGTCACGCGGGGTATCGTCGATATCGGCGAGCGGGACCCCGAGGAGTGGATCGCCTGGCGTCTCGCCCAGCGGCGCGATCCGGGCCCGCCCTTCACGGTGCCTACCGGCAACCGCACGCTGCGCATCAGCGAGCGGCGCACCCGCGGCGGTGGGGTGGTGGCCATCTATACCGATATCACCGAGTTCGAGGCCCAGCGCGCCCACCTGGAGGCCCTGGTGACCCTCACCGAGGAGGCCCAGGCCCGCGCCGAGGCGGCCCGCGACCAGCTCACCGAGGCCCTGGAGTCGATCGCCGAGGGCTTCGCCCTCTATGATGCGGATGACCGCCTGGTGCTCTACAACTCCCGCTTCAAGGAGCATTTCGTCACCCCCGGCGACCTGGTGGAGGAGGGCATGGCCTTCGAGGCGCTGCTGCGTGGGGTGGTCGAGCGGGGGCTGATGCCCCGCGGCTTCGATTCCGCCGAGGCATGGATCCGTGAGCGCCTGGCCCAGCACCGCGATCCCCATGGCCCCTACCAGTTCGTGCGCAGCGACGGCCTGTGCATCCAGGTCAGCGAGCACCGCACCGGCGATGGCGGCTATGTGGCGGTCTATTCCGATATCACCGAGCTGGAGCAGCACCGCCACCGCCTGGAGGAGCGGGTCGCCGAGCGCACCGCCGAGCTGGAGGATGCCGCCCGGGCGCTGCGGCGCTCCCAGACCGAGCTGCGCCGGGCCCGGGACGAGGCCCAGCGGGCCAGCCTCGCCAAGAGCGAGTTCCTGGCCAATATGAGTCACGAGATCCGTACCCCCATGAACGGGGTGATCGGCGTCGCCGAGCTGCTCGAGCGCACCGAACTGACGCCCCAGCAGGCGGAGTACGTGGCGCTGATCCAGACCTCGGCGGACACCCTGCTGGGGCTGATCAACGAGATCCTCGACTTCTCCAAGATCGAGGCCGGGCGCCTGGAGCTGGAGGTGCGCCCCTTCCCGCTGCGCGACACCCTCGCCGATACCCTCCAGACCCTGGCCCTGCGCGCCGACGAGAAGGGCCTGGAGCTGATGGTGCATATTCCCCCGGAGATTCCCGATCAGCTGCTGGGGGATCCGCTGCGGCTGCGCCAGGTGGTGGTCAACCTGGTGGGTAACGCCATCAAGTTCACCCCCCGCGGCGAGGTGGTGGTGGACCTGCGCCTGGAGTCCCGGGACGCCCGGCGGGTACGCCTGGGGGTCGAGGTGCGCGACACCGGCATCGGCATTCCCGAGGCCCAGCGCCGGCGCATCTTCGAGGCCTTCGGCCAGGCCGATACCTCCATCACCCGGGTCAATGGCGGCACCGGCCTGGGGCTCTCCATCGCCGCCCAACTGGTCGCCATGATGGGCGGCGAGATCCGCGTCGACAGTGGCCCCGACGGGCGCGGCAGCCGCTTCACCTTTAGCGCCGACTTCGGCCTGGTGGAGGCCCCGGCCGCCGCCCCTCCGCGCTCCCGGCTGCTGGAGGGCCAGCGGGTACTGGTGGTGGACGACAACGCCACCAATCGCCGCATCCTCGAGGAGATCCTCACCAGCTGGGGCATGCGGCCCCGGGTGGTGGAAGGCGGCGAGGCGGCCCTGGGCGCCCTGGAGGCGGAGGCCGAGCCCTTGCCCCTGGCACTGCTCGACGTGATGATGCCGGGCATGGATGGCTTTACCCTGGCCGAGCGCCTGCGCGCCGATCCCCGCCATGGCGAGATGGCCCTGCTGATGCTCTCCTCCGGGAGCCGGGCCGGCGACGCGTCCCGCCGCCAGCGCCTGGGCATCGCCCGGCTGCTGATGAAACCGGTCAAGCAGTCAGAGCTGCTGGAGGCGGTCAGCGAGGCCCTGGGCGCCGAGCCCCGGCTGGCGACGCCGACGCGTGCCGACGCCGAGGCACGGCCGGCGGATTGGCGCCCGCGCCGGGTGCTGCTGGTGGAGGATGGCGTCACCAACCAGCGGGTGGCCATCGACCTGTTGACCCAGCGCGGCCACCAGGTCGAGCTGGCCACCCAGGGCGCCGAGGCCCTGGCGGCGCTGGCCGAGCGGGAGTTCGAGGTGGTGCTGATGGACGTGCATATGCCGGTGATGGATGGCCTGGCGGCGACCCGGGCGCTGCGCGAGCGGGAGCGCCGCCGCGGCGGCCACCTGACGGTGGTGGCGATGACCGCCAGCGCCACCCGGGAGGATCGCCAGCGCTGCCTGGCGGCGGGCATGGACGACTATGTCACCAAGCCGTTTCGTGCCGCCGAGCTCTATCGGGCGGTGGAAGCGCCCCCGCGGGGCGTGGCCGTCGACGAGGTGCCGTCGGCGTCCGCCGAGCCCACGCCGCCGGCGCCCGCGGCCCAGGCGGCGGGCGAGCCGGTGCGGGATCGGGCCGGGGCCCTGGCCAATCTGGAGGGCAAGGAGGCGCTGCTCGAGGAGATGGAGGCGCTCTTCCAGGGCGAGTGCCCGGCCCTGATGGCCGAGATCGAGGCCGCCATCGCCGGCGACGACGGCGTGACACTGCGCCGCGCCGCCCATACCCTGAAGGGCTCGGCCCTGGTGATCGGCGCCCGGGCCCTGGGGGCCGCGGCGCTGCACCTGGAGACCCTGGCCCGCGGCGGCGAGCTGGAGGAGGCCCCGGCGGCCCTGGCCGAGCTCAAGGCACGGCTCGCCGAGCTGGTCCCCCTGTTATCCGAGGATCCCGCCTCCGCCGACCCCGACGAGGAGCCCTGATTGCCCATGCCATCGGCCCACCCCGACGCCAGCCTTTCCCCGACGCCCTCCGCCTGGCCCCTGGGCAAGGGGGCCATCGAGACCCTGCCCGAGCTGCTGTCCGGCGTCAGCCTGCCGGCGGCGGTGGTGCACCAGGCGCCGCTCGAGCATAACCTGGCCTGGATGCAGCGCTTCGCCGACGACCACGGCGCCCGCCTGGCCCCCCACGGCAAGACCACCATGACCCCGGCGCTGTTCCGGCGCCAACTGGAGGCCGGCGCCTGGGGCATCACCCTGGCCACCGCCGCCCAGTGCCGGGCCGCCTTCGCCGCCGGGGTGACGCGGTTGCTGATGGCCAACCAGTTGGTGGGCGAGGCCAATATGGCCATCGTCGCCTCGCTGCTGGAGGCCGGCGCCGAGCTCTACTGCGTGGTGGACGGCGCCGCCAATGTGGCGCAACTGAGCCGCTACTTCGGCGCCCGGGGGTTGCGCCTGCGGGTGCTGATCGAACTGGGGGTGCCGGGCGGGCGTTGCGGCTGCCGCGACCAGGACGAGGTGCTGGCCCTGGGGGAGCTGATCGAGGCGGAGTCGGCCCTGGTGCTGGCCGGCCTGGAGGGCTACGAGGGGGTGGTGTTCGGCGACGATCCGGCCAGGGCGGTGCGCAGCTACGCCTGGCACCTGGTGGAGGCCGCCCAGACCCTGGACCACGACGGCCTGATCGAGGCCGCGGCGCCACTGATCACCGCCTCCGGCTCCGCCTGGTATGACCTGATCGCCGAGGTGTTCCGGGAGGCCCACCTGGGCCGCCACTTCGTGCCGGTGCTGCGTCCCGGCTGCTATGTGGTCCACGATCACGGCATCTATCGGGAGGCCCAGCGCGGCGTGCTGGGGCGGCGTCCCGAGCTGGAGCAGGGGCTATACCCGGCCCTGGAGGTCTATGCCCAGGTGATCTCCCTGCCGGAGCCGGGCCGCGCCATCCTCGGCCTGGGCAAGCGGGATATCGGCCACGACCAGCTGCCGGAACCGCTGCGCCGCCATCGCGAGGGGGGCGACCCGCGGCATGTCTTGTCGGTGGCGGGCTGGCGCATCACCAAGCTGATGGACCAGCACGCCTTCGTGGAGCTGCCCCGGGTGACCGTGGCCGAGCCGGGGCTGCCCGGCAACGGCGGCGAGGTGCGGGTAGGCGATATCGTCGCCCTGGGCACCTCCCATCCCTGCCTGACCTTCGACAAGTGGCGGCGGGTCTGCCTGGTGGACGATGACCTGCGGGTGGTGGAGGAGATGGCCACCTATTTCTAGGTGTATTGCGCCTGGGTGTGGAGTGGCATGGTGGGAGAACTGCTCCGCCGCAACTGGGCTGCACTGGTTTTGTGGGAGTCCGGCTTCGCCGGACGATTGGCGCCGTTAGGCGCCTTGGTACTTGCCAGGATCAATAATGGTTCATCGCACTCTGGCGTGAATGTTGCCATGGGAGCGTGGCAGTCCGGCGTTCCGGTTCCGCGCGATATCGCCCGAAGGGCGATCCTGGCTGCCACCAGGGGCGACTTCGTCGCCCAATCGTTCGGCATAGCCAAACTCCCACGATAGCAAGCCGGAATCATCCATGTCGTGGCTTCACGCTGATCTGTGAACCTCAATAATCCCTGAGGGTGTCGGGGGCGTTAGAGCGCCGCGGCGCGCTTGGCGGCCCGCCGTGCCAGGCGGTCGCCGAACAGGTAGGCGCCGAGGGCCACCAGGATCAGCGCCGCCCCCAGCCACATGGAGAGGCTGGGGCGTTCGCCGTTGAGGGCCATGCCCAGCCCCAGGGCCAGCACCGGGGTGATCAGGGTGACCAGGGCCACGGTGGCGGCGGGCAGCCGCGAGAGGATCAGGTAGTAGCAGAGGAAGCCGATCAGCGAGCCGAACAGCGCCAGGTAGAGCACCGCCCAGAAGCCGCGGGGCGTCAGCGGCACCATCAGCGGCTCGCCGCTGGCCAGCCACAGCAGCGCGAAGCAGGGCATCGACAGCAGCAGGGCGCCGGCGGTCTGCTCCAGGGGCGGCAGCCCCGCCGCCACCCGCTGCACGGCGATGCCGCTGCCGCTGAACAGGGTCACCGCCGCCACCATCATGGCCAGGGCACCGAGCTGCTCGAGGCCGGCGCCCAGGGAGTCGGCGAAGATCACCGCCAGGCCCGCCACCCCCAGCAGGCAGCCCAGCCAGTGCCAGGGCTTGAGGCGGGTGGCGCCGGGCAGCGCCTGGAGAATCAGCCCCGAGATCAGCGGCGCCAGGCCGAACATCACCGACAGCAGCCCCGAGGGCAGGCTCATGGAGGCGCGGTAGCTCAGCGCCATGGCGCCGAACACCCCGGGCACCGCCACCGCATAGCTGAGCAGGGCGCGCCGCGAGCGGGGCAGGCCGCGGCCCAGCAGGCGCAGGATCAGCAGGGCCAGCACCGCGGCGATGGCCATGCGCAGCCAGACGCTGCCCACCGGGGCGCCGGCCTCGGCGCTCCACTTGATGGCCAGGGGCGTGGTGGCCCATACCAGCACCACGGTGAGATAGGCCGGCCCGGTCGGCATGATGACTCCCTCCAGAAAAGCGCGGGATGCCCCAGACCGATCCATCCTGTCCAGGGGCATCCCGCAGAAAATCCATTCGAAGGTTAACCATTACCACGAAAAAAGCCACCGCGTCGAGACGCGGTGGCCGTGAAATCACTCGGGGAGCCGGGAGGCTACGCCTCTTCGGCCTCGGCCGCTTTTATCTGTCGCGGGTCGCGGCCGATGGGATGGGGCTCGCCGCGGGCCTTGGCCAGCTCGATCTGGCGCTGGCGCTCCCGGGCGGCGGCGCGGGTCTTCTCCGGCAGGCCGTCGTAGCAGTGCGGGCAGCTGACCCCGGGCTCGTATTTCTCGGAGCGTATCTCCTCGGCGGAGACCGGCATGCGGCAGGCGTGACACTGGTCGTAGTCGCCGCGGCTCAGGTCGTGGCGCACCGTGACCCGGTTATCGAAGACGAAGCACTCGCCGCGCCACAGGGAGGTCTCTTCGGGCACCTTCTCCAGGTAGTTGAGCACGCCGCCCTTGAGGTGGTAGACCTCCTCGAAGCCCTCCTTGAGCATAAAGCTGGAGGCCTTCTCGCAGCGGATGCCGCCGGTGCAGAACATCGCCACCTTCTTGTGCTTGCTCGGGTCATAGTGCTGGCGCACATGGTCCGGGAACTCGCGGAAGCTGGTGGTCTTGGGGTCGATGGCGCCTGCGAAGCTGCCGATGGCCACCTCGTAGTCGTTGCGGGTATCGATCACCAGCACCTCGGGGTCGCTGATGACCTCGTTCCACTGCTCCGGCTCCACATAGGTGCCCACGGTGTCGTTGGGGTCGATGCCGGGCACGCCCAGGGTGACGATCTCCTGCTTGAGCTTCACCTTGGTGCGGTAGAAGGGGTGGGCGTCGCAGTAGGACTCCTTGTGGTCCAGGGCGGCCAGGCGCGGGTCGGCCTTGAGCCAGGCCAGCAGGGCGTCGATGGCCTCCCGGGTGCCGGAGACGGTGCCGTTGATGCCCTCCCGGGCGAGCAGCAGGGTGCCCTTGACGTCATGGGCGAGCATGGTCTGGCGCAGCGGCTCGCGCAGGGCTTCGAAGTCTTCGAGGGTGACGAACTGGTAGAGCGCCGCCACCACGATCCGCGGGGAATCCTGGGTCATCTCTCTCTCCTGGTAGTCGTCCTCGCAAAGGACGGACCGGGGTTGGGGAGGCGCCATTCTACTCAAGCCGGGAGAGGCACGCACCCCGTGGCCTTGACCTGGATCAAGCTCACAAACGCCAGGGCCCCGGCGAATGCCGGGGCCCTGCCATCGCTGGAGAGGCGAACGATCAGCTATCGAAGTTGACCTCGGAGTAGAGCACCCGCACGCGCAGGGTATGCTCCACCTGCTTGAGGGCCT
Organism: Halomonas sp. H5; assembly: GCF_050613175.1. Taxonomy (GTDB): domain Bacteria; phylum Pseudomonadota; class Gammaproteobacteria; order Pseudomonadales; family Halomonadaceae; genus Bisbaumannia; species Bisbaumannia salifodinae. Next base: position 108,721 of record NZ_CP192510.1, read on the forward strand.
CCAGGGCCCTGGCGCCATAGGCCTTGTCCACGTCGATCACCACATAGCCAACCTTCTCGTTGGTCTGCAGGTACTGACCGGAGATATTGATATCGTTCTCGGAGAGCACATGGTTGATCTCGGAGAGCACGCCCGGCACGTTGTCGTGGATATGCAGCAGGCGGTGCTTGTCCGGGTGGGCCGGCAGGGCCACCTCGGGGAAGTTCACCGAGGTCACGGTGGTGCCGTTGTCGGAGTAAGTGATCAGCTTCTCGGAGACCTCGACACCGATATTCTCCTGGGCCTCCAGGGTGGAGCCGCCCACATGGGGGGTGAGGATGACATTGTCCAGGCCGCGCAGCGGGCTGACGAACTCCTCGTTGTTGCCCTTGGGCTCCACCGGGAAGACGTCGATGGCCGCGCCCAGCAGCTTGCCTTCCTTGAGGGCCTCGGCCAGGTCCTCGATCACCACCACGCTGCCGCGGGAGGCATTGATCAGGATGCCGCCCTGCTTCATCAGCGCGATCTGCTCCTTGGCGATCATCCACTTGGTGGAGGGCAGCTCCGGCACGTGCAGGCTGACCACGTCGGCGCGGGCCAGCAGCTCCTCGAGGCTGGCCACCTGGCGGGCATTGCCCATGCCCAGCTTGGTCACCACGTCGTAGAAGATGACGTCGAAGCCCAGGGACTCGGCCAGCACCGACAGCTGGGCACCGATATTGCCGTAGCCGACGATGCCCAGGGTCTTGCCGCGGGCCTCGTGGGAGTTCTTGGCGCTCTTCATCCAGCCGCCCTGGTGGGCGGAGTGGCTCTTCTGGGGAATGCCGCGCAGCAGCATGATCGCCTCGGCCAGCACCAGCTCGGCCACCGAGCGGGTATTGGAGTAGGGGGCGTTGAAGACCGGGATGCCACGGCGCAGGGCGGCGCCCAGGTCGACCTGGTTGGTGCCGATGCAGAAGCAGCCCACGGCGTTGAGTTTCTCGGCGGCGGCGAAGACGCGCTCGTTGAGTTGAGTGCGGGAGCGAATACCGATGAAGTGCACGTCACGGATCTTCTCGATCAGCGACGCCTCGTCCAGGGAGGTGGCGAGGTGCTCGATATTGGTGTAACCGGCGTTCAGGAAGTTATCTACCGCACTCTGGTGGATACCCTCGAGCAGCAGGATCTTGATCTTGCTCTTGTCCAACGACGTCTTGGCCATTCTCGAATCAACCCTTTCCGCGGCGGGGCCGCTTATCAGTCATATAGTGTGTGCCTGTTCGCCTCCCGAGGGGCGCGGCGGGTTCCGGACGGCAAGGGGGCGGGGAACCGGCGCGAAGCGGATGGAGACTCACGCAGGGGGCGTAACAGGGGCACTATCCTAGCACAGCCGCCGGGAGCGCCGGATGAAAATGCTGCGCCGCCAGCATGAGCCGGCTGCATCCAGGGAGGATACGATTTGCCGGTATGACCTCGGGGCGCTGGGGGCAGGCCGGAGCAAGGGTCATTTGCCAGGGAAGGCAAATGTAGCGCCCATGGAAGGGTTTACCACGCCTTGCGAAGGCCTGCCCCCAGGGTAGCCCCGGACCAGGACAGCGAGAGCTCTTACTGCATTTGCCCCGGGCTCCGGTCATGCTGGGGCAGACGCCCCCCGGGGCAGAGGGTGTATACTGTGCGCTTTGACTTTTTGGCGACGCCGGCCGCGGCGTCACTAGCCGACGAGGGGGCCATGGCCGACAAGGATACCGCGACACCCGAGGGCGCCGAGCCGCAGGACTTCGCCGCCACCCTGGAACGCCTGGAGACGCTGGTGGAGCGCCTCGAGTCCGGCGAACTGAGCCTGGAGGCCTCCCTGGCGGCCTTCGAGCAGGGCGTTGGCCTGACCCGCGACGCCCAGCGCCGCCTGGACGAGGCCGAGCTGCAGGTGCGCCGCCTGGTGGAACAGGACGACGGTAGCCTGGGTATCGCCCCCTTCGCCGGCCCGGACGACGAGGTGCCCCATGACGCCTGAGCCCCTGACCACGCGCCTGGCCGCCGACCGGGCGCGTATCGATGCCTGTCTGGAGGGGCTCTTCGCCGAGCGGACGCCCCCCTCGGCACGCCTCGAGGCGGCCATGCGCCACGGCCTGCTGGTGGGCGGCAAGCGCCTGCGCCCGGTGCTGGTCTATGCCGCCGGCCGCGCCCTGGGCGCCGACGATACCCTGCTCGACGCCCCCGCCGCCGCGGTGGAGCTGATTCACGCCTACTCCCTGGTCCATGACGACCTGCCGGCCATGGACGACGACGACCTGCGCCGCGGTCAGCCCACGGTGCACAAGGCCTATGACGAGGCCACGGCGATCCTCGCCGGCGATGCCCTCCAGGCGCTGGCCTTCGAGGTGCTGGCCCGGGCCGCACACCCGCGGTTGCCGGCGCTGATGCTGACCCTGGCCGAGGCCGCCGGCCGCGACGGCATGGTGGCCGGCCAGGCCCTGGACCTGGCCGCGGTGGGAGAGCACCCGGACGTGGCGGCCCTGGCCACCATGCATGGCCACAAGACCGGCGCCCTGATCCGCGCCGCGGTGCGCCTCGGCGCCCTCAGCGCCGCCGCCGACGACGACCCCCGGGTGGCGGCCCTGGAGCGCTATGCCCGCGCCGTGGGCCTGGCCTTCCAGATCCAGGACGACATCCTCGACGTGACCGGTGATACCGCCACCCTGGGCAAGACCGCCGGCGCCGACGCCGCCCACGACAAGCCCACCTATCCGGCCCTGCTCGGCCTGGACGGCGCCCGGGCCAAGGCCGATGGCCTGCTCGAGGAGGCCATCGCCGCCCTGGCACCCCTGGGCGAGGCCGCCACGCCGCTGGCCGAGCTGGCCCGCTACATGATCGAGCGCGACCACTGAATACGCGGATGACCCCATGAAGCTGTTCGACGAGATTCCCGCCGAGCGCCCGGCCACGCCGCTGCTCGACGCCCTGGACACCCCGGCCGCGCTGCGTGCCCTGCCCAGCGCCCAGCTCCAGCAGCTGGCCGACGAGCTGCGCGCCTACCTGCTCTACAGCGTGGGCTGCAGCGGCGGCCACTTCGGCGCCGGCCTCGGTGTGGTGGAGCTCACCGTGGCCCTGCACCAGGCCCTGGAGACGCCCCATGACCGCCTGGTCTGGGACGTGGGCCACCAGGCCTACCCCCACAAGATCCTCACCGGGCGCCGCGAGGCGATGCCGCGCATCCGTCAGTACGGCGGCCTGGCGGCCTTCCCCAGCCGCGCCGAATCGGAGTACGACACCTTCGGCGTGGGCCACTCCAGCACCTCCATCTCCGCGGCGCTGGGCATGGCCCTGGCGGCCCGCGCCAAGGGCGAGCAGCGGCGCACCTGCGCGGTGATCGGTGACGGCGCCCTCACCGCCGGCATGGCCTTCGAGGCCCTGGCCCACGCCGGCCATGTGGACGCCAACCTGCTGGTGGTGCTCAACGACAACGAGATGTCGATCTCCGAGAACGTCGGCGGTATCGCCAGCTACCTGGCGAGGATCCTCGCCAGCAAGCCCTATACCGCCATGCGCGAGAACAGCAAGAAGGTGCTCTCCCACCTGCCCGGGGCCCTGGAGCTGGCGCGGCGCACCGAAGAGCATATGAAGGGCATGATCAGCCCGGCGACGCTGTTCGAGGAGATGGGCTTCAACTATATCGGCCCCATCGACGGCCACGACCTGCCGCTGCTGGTGCAGACCCTGCGCAATATGCGCGACCTGGACGGTCCCCAGTTCCTCCATGTGAAGACCCGCAAGGGGCGCGGCTTCCGTCCCGCCGAGGCGGACCCCATCGGCTACCACGCCATCACCAAGTTGGAGAAGAGTGAGCCGGAGAAGAACGACGAGGCGCCGGCGCCGGTCGCCCCGAAGTCCAAGAAGCAACCCAAGTTTTGCAACGTCTTCGGCGACTGGATCTGCGATATGGCCGCCGCCGATAGCCGGCTGATCGGCATCACCCCCGCCATGCGCGAGGGCTCCGACCTGATCCGCTTCTCCCGGGAGTATCCCCAGCGCTACTTCGACGTGGCCATCGCCGAGCAGCACGCGGTAACCCTCGCCGCCGGCATGGCCTGCGAGGGCGTCAAGCCGGTGGTGGCCATCTATTCCACCTTCCTGCAGCGCGGCTACGACCAGTTGATCCACGACGTGGCGGTGCAGCACCTGGACGTGACCTTCGCCATCGACCGGGCCGGCCTGGTGGGTGAGGATGGCCCCACTCACCACGGCAGCATGGATCTCTCCTTCCTGCGCTGCGTGCCGGGCATGGTGGTGCTGGCCCCCGCCGACGAGGCGGAGTGCCGGGCCATGCTCAGCGCCGCCTACCATCACCCCGGCCCCGCCGCGGTGCGCTACCCCCGTGGCACCGGCCCCGGCGTGGCGATCCCCGCTCACCTGGAGCCCCTGCCCATCGGCCGGGCCGAGACCCGCCGCGAGAGCGGCGCCGCCCCCGGCGCCCGGGTCGCCCTGCTGGCCTTCGGCAGCCTCAACCCGGCGGCCGCCGAGGTGGCCGAACGCCTCGATGCCGGCCACCTCAATATGCGCTCGGTGAAGCCGCTGGACCGCGACGCCGTGCTGGCCGCCGCCGCCGGCCACGACCTGCTGGTGACCCTGGAGGAGAACGTGGTGGCCGGTGGCGCCGGCAGCGCCGTGGCCGAGCTGCTGGCCGCCGAGGGCATCCAGGCCCCGCTGCTCCAGCTGGGCCTGCCCGACGCCTTCGTCGAGCACGGCAAGCCGGCGGAACTGCTCGCCGACTGCGGCCTCGACGCCGCCGGCATCGAAGCCGCCATCCGCGCCCGGCTGGGCTGATCGCCGGCGTCACCAACGACGAGGGGCCTCCCGCCATGCGGGAGGCCCCTCGTCGTTAGAGCGAACTAGGCTTGATCCAGGCAAATCGACAGATCGGACCGGTTATCGAACAGCAGCTTCAGCAGCGAGAAGATCACCAGCCCGAAGTGCCCCTTCTACCTTATGAAATCCGCCAGTTGGTCCTCCTCTTCTTCTTGGCTCGCCCTTGCGCTCTCCTATGTTGGGATACGATGCCATAGCGGGCACTAGCCATGGGATGTTTTTGCTGCTTCGCTATCCTGATTAAGCAGCCGACGCAGCTTGGCGCGACCGAAGGTTTTGATCATCGGCAATGCCAGGAGGCTCGAAGGCGAGGTGGGCAAAGCGCCGATGGCGAGGACCAGCATGGACGGAATGAACCACTTCTCCTGGCCAGGCCTATAAGCATATGACATCAATCCCAGGCCCGAGAGGGTGAAAGCCACGCAGGCAAGGAGGTAGGGGTAAAGGAATTCGATATTATTGTTGGAAGTGTAGAAGAGCCCAACGCCAGCGATCAATGCAACGTAGATCACGGTGCAGATAATCCCAAGGTCATAGCTGACCTCCTCTTGGCCGACGCCTCGTTCCTTCAGGAAATCAAGCAAGGGGGCCTGCAGTTCCCCTGCCTGCTTCAGGTTTACGATTCCCTCCTTCGGGTTCATTCCGAACAGTGGCTTGTTGTTTGCGTTGCGAATTTCTCCCATGCCAGCCTTGCTGGGGGCCGTGACGACTCTGCCGCTCTTCGTCCTGAGTATCAGCGTCAGGGAGTCATCATGGTGCTGAAGCCGCTCATACAGGGCGTTGACGAATTCGATGTCAAAAGCCCGTTTGAAACTTAATGGAAGCATGTGCTCTCTCCTTGAGACGGTGGTGTGATGTGGGAAAACTCGAGGGGTAGACGACAATGGGGCTTGTGGCGACTCATCCCTTGGTCGTTCCTTCCTGAGCGTCTTCGTTGACAGGCTGTTTCGCTGCGGTCATGGCCGCATCCGGATTAGCCGCTTCTATGTTGGTGATGTACTGGAAATCACACTTGCGAAGATAGCCTCTACGCCAATCATTTCCATTTTCTCCCGCGTACATCTGCTATATGGGATATATGCCTCCTATTCTAGTGGGAAAGATGCTATTTTACGATTCGTAAGATTAAGTTAAAGCGATCAAATCAAGAGTCTCCAGCTTTACGATAAAGAAAGATTTTCTCTGGAGATGGCTGGGACCTGACTTTTAACAAGAATACAAGGAGGTATAATATTCCCATAAATGAGTTTAGATGAATGAAGATGGAGTAAGGGAGTAGAGGCCTTCCCTCAAAGTCTAGGCTATGTGCAGATAACACGGATAGAAATGAAAGAGCCATCATCAATAAGGCTGCGCCTATAGGCTCTTTATCTTTGCTAACCGAGTCATCTTCAAAAAAAGATCTGTTGTCAATGCCAATCACCATATTGCTCGCTGAATAAACATCAATTCTTATTAATCTATTAATAGAGGTGCTTGAAAAGAAGTGCCTTTTGTCATCATTGACCCGAAACTTCATTCCGCCCAACTTTATCCCTTCTTCTGATAGTCCTTTGTATTTTCCTTTGACAATGTTAACTTTTTGTTCGCTAGACATGGCATGTGCGGGCAAGGAAATAAAAAATGCTCCTGCGACGGCTGCTATAAATGCCGCAACAAAAGCCATGGTATTTGTAGAGTTGCTGTTGTAATGTATTAGCCATAGTAAGGCAAGCCCAGTTGATGAAAGAAAGACACCTGTGAACCTAAGTCCATATCCACCTGCAAGCTCAGGAGCATAGCGGTACGCTTGATGGAACTGTTCACGCTTTGTGCTGCTTCTTTGGCCAACAAGCTCCAGATCTTCATGGCCTTCAATAGCCCCGGGTAACCCCATCATCCATTGATCCCAGAACCTTTCGTGTGCTTCAACTTTTTCCGCATGGCCAGTAATGCTATATCGATCATTTAATCTTATTATGTAGGCTTTCTTCTTCCCCATGGCTACTTCTACTTTGTTTTTACCCTTGCGCCTTAGGGAGCTTTCAGCACTTGAGTGATAGGTCACAGGGATGCCTTTGATTACTTCTCGACCTTCCCAATCTCCCCAGGTTGCAGCTGTTTCATGAGTGCCATCAAACTCCCAAACTCCTCTGAAAAACTTTTCTTTTGGATAGTATCTTTTCAGAAGCCTGTACTCATTTATCGAAAGCTCCCTTGTCGGAAAGTTGTTTTTCCTGAACTTTCTAGCCTTTCCAGGTAAAATAAAAACACAGTGGCTAATCCATATGAAGACGGGAATCTTTATAAAAATAGCAATCGCTGCGGCAATATAACCAGTCATGGACTTCTCAAGGGGTAATGGTTAATGGTGAAGGATTGACATCAGCGCTACGAATCGAGGCTCTCGGCCTGACTTCAGACAAAAAGAGCGGCATCTCATTATGGAGGGCATAGCTCTGCTCGGGGATGGCATCGGCTCGGTAGGCGGTCTCGGCGTAGCCATCGGGTGCCGGATGCGGCTCGGTCTCGGTCGGGCCCATTGGCGGCCTCCTTGGCGGTTCCAGACCCAGGGTGGCGCCGCCGGTCGGGTGTCAAAGGTCATCTCGTCCCTAAGAATGTAGCGATTGGCGGTTAATGGGCAGGCGGTTAGCCACGCTACCGCCGGGGCAGGCAAGTCAATGCCTTCCCTGGCGGGTGAGAATGGGCGCCACGTTCCATGTGGCGCCGAGTGGGGATAACGGTCCCTGGCCGTTATTCCCACCGGGAGACTCGGCGGAGTTATCGGCGTTGCCGCTAGCGGGGCGGCGGTTCCTGTCGGGGCGTCTCTCTCGGTGAGTCCTCCGGGGAGGTGGCCTCGGGACGCTCGACGAGTGGGCCGGCCTTCCAGGGGAAGCGGCCGTAGGCGTTGACGTCCTGGGGCTCGCTTCGGCGGGCCTCGCCGAAGTTGGGTGCCGAGCGCTCCATCAGGTCGGGACGGCCGCCCCAGGCGGCGCTATCCACCTCGGCCCGATGGGCCTCGCGCAGCGCCTTGAGTTCCGCTTCGCTGGCCCTGGCATAGAGGTCACGCCAGTAGGTGGTGGGACGGCCCCGCTTGCCGGCCTCGTCATGGGCCCGGGTGGTGGGGTCGAGATGCCGAAAGGGCTCCACCTGGGGGATATCCGGCAGCGGCTGGGAGACATCCATATAACGCTGTAGCATATCCCAGGCGGCATAACGCTGGGCGATGCTGCCATCCACGGAGAAACTGAACTCCAGCGGGTGCTTGGTATGCAGCAGACAGCTGCGGTGGGGGTAGCGGTGGATCAGTTTGAGCGAATGGAACTGTGAACCCTGGGTACCCACGGTCATCTCGAGAAAGGCATCGAACTCGTAGAAGGGGAAGTCGCCGATCGGCGTCTTGATCATACCGGTGCGGCGACAGAAGGCCAGGTCGTCCGTCCAGTTTCGGTTACGTTTATAGAACCTGAGCTCGTACTTGTCCCAAAGCTGGAGAATCAGCGTGGCGAACCCACAAAATAGAGCGACGGTAAGCGGAACACCAAGCAGTAGAAAAGGGAATTGTGGTTCCTCGACAAAAAGCTGCCCTATGGTTCCTACCAAGGAGGTAAAGGCCGCAATTCCTGTAAAAAACACTCCCCCCCCAGCGCGTCCCCCCCCGGGTAAGATAAAGCTAAATCCGTGTGAGTAGAGGAAAAGCAGGAATCGGCATATTCGATAAATCCCCCCCACGCCTTCGTCGACTTGTTGTGACCAACGCGTCTCATTGATCATGGTGTAATCGTGATAATCGTCACCGATATGCTGGTACTCTCGGAACCAGCTTTCCGAGTACTGGTAGGTAGTGGGGTTAAGGCCCAGGTAGCTGCCCCAGGGCAGGCGCGCCTCGAGGATACGCCCGCGCAGCATCTCATTATGGGGGGCATAGCTTTGTTCGGGGATGGCATCGGCGCGGTAGGCGGTCTCGGCGTAGCCGTCGGGTGCCGGACGCGGCTCGGTCTCGGTCGGGCTCATGGGCGGCCTCCTTGGCGGTTCCAGACCCAGGTCAGCGCCGACGGTCGGGTGTCAAAGGTCATCTCGTCCCTAGGGATGTGGCGATTGTCGGTCAATGGGCAGGCGGTTAGCCACGCTACCGCCGGGGAAGACAAGTCAATGCCTTCCCTGGTGGTAATGGATGGGCATCGCTTCCTGAGATCATCTACTGAGCAGAAATTTCATTGACAATCAGCTTTCTCTCCAGGAAATCAACATTCTTCGCCTTGCTCCTGACAAAATCGACAACCTTTTCGACACATCCCTTGTTACAATAAATTTTCTGATAGCTTGAGTGCGGGCCATAGCCATCATCAAAGGTCATCTTCACTCCTACCAGGCGTCGTTTTCTCCATAACACAATTTCTTCAACAGCATCCCAATCACGATTTTCATGCCTTTCTCCACGGACCAATGACTGGTGTTCACTGGAGTTTCCCATCATCAGCGCGATCAGACCAAAGCCTGCCGGCCCTATCATGCCGAGCAGGAAGGCTGGGTCAAAAAAGGCAGCGATCAATACGGCGATACCGGAGATAATGGCCGTCCATTTCATCACCGGCTTGACCGAGTCTATCTGCGGCTTCCAGGAGATCTTCTCATAGCCCTTGTCCGTCAAGCGATAGACGATAATAGAAGTCTGGTGAGTCATGCTCATAAAAACAGGTGTCATTAAAAAAAACATCCCTACGCAAACCATGGACATAATTTTGCTCATCTCTAGAAAGGAATAAGCAAAAGAAAACCAAACCCCCCCGGAAATAAGTGAGATAACAAGCAGCATTATGTTTGCCGCAAAGGTGTTGTAGTCCCTTGTTCTGATCTGCCAGCTCATGATCTCTGGCTCATCGACTCGCTCCCATGGCATCTCAGGGGCGTAATTTTTACTTGGCTGAATAAACCACATGTTTACTTACCTTTGAAGAATGCAACCCAACTGGCTTCTTATGAAATGCCATCATGCGGCGGTCAATTATGCCGGCACCGTCAGGCTAAATAAATGGCTTATTGGCTGGCAGATCTCGGCATTTCCCCCTGGCTCCAGGTCGAAAGTTCCCTCATCGGCCTGTGGTTTAGAGAACACATAGTCAGCGCTATGAGGGGAGCTCAATAGCATTTCGGGGTAATCGATCGACAGCGCAAAAGGCGCGTCCGGGGCCTGCGCATCGGCGGGCAGCCAGGCTTGCCAGACGCGCGTCTCCTGCGGGCCATAGTCCGCCGATGCCGGAAGCTCACCAGACGATTGGTCGGAGCGCTCTTCGAGGCTGGAGGCCGGTGCCCAGAACCCCTGGCTCGCGTTTCGGGACAGCTGAAGCGTTTCTCCCGCCAGCATGGAGGGCAGCGCAATCTTGAGCCAGAAGCCCTGATGAACATTGACAGCACGAGGGCCTTGATACCCCAGACGCGTCACCGGCTCCAGACGAACCGTCGGCTGGTAGAGGGTCTCCAGCAGGGCACGCCATTCAGTGGTCCGCCCCTCGTCGTCGTTGGACCACCTGGGAGACTTGCCCCAGCCGCTCCGATAGAGCCAAAGACGAATGCCCTCGCGGTGGTACCTATTAGCGAAGTAAGAGGCGAAGAGATATACCACCCCGGCGATAGCCAGGGTCCAGATGGCCCAGGACGCCATGATCCAGGCAAAGGACCAAAGGTATCCTGCAGAAGCACCGAGAAGTTGAGCACCTGATACAAGTCCCATCGCCACAGTACTCGTTAACTTGACACCCAATGCTAAGCGTTCTTCGGCGCTCGTTGCCGAATCAAACTGCCCATAGATTTGTAGGGATTCCGCAGCCGCGCCGATAGTCCCAAAGATTGCCATACCCGCCACCCGGGTGGCCAGCTTGGCCGCCGTGCGGGCAAAGACGGCATTACTCCCATCCCAGATTCTGATACCAGCATTAGCCAACTTGGTCGGCACATTTTCGATTGGAGCCATAAGCGATGCATGCTTCTGCCAGTACGGCATAACCCAAAGCGCCATCACCGCACTGGTGGTGTAGCCAAGGCCGCTGATCAGGGATTGCCTGGCGTTGTCGTCCATGCCCTCGCGCTCGATGGTCGAGAGGGTCGCACCCACGTTCAACAGGTTGAGTCCGGCGACCAGCAGCGGCAGCCCGCCACCGTAGCGAGTCATCCAGCCCTGCATACGGGCGCGGGCGGCGGCGGCACCTTCCTGCAGCTTTAGGCGTCGCTGCTCGTGAAGTTCATCGAAGCCCAGGGTCTCGGCCGGCCCACCGGAACTCCCGCCCTGGCGGGCGACGAAACGCTTCGGCTCACGGGTCATCAGCTCGTCGAGATCCTGCTGCCGGCCGTTGAGATCCCTGATCTGGGCGGAGCGATCGTGGGGCGTAGCCGGCCGGGACAGGGTCGCCCGCAGCCCGCGGATACGATTCTGCAGGCGCACGACGTCTCTCCGCCAACGACGATGTCGGGCTTCGTAGTCGCCATCACGGACCAGTTGGGTATTCCTGGCCGCATTGTCGGGATGCATGAAGGCCGCCTGCATGGTCTGCGACAGCCCCCGGGCGAGACGCTCGATGGTGACCGTGGCGCCTGCGCCCACCGCCGGGAGGAGTTGATAGGCGAGCCCTTCCCAGGCGAGCTTGGCCGGCCCTTGCACGGCCGTGGCCAGAGTGTCCAGAAACTTCTGGACATGGGGTGCCAGGGCCTGAAAGGCCTTGCTGCTGCGAACGTGTTCGAGATCGAGCACGGCCTTGATCTCGTTGGCCCGCGAGGCATAGCTGGTGAGATCCGATACTTCCAGGCCATCCGCCTCGCCCGTCTCGATGAAGTTCTTCGCTATCTCGGTGAGGGCCTGCTCCAGCTCCGGTGAGAAGTTGAACAAGGCCAACCCCACCAGGTTGTCGCGTCGACGGGCCCGCTCGGTGAGCCACTGCTGGCCCTCCTCGCTGGCTCCTAGTGCCTCGCTGACCATCCGGGTGAACTCGATCAGCGCCTGGGTCTGGAGCGCATTGCAACCATCGAAGCATAGCGCCTGGGCCGAGGTCGGGAGCCGATCCAGCCAGGTGATCAGGTCCTCGCGGCTGCGTTGGCAGTGAGCCCGCAGGCGCTCGTGACGCGGACCGTGCTCGGCGAGATAGTCAATGACCTCATCGAGTCTGACATCGAGGCGCGGTTGTTCCTTAGCATGCCATGCCTCGTACTGCGAACTGTTCCGACCTGGCGGATTGGGCATACCCAGCTCATGCAGTTCCTCGCGCAGCCGCCTGGCATGCATCTCTTTCGCTACCAAGGTATGGTCCGATCCGGCATCCATACTGGCCAGGACGTCCAGCAGTTCTCCCGTCTTGATGATCGCGTCGCGGTAGCGCTCGGGGTCGTGACGCACCTCGGGGTCGATCAAGTCGTCAATATCGACCAGGCCCAGCTCCTGCACTACCCGCGCCGTTTGCAATTGGTGCCCATGCTCGTCTTCGAACTGCTCGGAGGCCATCTCTACGCCCAGCAGGTTCATGGTCAGGTCATTGACGACCCCCAGGGGATCGTCCAGGGCGACGAACAGTGCCTCATCCTTGTCGGGTACCTGGGCCAGCACGGCGTTCTGATCGATCTCGGGCTTGGAAGCCAGCGCGACATATTCCGTCTCGCCCTCTCCTTCCCGCTCTTCCTGGGTGAGCGCGCGGGTCATCACCGTGGTCGAGTCGAAGTCACGGGTCGCACCCTGTGGAGTGATATCGGCCAGGTGCTGCCCCAATTCGCTCAACGGCCCCACATGCGCGGTGTGTTCGGGAGCTTCGACGGCCGAGCGTATGTCGAGCGACCGCATGAAGCGCCGGCGGGAATCCACGTTCGAACGCATATGCTCGCAGATGCGCCAGGTCCACTGCGCGGGAGAGTAAGCGAGCCAAATCCGGCTGCGGCACGGGTACAGCAGGTAGGGCTTGCTCTCCCCGTCTCCCTGGCGTTCGTCGGGCTGGGTCACGTTGATGTCCTCGGGCCAGGGGATTCGCGTGAACTGGTGACCCTCGATGCGATACTCGTGGAAGGTTCGGTCAACCTCATCCCACACGTACAGCCAGCCATCACGGAGTTGACGCAGACAGTAGCTGCGCGTCTGCAACTCGGGATAGCCATGCTGTTCCCAGGGCTCGGTCAGGGGGTGTGGTCCCTGCGCCACCTCCCTCTCGCTCGCTGCCTCGTCGATGGCATAGCGAACCGGGAAGATGGCGCTCTCGAGATATAGCGGACACACGCCGGTCGCCCCGAAGGGGGTCTCGTCGAACTCGGCATCACGCGCATCCTGCTGGGCCTGACGATCAGACATGGTATGACTTCCTTGTTGTCTCGTTTCCAGCCTCTTGGGTCCCCTCGATCGAGCGACACCAGGCATCGAGTTCATACAGCCGTTGTTGGCGGGGCAATTTGCCGCGGGAGGTATCTTGATCCACCCAGTGAGCGTAGGGGCCGGTTGGCGCCGTCATGAAATCAGGCCCCCAGAGCAGGCTCAGCTCCATCCAGATGGCAAGCTGCCGCTCCGTTTGTGCTCCCCAGGCCAAGGCCTCATCCAGGCGTGATTCCAACCAATCGCCTCGCCCTTCGATAGCCAACTGCGACCAGGCTTCACCGGCATGGCGCGTGAAATACTCCGACATGCGCTCCTTGAACTGCCAGCGTGCCACCATATTCAAGGCGTCGAGCTGTGGCTCGGCGAAATGATCGGGCGAGCGTGACACCTGGTCGTCAGAGGGCGTCTGCCCGGCCGCCATCTCGAACGTTCGCCATGCCGGGGCCGTAGGTTTGTTCCAGGCCGGTGCCCAATGCGCCACTCGCCATGCCTGGATAGGCCCCATCACCTCGGCCGGCACGCTCTCGCCATAGCTTGCCAGCCAATGCCTCAACACCAACGGGTCGGCGAACCTGAGCAGGCGTCGAGCGCCGTCGGCCTCGATCTCCACGAAGCCCAGCAAGTGCTCGCCCAGTGCTGCGGTGGACGCCGCACTCGAGATCAGCGACATGGCGCGTGTTCGCTCCCCGCCTTCCTCGGCGAGAATGTCGTCGACGAAATGATGATCCCTTGGCGCCACCAGAATCGGCCCTTCCGCCGCGACGTCCCTGAAACGGGTGAGCAGGTACAACGGCTCGATTTCGGCCAGATCGTCTCGTGCATACAGCCGCCTGAGGGCGTCCGGATAGCGCACCCCGTCCACCAGCACATGCGTGATGCGATGCGGATCACTCATTTAGCCACGCTCCTGATTACCACCCGACTCGCAGATCTCGCAACTGGCCGGCGCTTTCAACAGCGAGGTGAGCTGGGCGCGGTGCCGGATTGGTGCCACCACGGTATGGCTCTCCGCCGTGGCCTGCCGTGGCAGTTGCGGTGCCTCGGCGGCCTGGCCGGAGCCAGCGCCGGGGCTGCCGCCGGAGTTGATCTTGACGCTGGCGCCGCTGATGGTGACCCCAGAGGGGTCGAGCTTGACGAAGCTGCCGCCTGCCTGGAGGGTGATCTCGGCGCCGGCTTCGATCACCACCTTCATGCCGGCCTTGTGGTGGACCTCCTGGCCGGCCTCCACCAGTTGGGCGCGGCCATAGCGCTCGTGGCGGCTGGCGCCGACGATCAGGTGGTCGTCGCCGTCCACCTGGGCATGGCGGTTGCCGTGCACGGTGAGGTGGTCGTCGCTGTCGATCTCGCCGATACGATCGTGGCGCACCTTGAGGTGACTGTCGTTGCCGATCTCCTCGGTGCGGTCGTTATGGGTCAGCAGCTCCAGGTCCTTCTGGGCGTGCAGCCAGATCTGCTCCTGGTCGGCCTGGTCCTCGAAGCGCAGCTCGTTGAAGCCCTCGCCCTGGTGGCTCTGGGTGCGCAGCACGGTGCGGGTCTTGTGCTCGGGCAGCGCGTAGGGCGGGGTGTTGACCGCGTGGTAGGTGCGCCCGGTGATGATCGGCTGGTCCGGGTCGCCCTCCAGGAAGCTGACGATCACCTCGTGGCCGATGCGCGGGATGGCCATGCTGCCATAGCCGCCGCCGGCCCAGCCCTGGCTGACCCGTAGCCAGGCGCTGGCGGTGTCATCCGGGGCCGCGTAGCGATCCCAGGGGAACTGCACCTTGACCCGGCCGTGCTCGTCGCAGTGGATCTCCTCGCCCTCGGGGCCCACCACGAAGGCCACCTGGGGGCCGTCGACCCGGGGCCGCAGCGGCGGTTCGGGACGCCAGGCGCGGTCGGCGGGGGCCAGCACCAGGGTGTTGGCGAGGGTGGTCAGGCCGTCGGCCTGGGCGGCCTCCTCCTCCAGGGCCTGGGGCTGGCTGCCGGTATGGACCACCGCCAGCACCTGCCAGTCGCGGTTCACCGCATCGAGGTCGTGACCCTCGAGGGTGAAGCGGGTGCCGGGGGCCAGCTCCGGCAGGTCGCTCTCGGCCTCGGCGGTGGTGGCCTGGCGGCGCAGGGCCTCGAGGCGGATGCGGGTAAAGGCCGCGCCGGAGGCGTCCGCCTTGTAGCGGCCCGGGTAGTCGTAGTGCTCGTAGTCGTCCCGTTGAGCGTGGGTCTCGAGGTCGGCGGCGGCGTGCTCATGGAGCTGTGAATAAGCCGGCTGCTTAAAGCTGTAGTCTTTCAGGGTCGCCGACGCCGGCCGGACCCGCGAGACCTGGCGCAGCTTACGCAGATGGCGCTGTGGCGGGGTGCCGCCGGCGCGGCCATGGTAGGTCCGCGGCCCCAGGCCGCCCAGCACCTGGGGATCGTCGGCGAACACCAGGCGGTGGGTGCCGCCTTCGGCGTCTTCGAACTCATGGAAGAAGCACAGTCCCTCCTCGGCGGCCAGGCGCTGGATAAAGGCCAGGTCGCTCTCGCGGTACTGCACGCAGTACTCGCGCTGCTCGGGCTCGCGGGTCACGGCGAAGGCCACATCACGCAGGCCGCGCTCCTCGCAGAGGGTGTTGATGATGGTCAGCGGCGAGACGCCCTGGAAGATCCGCGAGTTGTGGCGCAGGCCGAGGCGCCACAGCGCCGGGCGGATCTCGAGGTGATAGAAGGTGCGGCGGTGGCCGCGGTCGCCGCGGGCGAACTCGCTGACGATGCCATGGACGCGGCGCAGCGGCTCGCCGTCCTGCCAGACGGTCAGGCTGGCCTCACGGTCGAGGAAGGCCTCGGCGGTGAGCTCGCCGTCGCGGCTGGCGAACTGGATTTCCAGGCGGAAGGGCGCCGAGAGGGCCTCGTCGAGGGTGAAGTCGACCACCGCCAGGTCGAGGTCGGCGGTGCCGGCGAGGCTCAGGGTAAAGTGCAGTCCGCTTGCGTGGGCCATCTTAGCTGCCCTCCCCGCTGGCGGAGCCGATCACCACGCCGCCGCAGCTCACCGCGTGGCCGGTGAGGGCGGCGGGCTTGCCGTCGATCAGGATGGTGCCCGAGCCCTCGGCGATGGCGCGCGGGTGCGTCGGGTGCTTGGGCTTGTCGTGGGGAGCCAGGGGGTCGCCCTGGCGGGCCACCGGCTTGCCGTCGATCATCACCGTGGGGCTGCCGGCGGTCACCGGGGTCGGCGGAAAGCCCTCATGGTCGGTGCCGATATCGCCGACGAGTACGAGTTTGCGTCCCATGCGTCCTTGTCTCCTCTCTGGTGTGGCGTCAATGCCATTCGGCGGGGGCTTCGAAGCTGGCCACCTCGGTGGCATCCACCTGCATGCGCCGGAAGCCGGCACGCTCCAGGCTGGCCACGGCGGCGGTGCAGGCCAGCGGCAGGCGGCAGTGCAGCGGCGTGCCGTCCAGCTCGCGGCGGGCGGCCAACAGCAGGCGGGCGCCATGGCCGCTGCCCTGCCACTGGGGATCGATAAAGAAGAAGCGCAGCTGCCAGGCCGCTTCCTCGTCGGGGCGTACCGCCAACAGCATGCCCAGCGGCGGCCCTTCGCCATGGCGGAAGGCGAGCAGTCGTCCCTGCCAGTGGGCGATGGCGTCGCCCTCCCGCTGCAGCCAGCGGCCGCGGTGGAGGGTGAACTCCAGGGCGCGGCGCAGGGTGGCCAGGCGGGCCTCGTCGCGCAGCACCCAGGGCGAATGCCCCTGGGCATCGGCGCGGCGGGCCGCCTCGAGGAAGGCCTCGAGCTCCTCGGCCCGGGCGGCCACCAGCCCCCCGCGGGCCTCGCGATGGGCCTCAGGCGGTGACTCGGGAGCCGCCGCCGCGCTATCGCGGCCCAGCCAGCGCTTAAGCGTCGTCAGCATCGGGGCCTCCTTCGGCATAGAGGGCGGTGGGCAGCCGGAAGCCGGTAGCCAGCGGGCGGGTGAAGGGATTGCGGCTGCCGTTGGCATGCAGGCGGTAGCTCATGGTGCCGCCATCCACCTGGAAGCGCAGCTCCAGCTCGCGCTCGCCGGCACCGGTGATCTGCGCCTGGTCGAGCAGCCGGAACCAGGCCCAGGCGCCGCCGTGGGTCAGGCTGCGCGGCGAGCGGTTGACCTGGCTGGGCACCAGGGTCACCCGGCTCTCGGTGTCGCCGCGCAGGGCATTGGGCCAGATCATCGAGACCCGATGGCTGCCGCTGTGGGCGTACTCGATCAGCTGGCCGTCGACGCTGATCACGCTGCGCCGCTTGTCGGGGCTGAGGCTCAGGGGCTCCAGGCTGAACTCCACGTCGAGGACGCCGTCGCGGCCGAAGTAGGCCTCGCGAATGCGCTCGCCCTGGCGCACGGCGGTGAGTACCCCGGGACGGATCAGGGAGTTGCCCTCGGCGTCCTCGAGCTGCTCCGGGGCGGCCTCGATAAAGGGCCGCAGCTTGTCCTGATAGAAGCCGTCGAGGATGCCGCCGGGGGCGAAGAAGGCCTCGAAGTCACTCAGGGCCACCTCGCGGGAGGCGTCCCGGGCCAGCGGGTAGCGGCCCGCCAGGCGTTCCCGGTAGGGGGCGACCACCTCGTCGAGCCACTGGTGCTCCATATGGCGGATGGCGCTGGTCATCAGCAGCCGCCAGCTCTGGTCGGCCAGGCTCTCGAGCATCGGGCCCACCGGGGCCGGAGTCTCCTCGGCCAGGCGCTGCAGGGTGTGGATGGGGTCGCCGCCGCTCAGCACCAGGCGGTCGCGGACCGTGACGAAGGCCGCGCGGCCCGGGTCGCTGGCGCCCTGGACCTGGCGCAGGTAGTCGCGCAGCTCGCCGACGGCGCCCTTGATCTCGGCCAGGTCGGCGGGGTTGTCGCCACGCGCCTCGAGGAGGCCGTTGAGGGGCGCGAAGTGACGTTCGATATCGCCGGCCAGGCGGTAGCGGGGCGAGCGCTCCAGGGCCTGGCGGGCGGCCTCGTCGTCCACCGGCAGTTCCGGGTAGAGGCGGGTCTGCTGGACCACCTCGCCGAGCAGCCGGTCCAGCGGACGGCTGGCGCCGAGCAGGGTGTCGGTGACCACCACCGCCTGGTGCAGGTCGGGCAGCGGCACCAGCTCGATGCGCTCCAGGGCCTCCCGCCAGGTGACATGGTAGTCGCTGATATAGCGCTCGCGCAGGGCGCCCTGCAGGCGGGCGCGGTCGGCCTCGCTGAAGTCGATGTCGTCGCGCTGGCCGAGCACCCAGAGGTCGATCAGCGCCAGCTCGGTGGCCTGGTCCAGCTCGTTCAGGAAGTAGCCCTCGAAGCCCCTTCGGGTCACCAGGCTGGGGATGCGCAGGGCGTCGTTGTCGTCGTCGCGGGCCATGAAGACGGCGCTGAAGGCGGGCCCCACCCCCTGGCGCAGGTCCAGGGTCGCGCCGCTGCGGCGGTCGCTGCCGGCCTTGAGGGTGGCGTAGACCCGCTCGTCCATGGGCAGCTCGGCGAGGGTGCGCTGGGCGGCCTGGAGGCTGCCCCCGAAGGGCGCCATGGCCAACTGGGCGTCGCGATCGCCGGCGGCGGCATGGCCGGCCAGGTCGGTATGGGTCAGGGCGTAGTCCAGGTGATCGAGCAGGCGGCGCTGCACGCTGCCGCGCTGGGGGAAGTCGCCCTGCCAGCGGCGTGCCATGAAGTCGCGCACCCGCTCCGGCTGGCGGCCGCTGGCATCGGAGAGCATGCGCAGCTGGCGCAGCAGGGCCAACTGCTCGTTGCTGCCCGGCTCGGCGCGGTTCATGTCGTCCATGACGCCGACCATCAGCGCCGGCAGGAAATGGTGCTCGAGCACGGCCCGGTAGGCGTCATCCACGGCGCGGCCCACCTTGTGTCCCTGGTAGAGGCCCATATCGGCCAGCCAGGGCAGGTGGGTGCGGGTATCGGCGAAGGCCCGGGTCGCCTCGCGCAGGCGATCCAGCGGCTCCAGCAGCGCATAGCCGGTGGGGTCGTCGCTGCGCAGTTCGCGGGGCTGGGTGGCGATGAATTCCTCGGCCTTCTCCTCCACCGCCGCCAGGGCCTGGGTGTTCTTCTGGTAGAAGTGGCTCCAGCCCCCCACCAGCACGGCGCCGCCGAACAGGCAGGCGAGCAGGCTGAGGCGCCGCACCTGGCGGCGCCGCCGGGCGGCCCGGGCATTGTCGCCGGCCAGCCCCGCCTCCGGGTAGATCACCCGCTCGAACAGTTCCTCGGTGAAGTAGAGGGCGCTGCGGGTGGCGCGGTGGGCCGGCTGGACCGCATCGCTCATGCCGTAGCGGCGGGCGGCGGCGTCGACGAAGGGATCCTCCGGCACGCCCTGCTGGTAGACCGAGGTGAAGTAGGTGCCGCGCACCATGGCGGCGGTGGAGAAGCGGTCGCTGGAGAGGGCCTCCTTGAGGAAACCCAACAGCACATCGCGCAGCCCCGCCAGCTGGCGCACGAAGCGGAACACCGACTCGCGCTCCTCGCGGTCGCGGCACTCGCTGAGCAGGGTCGGCAGGCTGCGGTTGAGGCGTTCGAGCAGGGCGTCGAAGGCCTCGGCGAACTCCTCGGCCCAGCGATCCGGGGTATCGAGGCTGTCGGCGCTGAAGGTGAAGCCCAGGGGGGCGCGGCGCGCCTGGCGCGAGTAGTGACGGAAGAAGTCGTCGAAGCCGTGCAGCAGGTCCATCTTGCTGAAGGTGACATAGACCGGCAGGCGGGCGCCGTGGCGCTCCATCAGCTCGCGCAGGCGGGCCCGCAGTAGGGCGGCATAGGCCTTGCGCACCGCCACTCGGGCGTCGCTGAGGCGCGCCAGGTCGAGGACCAGCACCACCCCGTCCAGGGGACGGCGGGCGCGGTGGTGTTCCAGCCAGGCGACGAAGTGGTCCCACAGGCGCTGCTGCAGCTCCACCGGTTCGCCGCCCTCCAGGGCGCCCTGGGTGAGCAGCTCGCCGTCCGGGTCGATCAGCACCGCCTTGTCGCCGATCCACCAGTCGAAGCCGAAGCGGTTGCCCTTGCGGTGGCCGGCGGCCTTCATTACCCGGGTCAGGGCGAACTCCTGGCCGGAGCGGTTGATCAGGCTGGTCTTGCCGGCGTTCTCGACCCCCATTACCAGGTACCAGGGCAGCCGATAGCGGGCCCCGGGGCCGCCGCCGAGGCTGTCCACCAGCTCCGCCAGGGTGGCGTCCAGGGTCTCCTCCTGGCGCCGCACCTCGCCGGCGATGGGGTCATTCTGCAGGCGCTCGGCCTCGCGGCGCTCGGCGTCCAGCCGGCGCAGGCGGCGGGCCAGGCGGATCCCCCAGACCACCGCCAGCAGGGTGGCCAGGGCGAGGATCGCCAGCAGTCGATGCAGCCGTGGGCCCAGGGGCCGGGTGCCACCGACCTCCCAGAGCGGGCCCAGCCACCAGATCGCCGCGGCGGCGATCACCGCCAGCAGGCACCAGAGGGCGAAGGCGAGGCGCCCCAGGCCCTTGGCCTGGTTGCCGTGCATCTTCGCCTGCTTTGCTCCGGCCTCGGCCCGGGCCATGCCGGGCACGAAGCGACTCAGCCTGGATTTCACACTTGTCCACATGTGCCGTTAACCCTCGTCCCTGTCGATGTGCTTGGTGGTGCCATTGGTCATTGCAGTGCCTCCTCGAGCCGCGCCAGCAGCGCCGGCTCCCAGGCCTCCAGGCCGATCCCGGCGATGCTCTGCTGGACGGCCCGGTAGTGTTGGGTGGCCAGGGCGGCGAGCCCCGCCTCGTGGAACAGGTCGGCGCTGGCCAGGCGCCAATAGGCCGCGTCCCGGGGCGAGTGCGCCGCCGCCAGGCCCTGGTCGAGGCCGGCCAGGGCCGCCGCCAGGTCGCCCTCGGCGAGGCGCTCGCGGGCCTCCTCGAGGCCGGCCTGCCAGGGGTCGCCCCCGGCGCCACCACCGGCCATGGCCGGCGCGGCCGCCGGCTGCAGCCAGCGCCGGGTGTCGTCGTCGACGAAGGGGCTGCCGTCGTTGAAGCGCAGCGCCTCCAGGCCCGGCAGGCGGGCCACGAAGCGCGCCGCCTCGTCGCGGATCGCCTCGGCGCAGCGCGGATGGCCGAGGTGCGCCGCCAGGCCGGCGCTGAGGCGGTGCCCCTCCAGCCAGTAGGGGCTCAGCGCCAGGCTGGTCTCGATGCGCCGCCACAGGGCGGCGTCGCCGCCACGGGCCAGGGCCTCCCGGTAGTCGGCCACCCGATCCGCGGCGATGGGCGCCAGCTCGGTACGGCCATCGTCGCGGGCGGCGGGCAGCGACTGGATCGGGCCCCAGGTGGCATGGCGGCGCAGCCGGTAGCCCAGGGCCTCGCCGGGGGCCTGGTCGTTGAGGAAATCGGCCATGGCCAGCAGGGCCTGGCGGTTGCCGCGCTCGTTGCCCGCCTCCAGGCGTGCCTCGGGGGCCGCGGGCGGCGGGGCCGCCGCGGCTGCTGCCATCCCGCCGGCGTCGGCCGGCGTCGCCTCGCCGCCCTGATCGGCCGGCTGGCCGGGGGCCAGCCGCTCCAGCAGGCGTTGCAGCTCCTCCAGGGCGCCCAGCGGCAGCTCCCGGGCCGCGGCGGCACCGTGCAGGGTCGCCAGGGCCGTCAGCGCCTCGTCGTGCTGGGCGGCCTGGGTAAAGCGCAGGCCCCCGGCGAGCTTGACCGCCCGCTGGGTGAACTGGGCGAACAGCTTGGGGCGGGCCCGGGCGCAGCGGGGGCCGGCGTAGGGGGTGGCGTTCTCCCACCAGGCCGCCAGGCTGCCGGCCAGCAGCTCCAGCGAGAGGGTGAAGCGCCGCGGCGCGGCGTCGTGCTGCAGGCAGTGCAGCAGGTGGCCGAGTACCCGCAGGTCCTTGCCCGCCTCGCCGAGCAGGCGGGCGGCCCGGGCCTCGGCGCCGGCCCAGTCCATCTCGCCGTGCTGCAGCGAGCCGATCTTCATCATCTCCTCGTCGAGCCAGGCGAAGTCGGCCCGCTCGTCCAGGGGCGGCGCCTCGGGGCCTGGCGCCAGGGGCGCCAGCAGGGGCTCGAGGTGGCTACGGTCGGTGATTCGCATGCTCGGCTCCTTACCAGCGACAGGCATCGCGCAGGGGCTGGATCTGCTGGCGCAGGCCGCCCAGCTCGAAGCGCAGGCCGTCCAGGGCCTCTCGCTCGCTGGCCAGGCTCAGGGTCTCGCTATCCAGCAGCCGGCGCAGGGTATCGATGGCGGGCAGGCCGCGACCGCCGCTGACTACATGGCCGCCGTCGCGGATGCGCCAGGTCTGGGCCAGGTCGCCGCGGGCGCCCCGCAGGCGCAGCTCCGCCCGCGGCGCGTCGAGGGCCTCGGGCAGGTGCAGCTGGAAGCGGGTGATCGACTCCTGGCAACTGATCACCAGCACCGGACGCGGCGGGACGCTGCCCAGGGCCGGCACGGTCAGCAGCACCTCGTCGCCATCAATGCCGGCGAGCAGGCCGAAGGCGTCGTCGTCGCGGCGTGCCTCCTGGTCGAGCACCGCCTGCCACAGCGCCGGCGGCGCGTCGGCGGCGGGGGCCGGGGCGTCCCGGAAGAGGGCGTCATAGCAGTGCAGGCGCTCGAGCCGGGAGTCGAGGACGGCGCAGTGCCGGGCCTCGGCCAGGCGCGTGGCATCGTCGGCCTGGGCCGGCGACGGAGCCAGCCAGGCCAGGGGCAGGGCCAGCAGCAGGGGGAACATCGGCAGCCTCATGGGGTATCCAGCTCCAGCCGTTGGCATTTATGGGCCAGGGTGCGCTTGGGCAGCCCCAGGCTCTCGGCGGCCCGGGCGCGATTGCCGTCGAAGCGGGCCAGCCGCTGGCGGATCAGGGTGGCCTCGAAGTGGCGTACCGCCTGGCGCAGGTCGTCGATGGCGTAGAGGTCCGGTTCGCCGGCCGACGCGCGGGAGGCCGGGGCCAGGGCGCCGGCATCGATGCCGGGCAGCGCCGAGGGCCCGATATCCGCGCCGGGGTGGGTCATGGCGCAGGCGTAGTCGATCAGGTTCTTGAGTTCGCGCACGTTGCCGGGGTAGTCGCGCTCGCGCAGCAGGCGCAGGGCCGCGGAGGTGATGCCCATCTCGTGGCGCCCCTCCCGGGCGCAGAAGTCGGCGATAAAGGCCTCCACCAGCAGGGGGATGTCCTCGCGGCGCGCCGCCAGCGGCGGCAGCGCTAGGGGGAACTGGCCGAGCCGGTAGTAGAGGTCGGCGCGGAAGCCGCGGTCGCGAATGCGCTCGCGCAGCGGCTGGTGGGTGGCGGCGACCAGTCGCAGGTCGGCCTGGCGCTCCTCGCCGGCGCCCAGGGGACGGTAGCGGCCGCTCTCCAGGACCCGCAGCAGCTTGGCCTGCAGCGGCAGCGGCATATCGCCGATCTCGTCGAGGAAGAGGGTGCCGCCGTCGGCCTGGCCGATCAGCCCGTCCCGGGCCTGGTCGGCGCCGGAGAAGGCCCCCCTGGTGTGGCCGAACAGCTCCGCCTCGAGCAGCGACTCGGGAATGGCGGCGCAGTTGATGGCCAGGAAGGGGCCGTCGCGACGGGCCGAGAGGCGGTGGATCGCCCGCGCCACCCGGTCCTTGCCGGTGCCGGTCTCGCCCTGCAGCAGCACCGCCAGGTTGGTCTCGGCGGCGCGCACCACTTGGTCACGCAGCGCCTGGCTGGCCGCGGAGATTCCCAGCAGGTCCTCGCCGAGGCGCTCGGCCAGGGCGCGGCGCCGGGCGCCATCGCTGAGCTGGGTCAGGGAGTCGCGCAGCCGCGCCTGGCGATCGCGCTCGTCCCGGTGGCGGGCCAGGCGTGCCCAGAGCCGGCACAGCAGCGCCTCGAAGGCGGCGAAACAGGGGTCGGCGAGCAGCGCCTCGAGGCGTTCGGGAGTATCCGCCAGGGCCAGGGCGCCCAGCCACTCGCGCTGGCCATCCTGGGCGCGCAGGGGGCGCACCTCCAGGTGCAGCTCATGGGAGAGCCCGGCCACCTGGGCCTGGAAATCCGGGTGATCGAGGCGCGAGCGGGCCTCGCCCAGGGCCAGGCGCAGCGGTTCGCCGCGGCGGATGGCATGGGCGTAGGGGTGGCGGAAGTCGTCGCAGGCCAGGCGGAAGTCGGCGTCATCGGAGGCCAGCCGGCGGCCGTTCTCCGCCAGGTAGAGGCAGTCGACCCAGGCCGTGGGCTGGCAGTGGCCGAGCACCTCCCGGGCCCGACGGCGCAGGGCCGGCGGGGCCTCGCTCTCCACCAGGGCCAGCGCCAGGGCCATGCCATCCAGGCGCACGATATCCCGCTCCCGACCCGCCATGGCTCAGGCCACCTCCGCGGTGAAGTCGCCGTCGCCATCGATGCCCAGTACCACCCGGGAGACCGGCTCCTGGCGGGCCAGGCGCTCGAGCAGGGCGCGGGAGAGCGGCGGCAGCAGCTCGCCGTCGATCACCGACTCCAGCATGCGCGCGCCGTTCTCGCTGCGGGTGGCCCGGGCGCGGATCGCCTGCGCCAGGGCCTTCTCCAGCACCACCTCGGCCCGGCGATGGCGGGCGGCGAGGCGCTCGGCCAGGCTCGCCAGCTTGGCGTCGACGATGGCGTCGAGGGTGGCGTCGTCCAGGGGGCGGTAGGGCACCACCTCCATGCGCGCCAGCAGGGCCGGGCGGAAGAAGTCCGCGAGCACCGGGTAGAGCGCCTCGTCCAGGGCCTCGGGGTCGTCGGCATGGGCGACGATGGCCTCATAGCCGAGGTTGGAGGTGAGGAAGAAGAGCACGTTCTTGCAGTCGATCAGGCGCCCCTCGCCGTCGGCCAGCTCGCCCTTGTCGAAGGCCTGGTAGAAGAGGTTGAGCACGTCGGGGTGGGCCTTCTCCACCTCGTCGAGCAGCACCACCGAGTAGGGGCGCTGGCGGATCGCCTCGGTGAGCAGGCCGCCCTCGCCGAAGCCCACGTAGCCAGGGGGCGAGCCGATCAGCCGCGAGACGGTGTGCTTCTCCTGGTACTCGGACATATTGATGGTGGTGAGGAACTGGCGGCCGCCGTAGAGCTGCTCGGCGATCTGCACCACCGTCTCGGTCTTGCCGACGCCGCTGGGGCCCACCAGCAGGAAGGCGCCCAGGGGGCGGCCGGGACGGCGCAGGTCGGCGCGGGCGGTGAGCAGGTGGCGATGGATGCGCTCGATGGCCGGCGCCTGGCCCTGCACCTCGCGCCCCAGGTGCTCGGGCAGCTCGGTGAGCCGGCTCAGGGTGTCGCGGGTCATGCGCTCCACCGGGACGCCGGTCCAGTCGCCGATGACCTGGGCGATCTGGGCCTCCTCGACGCTGGCGTTGACCAGGGCGAACTCCCGCTGCAGGGCCTCCAGGTCGGCCTCGCGGTCGGCCAGCTCGGCGCGGGCCGCCTCGCGCTCCGCCTCCGGGGTGGCGTCCTCGAGCAGGCGGCGGTGCAGGGCGAGGATGGCGTCGACCCCCTGGCGCTGCGCCTCCCAGGCGGCCTCCAGGGTGGCCAGCTCGTCGTCGAGGCGGACCAGTCGGGTGATCAGCTCGTCGACCAGGGCGGCGTCCGGGGTGCGTCCCAGTAGCCGCTCGCGGTCGAGCTGGTCGCGCTCGCGCAGCGCCGCCAGGTGCTCGCTCTTGAGGTGGCTGAGGCGCCGCGGCGGGGTGTCCAGGGCCTGGGCCAGGCGGGTGCAGGCGGTATCCAGGACGTCGATGGCCTTGTCGGGCAGCTGGCGGCCGGCCAGGTAGCGGGCCGAGAGCTCGGCGGCGGCGCGCAGGCCGCTGTCGCCGATCAGCACGCCGTGGGCGGCCTCGTAGGTGTCGCGCAGGCCACGCAGGATCACCAGCGCCTGGGCGGTGCTGGGCTCGGCCAGGCTGACCGGCTGGAAGCGCCGCGACAGGGCGGGATCCTTCTCGAAGTACTTCTTGTATTCGCGCCAGGTGGTGGCGGCGATGGTGCGCAGCTCGCCCCGGGCCAGGGCCGGCTTGAGCAGGTTGGCGGCGTCGCTGCCGCCCTCGGCGTTGCCGGCGCCGATCAGGGTGTGGGCCTCGTCGATAAACAGCAGGATGGGCCGCGGCGCGGCCTTGACCTCCTCGATCACCGCCTTGAGGCGCTTCTCGAACTCGCCCTTGACCGCGGCACCGGCCTGCAGGGCGCCGATATCCAGGGCCAGCAGCTCGACCCCGGCCAGGGCGCTGGGCACCCGGCCCTCGACGATGCGCGCGGCCAGGCCCTCCACCACGGCGCTCTTGCCGACCCCGGCGTCGCCGATGACGATGGGGTTGTTCTTGCGCCGGCGGCCGAGGATATCGAGCATCTGGTCGATCTCGGGGTCGCGGCCCAGCACCGGGTCGAGCTCGCCGCGCCGCGCCTGCTCGGTGAGCGAGCTGGCGAAGCGCGCCAGGGCGCTGTCGGCTTCGCCGCCTTGGGCCTCGCGGCGCGGGGCGGCCGCCGCCTCGGGGTGCGGCGCCTCGGCGGAGTCGGCGGTGAGGCGGTCGAAGTCGCGGCGCAGGGCCTCGCGGTTGATCCCGGCCAGCAGGGCGACGCCGCCGGGGCCCAGGTAGCGGGGGGCGTTGTGCAGCAGGGCGGTGAAGATCAGGCCGCTGCGCAGGACGTCGTGACGGAACTCGGTGGTGGCCAGCAGCCAGGCATCCTGGAGCAGCTCCACCAGCAACGGCGAGAAGCTCGGCGTGGTGACCTGCAGGTCCTGGACCGGGCGGCCCTCCTCGGCGAGGCGGGCGCGCAACTGGGCGGCGTCGATCGCCTCGGCCTCGAGCAGGCAGCGCAGGTCGCACAGCGGCTGATCGATCAGCGCCTGCAGCAGGTGCCCGGCGGTGACCTCCGGGGCCTGCTGTTCGGCGCACAGCGCGGCGGCCTGTTCGAGGCCCTGGCGGGCGATGGCGTTGAGGCGGCCGATAAGGGCCGGAAGCTCTACCCTGAGCATGCTATCTCCTATCGAAAGATCTGATCGAGCAGGCCGGTGACCTGGAGGGCCTGCTGGTCCAGCGACCAGGCCAGGCCCGCATAGGTGGCCACCATGGCGCCGGCGAAGAGGGTGAAGAGGGCCCAGACCGGCAGGCCCTGGCCATGGCGTCGGCCGCCGCTCATGACGTTGTCGAGGGGCCGGGTCAGTTCGTCCTCGGGGGGCGTCTCCAGGGAGGCCAGCAGGTCGCCGAGGGCGCGCACCACCTGCTCGTATTCGTCGCGGGCCTGGGACATCACCCGGTAGCGGCCCTCGAAGCCGAGGCACAGGCAGAGGTAGATAAAGGCCAGGATGTCCCGGTAGCGGCGCGGCTCCTGCTGCAGGCGGGCGAGGATCGAGAAGACCTTCTCGCCGCCCCAGGTCTCGTTGTGGAAGCGGGTCAGCAGGGAGTGCTCGGCCCAGACGCTCTGGCGTCCCCAGGGGGT
This sequence comes from Halomonas sp. H5, assembly GCF_050613175.1. Classification (GTDB taxonomy): domain Bacteria; phylum Pseudomonadota; class Gammaproteobacteria; order Pseudomonadales; family Halomonadaceae; genus Bisbaumannia; species Bisbaumannia salifodinae. Next base: position 136,090 of record NZ_CP192510.1, read on the forward strand.
GCCCATCACCGCCTCGTCGATAAAGGAGCAGAGCACGTAGCGGTAGGCCAGTAGGGTGGGACGGTCGTAGCCCTGCTCGGTGAGTTCGATCTCGATGGCGGCGATCTCGTCCACCACCTGGCGGTAGAGGCGCTCGATATCCTCCAGGGCCTCCAACTGGCGTACCCGCAGCACCATGCCCAGCAGGCCGCTGGCGGCATCCACCAGGGGGTTGAGGTTGTAGCCGCGCAGCCGGAACCAGAACGCCTCGTCGGCGTCCAGGTGCTCGGCATGGCTATGGATCAGGTGCTCGAGGCCGCGGTCGTCGATGCGATCCTCGTGGCGGCCGATCTCCGAAAACTCCGCGTCCTCGATGCCGTCGCGACGGCGCACTAGCTCGTTCATGGCTTAGCTCCTGATCGCCCAGAATTGCAGTTCCAGCCCCGGGAAGTCGCCGGCCACATGGAAGGCGAAGCCGCTGGCGCCCTCCAGCATGCTCCAGGCCTGGCCACTGCGGTCGAGGCGGAAGTAGCTGTAGCCGGCGTGGTAGGGCAGCTCGCGGGGGGCCACCGGCAGCGGCTCCAGGGGAATCCCCGGCAGCTGCAGGCTGATGAGGTCGCGGATGCGCTCGACGCTGGCCACCTTGGTCTGTTGCAGGAACAGCTTGCGCAGCCGCTCGTGGGGCAGGTCGGCGCGCACCGCGAGGATAAAGTCGGCGCTCTCGATCAGGCCGGGGTCGGCCAGCGGGGCCACCAGCAGGCCGTAGCGGCGGGCCTGCAACTGGATGGCCATGGCGCGTGGCTCCAGCACCGTGGAGAGGGACTGGCGCAGGCTCTGCATCAGCGGCCGGAAGGCGCGCTCCGGATGGTCATGGTCGTAGGCCGGGAACTCCGGCGGCAGCCGCGACTCGTCGGTGAAGGTGACCAGCTCGCTGGCGGTCTCCAGCATCTCGGCGTAGAGGCGCTCCGGGTGCAGCCGGCCGAGGCGCGCCAGGTGGGCGAAGCGCGGCTGGGCGCGGTTGAGCTGCTGCAGCAGCATGAAGTCGGCCACGTCCGCCACGCCGCTCTGCTGGGGCGAGGCCAGGCGCTGGGCGATATTGCGGGCGCGCTCGCGCATCAGCCCGGCCATCTCGCCGAGGAAGCGCCCCAGCCGGGGGGCCGCCTGGACATTGAGCAGGGTGGGCAGGAACTGCTCGTCCAGCACCAGGCTGCCGTCGGGACGGCGCTCGTGGATGCGCGCCACCGCCAGGCAGGCGTAGGCGCTGCGATCCTCGTTCTCCAGCAGCAGCCGGGGCGCCACCCGGGCCAGCTCCAGGTCGACGGTGTCGCCCTCCCGGGAGTGCAGGTCGCGCACCCCGCGGGGCTCCAGGCGATAACGCGCCGGCAGGTCGTCGCCGGGCCAGCGCACCTCGGCCACCGCATCGGTGGCCAGCGGCAGGCCCAGGTAGACCACCTGGTTGGCGATGGCGGCGTCGTCGATCTCCAGGGGATGGGGCTCGATATCGTCGTCGGGCAGGCGGAAGGCGGTGCCGTCCGGCATCACCCCGCTGGCACGACTCAGGGCGATGCGCCCGAAGCTCAGGTATTCGGCGTTGAGCTCCAGGGAGAGGAAGCCGTAGGGGTACTGGCCGATGCCCTCGAGGCGGGCATCGATCAGTCCCTCCAGGCTACGCTGCTGCTGCTGGAAATGCTGGGGCTTGATAAACAGCCCCTCGCTCCATACCACGCGGTTGCGACTGGCCATCAGCCTTCCTTCCTCAGTTCGGCCTCGTGGGCGCGCAGGTGGACCAGCAGGTGGTGGTGCTCGCCGCGGGAGCGCACCCGCACCACCTTCTTCCATTCCGCCTCCTCGGAGTCGCCATAGAAGGCGATGATGCCCAGGTAGCGGGTCTCGGGATCCACCTCGAAGGGCTCATAGAACTTCCACTGGCCGGGTAGCAGGGTGAAGTCGTCGTGGCTCAGGTAGTTGGTGCCCAGGGCGCCCTCCAGGTCGTCGCGCAGCTGATCGAGGTCCGCGGCCATCAGCATGGAGTCGTCCTTGAGCTGGAGGACCTGGAAGCGCAGCGGCGTGCCCTCGCCCTCGCGGTTGGGGTTGACGTCGGGCTCGGCGACCATCGCCAGGTCGATGCGGGTCGGGCGATCCTCGGGGTAGCCCACCGGGATCGCGGGGTCGCGCATGACCTGCCAGGTCTTGCCGGCGGCTTCCCGGGTCGAGGCGCAGCCGCCGAGCAGGCCGGCGATCAGCAGCAGGGCGAGGCCGGAGACGAGCAGTCGCTTCATGTGTCCTCCCGCTGCTGGCGGCGCACCGAGTGGTCGTAGGCCTGCTCGAAGACCTCCCAGAACAGCTTCTGGAAGCCCCGCTGGCGCCCGGAGTTGAGCTCCCGGTAGTAGTGGCGATACATCTCCCAGGCCCAGCCGCCCTCGTCCTCGAGGCGGTTGCCGGCGCCGCGGTAGGCATGGAAGCGGCGCAGCAGCGCCTCGGGGGCGAAGGCATCGAGGATGGCGCCGAGGGCCTGCTCGATGGCCTCCTCCACGGCCTGCTGGTGCTGCCCCTGGTGGGCCAGGCACTCGGCCACGGCGGCCGGCGGCGAGAGGTGCACCGGGCTGCGGTCGGCGGCGAACAGGGTGGTGAGGGTCTCCGGGTAGGGCTGGCCCAGCCGCAAGGGGTTGTCCTCGATGGGTTGCAGGCGGCGGTCGCGCAGCGGGTAGCGGCTGTCGTCCTGGGCACGCTGCAGGGCCATCAGCCCCTCGAGGGCGGCGCGCAGGGTCTGGCCGGCCTCGGCCAGGAAGGCCTGTTGCTCCTCGCTGTCGCGCAGCGGCAGCTCCGCGCCCAGGCCGCGCAGCAGGGGGTCGGCGCCCACATGGCCGGTGGTGCCGGCCTGGGGCTTGTGCCAGCGATCCTCGAGCTGCTCGCCCACCGAGCGCTCCAGGTCATTCAGTAGCCGTTCATCCATGATCAGGTCCTCGTTGGTGCGAATCGTCGGCATGTCCACGGCCGTGGCGTGCCGTGGTGGGGGGCTGTAACTGCGACTCCCGGGCGTGGCCAGGAGGTCATCATCGGTGGCCAGGGCCTCGGCGGCCTCGGGTTCGGTGAGGGCCAGCATGGGGTCCTGCTGGCCCGCGCCGGGGCTGACACCGCCCAGGGCCGCCAGGGGATCCTCCTGATCGGGGCCCCGGCTCGCCTGGGCGCCCAGCGGGGCCAGGCGAGCCGGCAGGCCGCCCTCCTCCAGCGCCTCGGGCTCCTCGTCGATCAGTTGGGTCAGCGGCTGGCTGCCCGGGGTGCCCTGCTGGCGGTCGCCCAGGTGCACCCGCAGGCAGTAGTCGCCGAGGCGCAGCTCGTCGCCGTCGCGCAGGGCGGCGCGTCGGCTGCGCCCCAGGGGCAGGGTGGCTTGATTGACGAAGGTGTGACCGCTGCGGTCGATCAGGCAGAAGCGCCCATCGATGCGGCGAATCTCGGCATGATTGGGGCGAATGCGCCCGGCATGATCCTGCAGCAGCCAGTCGTCGCCGCCGCTGCCGAGGGTGCCACCGGCAGCGCCGAACACATGGCTGCTGGTGGAACGCCCCTCCAGGCGCTCGCTGTTGGTGACCACCAGGGTGATGGCATCGTGATGGGGGGAGGCGTGCATGGGCATTACCCTGTCATCTGGATACGGACCCGGCGGCGCCGACTGGCGCCCTGGGCATCGGGGTTGACGAAGGTGGTCCAGCCGAGCTGGCTGCTGCCGGCCTCGCCGAGGCGCATGGGCAGCACGGCGCTCTCCAGCAGCTCGAGCTCCAGGTCGTAGGCCAGGGGCTCGCGCAGCACGAAGGCCATCAGGGTCTTGAGGGCGGCATGCTCGCGGCCATCGGGCAGGAAATCGCGGAAGCGCGCCAGGCTGAGGCCGCGCAGGCAGAGGGCGAACTTGCCCCCCACGTCGGCGACCCGCTCGCCGGCGATCATGTCCTGGCCCAGGGACATGTTGCCGAGCCCGGTGCGGCTGCGCTGGTCCTCGGGAATCTCCACCCAGCGCCGCACCCATTGCTCGATATGCACCTCGTCCAGGTCGAAGCAGTGGGAGACGATGCTGCCGACCACCTCCGGCGAGCGGGAGCGCCCGGCCAGCAGGCCGGCGTAGGCCAGCATCTTGCTCCAGTTGATGGGGGTCTCGCCGCGCAGGTCGTCGTCGGCCAGGCCCACCAGGGCGAAGATCGCCGCCGAGAAGCCATCGCTGGCGTTGTCCTGGTAGCGGGCGTAGTGGCGATACTTGCGCCAGGCCCGATGCATCAGGGTCAGCAGGCGGTGGTTGAAGAAGTCGAGGAAGTCGCCGGCGGTGCCCTCGCGGTGGGCGCGGCCGTGGGCCAGGGCCTCCAGGTAGTAGCCGGGCAGCGGCGACTGGGCGCCCTGCAGGCCGAAGAAGCTGACCTCCAGGGCGTAGCCGTCGCTGGGCCGCGGCGCCAGTTCGATCACGTCGCTGCCGGGGAAGCCCAGGGAGGCCGAGGCGTGGAAGCGCACCCGCTCGCGTCCCGGGGCCTCCTGGGTCGCCTCGAGGTCATCCCCGTGGTAGCGGTGCAGGAGTTCGACGAGCTGGAAGAAGTCGTAGCGCCGGGCCCCGTCGAGCAGGGGCCGGAGCGCTACATCAGGGGCTGCTGGCCCGGCCGCAAGGTCCATGCGTAGCGCTCTCGGTTGTGACGGTTGATGACATGCAACTCGTGGAAGGAGTTGATGCTGGCGTACAGGGAGAAGAAGTGCGACAGCACGCTGCCGAACAGGTAGAGGCTGCCCTCGTCGCCGAAGGCCGACTGCTCCAGGGTCATGGTCGAGCGCAGGCCGCGTACCGGCAGGCCGCGCTCCAGGCGGTCGATGGGCTGGGTCTCGATGGCGGCGATGCCGGCCAGGCGCTGCCGGGAGACCCGCTCCGCCTGGCGGTCGACCAGGGCGCGGAAGTCGTAGGCGCGCAGCACCGAGCAGAGGGCGTCGCGCTCCAGCAGCGACAGGTAGTTGAGCGACAGGTTGGAGATCAGCGTCCACAGCAGGCTGCCGTCCAGGGTCGGGCGCAGGGTCGGCGTCGGCCGGGTCAGGTTGCGGAAGTCGGCATAGGCCGGGCTCGATTCGGTGGGGACGCAGATATCGCCCACGGTGAGCCGCTCCGGCAGGGCCCGGTTGCTGCAGGTGAGGCGCAGCGACAAGGTCTCGCGCAGCCCCAGGCAGGCCCGTTCGTCGCCGCGCACGAAGGCGATGTCATGGTCGAAGCCGTCGCCGCGCAGGCTATCGCGGACCCGCACTCGATAGTAGAGGGACTCCCGCTGGCGGTCGCGCTCGATCTGGTGCTGGAAGCTCTCGAAGGGCACATAGTCGCGGGGCTTGCCGCGGACCTTGCCGGAGGCGCTCTCCAGCCAGCCCTGTACCGCGTCGACGCTGAACACCTCGTAATGATCCGGGTGGCGGCTGCTGGGGTGGATGCGGTACTCGCTGCGCTCGCCGCTCAGGTCGATGGGATCGGCGTCGTGGGCGAAGAGGTTGATGGCCGGGGTGCAGTAGAGCGCCAGGTGCTCGTCGTGCACCTTGGCATCCGCCGGCAGGGTCCGCGAGAAGATGAAGCGCAGGGTCAGGCGCCGGGCCTGGCGCGGCGGCAGCCGGCGCCCCAGGGCCTCGAGTTCCACGAACTGGAAGGCCTCGGGGAAGCACAGGTACTCCTGCAGGATGCGATAGCCCTGATGGACATTGCGCGGGTAGGGCAGCAGGGCGTGCTCGCGCTCGAAGCCCACCGGCTTGAGGGTGCCGGCCGGCAGGCGCTGGGTGTCGCCATCCACCTCCAGCTCGATACGTGCTAGGTAGTGGTTGAGCCACAGGTAGAGGGTGCGGGCGGTATAGCCGTCGCCGCCGAGGTGCAGGCGCAGCGCCTCGATACCCAGCTCGTCCAGGGGCTGGTCGCTGTGCACGTCCATGGCCAGCTCGACGATGGAGGCCTCCCGGGAGTGCTGGGCGGTGACCCCGGCATGCGCCAGGGGATAGAGCGCCACCTCGTGGCAGGTGTGGAAGCGGCAGGGGGTGCCGTCCACCGGCTGGCTGGCCAGGGCGGTGCCCGCGGCGATGCGCTGGCTGGCGCTCAGCGCATGCCAGATCGGCTGGAACTGCACCAGGGTCATGCTGGGCACCGGACGCAGGTAGTTGGGCCACAGCATGTTGATCAGCGAATGGGTCAGCTCCGGGAACTCGTCCTCCACCTTCTCGCGCATGCGCCCGGTGAGGAAGGCGAAGCCCTCGAGCAGACGCTCCACGTCCGGGTCGGTGCTGCGCTCGGAGAGGAAGCGGCTCAGGCCGGGGTTGGCTTCGGCGAAGTCCCGCCCCTGGCGTTTCAGGAAATTGAGCTCATCCCGGTAATAGCGATTGAGCATACGGACCTCGCCGCGGTGGTGGTCAGTTCAGGCACTGGTAGCGCTTGTCGTTGAGCAGCAGGTCGATGGTGGCCTCCGCCTGGTCGGCGCCGAGGTCCAGGGTGGCGTGCACCTGGAAACGCAGCTGCAGCGGCGCGCCCGTATTGGGCAGCGACTCCACCTCGGCACGGCGAATGCGCGGCTCGAAGCGCTCGATGCACTGACGGATGGCGCGCTGGACGTTGAGCTCCAGGTCCAGCACGCCGATGGTGGCATCGTTGAAGTCGAGCAGGCCCAGCTCCGGGGCGGATTCGCTGTGCCCCGGATGGCTGTTGAGCAGGTCGACCAGGTGGCGCTTGACCGACTCCACCGTCTCGAGGGTGGGGTCGGCACTCGGCGCGTCATGGGGCGCCGTCAGGCGCTCGAAGAGCCGTCCGCGGGACCGGCCATCACGATGATGCGTCATGGCTCGGGGGCCCTCACTCCTTGTCGAGGCGACCCACCAGCGACAGCTCGAAGTTGGCGCCCATGTACTTGAAGTGCGGACGCACCGCCATGGAGACCTGGTACCAGCCCGGATCGCCTTCCACGTCGGAGACCTGGATGGAGGCGGCGCGCAGCGGCCGGCGGCTGCGCACGTCGGCGGGCGGGTTCTCCTGGTCGGCCACGTACTGGCGGATCCAGGCGTTGAGCTCCCGCTCCAGGTCCTGACGCTCCTTCCAGGCACCGATCTGCTCGCGCTGCAGCACCTTGATGTAGTGGGCGAGGCGATTGACGATAAACATGTAGGGCAGCTGGGTGCCGAGCTTGAAGTTGGTCTCGGCGGCCTTGCCCTCGGGGGTGTTGGGGAAGGTCTTGGGCTTCTGCACCGAGTTGGCGGAGAAGAAGGCGGCGTTGTCGCTGCCCTTGCGCATGGTCAGCGAGATGAAACCCTCTTCGGCCATCTCGAACTCGCGGCGGTCGGTGACCAGCACCTCGGTGGGAATCTTGGCCTGCAGCTGCCCCATGGCCTCATAGGTGTGCACCGGCAGGTTCTCCACGGCGCCGCCGCTCTGGGGGCCGATGATGTTCGGGCACCAGCGGTACTTGGCGAAGCTGTCGTTGAGGCGCTCGGCCAGCAGGTAGGCGGTATTGCCCCATAGATAGTGCTCGTGGCTCTCGCTCACCGTTTCCCGGTAGTTGAAGCTCTTGACCGGGTTCTCCACCGGGTCGTAGGGCATGCGCAGCAGGAAGCGCGGCGCGGTCAGGCCCAGGTAGCGGGCGTCCTCGGACTCCCGCAGGCTGCGCCAGCGGGCGTACTTGGGCCCCTCGAAGATCGCCTTGAAGTCCTTGATATTGGGCAGCTCCTCGAAGCTGTCGATACCGAAGAAGCCGGGCGCCACCGAGGACAGGAAGGGGGCGTGGGCCATGGCGCCGACGGCGGCGGTGTACTGCAGCAGCTTGATGTCCGGGGTCGAGGGCGAGAAGTCGTAGTTGCCCACCATGGCGGCCACCGGCTCGCCACCGAACTGGCCATACTCCGCCGCATAGACGTGCTGGTAGAGGCCGCTCTGGCTGAGTTCCGGGGCGAACTCGAAGTCCTCCAGCAGCTCCTCCTTGGTGGCATGCAGGACGTCGAGCTTGATGTTCTCGCGGAAGTCGGTGCGATCCACCAGCAGCTTCAGGCCGCGCCAGGCGGATTCCAGGTGCTGGAAGGACGGGTCGTGGAGGACCTCGTCGACCTGTTGGCCGATCTTGCGGTCCAGCTCGACGATCATGCGGTCGACCACCGCCTTGTTGACCTGGGGAGTGCCGTCGTCGCTGCGCAGGAGTTCGCCGATAAAGGCGGCGACGCCCTGCTTGGCGATATCGTAGCCGTCGTCGGCGGGGGCCATGCGGGTCTGGGCCATCACCTGGTCGAGGAGGCTCTCCTCGGTCCGGGTCTCGGTCGCCTGTTGCTGCTGTTGTGCCGTGTCGGTCATGAGCGTGCCTCGGTTCCGTTGCCGTGCGATGGGTTAGGCGTTGTCGCCGCGGGTCTCGAGCAGGTCCAGCTCGGCCAGCAGCTGTTGACGCGCTTCGTCGCTCTCCAGCAGGCGCTGCAGGCGTTCGCGGAAGGCGGGGACATTGCCCAGCGGGCCCTTGAGGGCCACCAGGGCCTCGCGCAGCTCCACCAGCTTGCGCAGCTCGGGCACCTGTCGGGCGACGCTATCGGGGGCGAAATCCGCCAGGGACTGGAAGGCCAGTTCCACCGGCAGGTCGGAGGGCTCGTCGCCCTCTTCGAGGCGGTTGGGCACGCTGGTCTGCAGCGACAGGCCGGCCTCACGCATCACCGACTGGAAGTTGTTCTTGTCCACCGAGACGGTGCTGCGTTCCTCGATGGGCGCCTCTTCCGGCCCCCCCTTGAAGTCGCCGACGATCAGCAGCTTCTGGGGCAGCTCGGTCTCGGCCTGTTGATCGCCGGTGGCCGGCACATACTTGATATTGATCCGTTCCTTCGGTGCGACGGTGCCTTCTTTGGCCATGATCAAACTCCCTGACGAACCTAGTGCGTCTATCCGTGATTTGTGTTTTCAGAAACTACCGGGTGGCTCGGAATGGAGACAGAGCCAACTAAGAGGCCGGTGGCAGAGGCTCGCCAAAGGCGGCGCCGTCCGGACCTTTAATGGGGTGGAATCGTTCTCAGGTGCGCGATGATAGCAATATTGTTCACGCCTTGCAGGAGGGGGAAGTGGGGTGGGCGAGGACGGTTTCAAATGGTAAAAATTGATGTTGTTAGCTGTAGTTCATTGAATTTCATCTGTTATTTGTGGGATGTCTCGGGTGGTGGTGGAGCGGAGGGGCGAGGAGTGGTCGATCGGCTACCGAAAATGTAGCAAATCTCTTACAAGATGACCCTTATGATCCTGCTCGGGTGATTTTTTGTATCTTCTTCTCAGGGAGGGTGTCGCTGATTGTTGGGCAATTTATTGCCCGAGTCGGGCAATAACTTGCCCGGTTTTTTGGGCTGTTCTTCTTTCGGGTATCTCACTATTACTTTTTTACTATTTTGCGTTTCTAATGTTGTCGTGGCGGCGCCATCCTCAGCCTGGCTGAAAGGGCGCCCAAAGCGACCCATGGCGCTACCCACGGCGTGCCGTGGGTAGCGCCAGGTGGTACGAGAAGGGTTAGTGGGCCGCCTGGCGACCCAACGACAGGGGGTTGCCGTTGGCATCCACATGCATGGGCGGCTGATAGCGTTTCAGGCGCAACCAGGCCTGGGCCATGGCCTCGCTGTTGCCAGACAGCAGATGCAGGTTGGCCGGTTCCTGGACCCTGTCGGCCATGCCGCCGTGCTGACTCGTTGGTGCCTGGTTGAGCTCCAGGGCCAGTTCGCTGGCGCGGTCGGCCTGGGCCATCAGGGGCAGGGCCACCAGGGGCAGGGCGATCAGCAGAAGACGTGTTTTCATGACGAGTCCCTCCATAAGGCTGGGAACACAGAGGGCGTCGCGATGGGCGAGAGGCGCATCTCCGACGCTTGTGTCTTAGCCGGCCATGGAGGGAAAACCTTACGACTTGCGTTCGATATCCACGTCGCTGGCCTGGGTGAAGTCGCCCAGGGCCATCATATGGCCGAGCTTGCCGGCCTTGGTGGAGAGGTAGTGCTCGTTATGGGGGTTGAGGCCGGTGGTCAGGGGCACTCGCTCGGCGACCTTGACCCCGGCCTGGGTCAGGGCATCGACCTTGCGGGGATTGTTGGTCATCAGGCGCAGGCCGGTGATGCCCAGGTGCTCGAGCATGGGCACGCAGAGGTCGTAGCGGCGCATATCGGCACCGAAGCCGAGGCGCTCGTTGGCCTCCACGGTGTCGGCGCCCTGATCCTGGAGATGGTAGGCGCGGATCTTGTTGAGCAGGCCGATGCCGCGGCCCTCCTGGCGCAGGTAGAGCAGCACGCCGCGGCCCTCGCTGGCGATGCGCTTGAGGGCTTCCTGGAGCTGGTAGCCACAGTCGCAACGCATGGAGAAGAGCGCATCGCCGGTCAGGCACTCGGAGTGCACCCGCCCCAGTACGGGCTCGCCGTCGCTGATCTCGCCCAGGGTCAGGGCGATATGGTCCTTGCCGGTGGCCTCGTCCTCGAAGCCATGCATGGTAAAGGTCGCCCAGGGGGTGGGCAGCCGGGAGGCGGCGATGAATCGAATCGTCACGGGTTACCTCGTCGTACGGGCGGCGCTCGGGCGCCTGGCCAATCGGGCCATTCTAGCAGGATCGAGGCCGTGGCTCACGGTCTCGACGACAAGGGAGGAGAGAAAGGCGCATCGCTCCGGCCTACCCCCGGGCTCTCTGGTTATTGCAGTCGACCTCTGAACCCGGCGCGACACCCGGGTGGCTTCGGGTACAATGCGGACAAATCTTGTCGAGAGTGAGCCCCCATGGAACTCAAGAACGATCGCTTCCTGCGCGCCCTGGCCCGTCAACCGGTGGACCGCACCCCGGTATGGATGATGCGCCAGGCTGGCCGCTATCTGCCGGAGTATCGCGCCTCCCGGGCCGATGCCGGCAGCTTTATGGACCTGTGCCGCAACCACGACCTGGCCTGCGAGGTGACCCTGCAGCCCCTGGAACGCTATCCGCTGGATGCCGCCATCCTCTTCTCGGATATCCTCACCATTCCCGATGCCATGGGGCTGGGGCTCTACTTCGAGACCGGCGAGGGGCCGAAATTCCGCAAGCCGGTGCGCACCCCGGAAGCCGTGGCGGCGCTGACGGTGCCGGACGCCGAGCGCGACCTGGGCTATGTGATGAAGGCGGTCTCCACCATCCGCTCGGCCCTCAACGGCCGGGTGCCGCTGATCGGCTTCTCCGGCAGCCCCTGGACCCTCGCCACCTATATGGTGGAGGGCGCCTCCAGCAAGGACTTCCGGCATGTGAAGACCATGCTCTATGACACGCCGGACACCATGCACCAGCTGCTGGACACCCTGGCCCAGGCGGTCACCGACTACCTCAATGCGCAGATTCGTGCCGGTGCCCAGGCGGTGCAGATCTTCGATACCTGGGGCGGGGTGCTCTCCACCCCGGCCTATCTGGAGTTTTCGCTGCGTTACATGGAGCAGATCGTCGCCGGCCTCGAACCCGGCCAGGACGGCCGCAAGGTACCGGTGATCCTGTTCACCAAGAATGGCGGCCAGTGGCTGGAGCATATCGCCGGCACCGGCTGTGATGCCCTGGGGCTGGACTGGACCACCGAGCTGGCCGATGCCCGGGCCCGGGTGGGGCACAAGGTGGCGCTGCAGGGCAACCTGGACCCCAATGTGCTGTTCGCCAAGCCCTCGGCGATTCGCGCCGAGGTGGCGCGTATCCTCGACAGCTACGGCACGGGCCCCGGGCATGTCTTCAACCTGGGCCACGGCATCAGCCAGTTCACCGACCCGGAGCATGTCACGGCCTTTATGGATGCCCTGCATGAGCTGAGCCCCGCCTACCATGCCCAGATCGAGCATGACTGAGTCGCTGTGCCGCTGGCATCATCGCCGCCGCTTGTGGGCGGCGGTGGCCCTGGCCGCGGCCCTGCTGATCGCCCTCGGTAGCCTGACCCCGGGCAGCGAGATGCCCCAGTCCCTGCCCTGGGACAAGTTCAATCACTTCGTCGGCTATGCCGGCCTGGCGGGGCTAGTGGGCCTGGCCGGATTGCCCCTGCCCCGGGCCTTCGCCGTGGCGGTGGCCTATGGCATCGCCATCGAGTTGGCCCAGATCCCGGTGCCGGGCCGCAGCGGCGGCGATGGCTGGGATATCCTCGCCAATAGCCTGGGGAGTGGCAGCGCCGTGCTGCTGCTATACGGCCTGCGCCGCCGTTTGGGCTAAGGACACCTCGCCGCTTTCCATAAACCCTGGCTGGGGAGTGGCAGCGCCGTGCTGCTGCTATACGGCCTGCGCCGCCGTTTGGGCTAAGGACACCTCGCCGCTTTCCATAAACCCTGGCTGGGGAGTGGCAGCGCCGTGCTGCTGCTATACGGCCTGCGCCGCCGTTTGGGCTAAGGACACCTCGCCGCTTTCCATAAACCCTGGCTGGGAGTGGCAGCGCCGTGCTGCTGCTATATGGCCTGCGCCGCCGTTTGGGCTAAGGACACCTCGCCGCTTTCCATAAACCCTGGCTGGGGAGTGGCAGCGCCGTGCTGCTGCTATACGGCCTGCGCCGCCGTTTGGGCTAAGGACACCTCGCCGCTTTCCATAAACCCTGGCTGGGGAGTGGCAGCGCCGTGCTGCTGCTATACGGCCTGCGCCGCCGTTTGGGCTAAGGACACTTCGCCGCTTTCCATAAACCCTGGCTGGGTGCCCGCCGATTTTTACCTGACCTTCGCTCGCCGACTTTTCAGGCAACGCCTAGGAGAGGCGGGGCTCGCCTTGGGTGTTGTCGGTCTCGTCGAGACCGCCCTGGAAGTTCAGGGTCGGCTCGCTGGCCTCCTGACGCACCCTGGCCTTGCCCACCACTTCGTCCTCCAGCGTCACCCGACGCGCCTCGCTGGTCCAGGCGCTGTCCGGGTCGTGCACGGCGGGACGGCGAGCATAGGAGCGTGTCATCACCGACTGGGGGGCGAAGCCGCCCTGCCGGGCCGCCAGGTGGTAGGGCAGCAACCATAGCTCCAGCAGCAGCCGCGCCGCCACCATGGCCAACAGCAGCAGGCCGCCGCCCAGGGCCAGGTCGGGCCAGGCCGACAGCCAGGAGGTTTCCCCCAGCCAGGGGGTGTGCGGCAACAGGCGACTCAGGCCATAGGCGAGCAGGCCCAGTTGCAGCAGCAGGTGGCAGAACAGCAGGGTAGAACGGGGCAGGGGATGACGCGGGAAAAGGAATCGACGCATGGCTAGCCTTCCTGGAGTTGGCGGTGCGGAGACGCTCGGCTTCCTGCCGATGCTGGGATGCTACCCCAGTTCGTGGCTCGGCGCAGCCTCCGCGGCGGGGGAAGTTGACGCCTTCCCGGGGCCTTGCCACGCTCCATAAGAGGCCTGGACGCTGTCGAAAAACCGACGCCTCTGGCCTCGCCTGTTCCCTTTGCCTTGCCAAGGAGTTCCCATGACGACCTATATCGTGGTGGCCGACGCGGCGCGCGCCCGCGTCTTTACCCGTGAGGGACTGAAGCTGGAAGAGAAGGAGAGCCTGGTGCATGCCGAGGGGCGCCTGCACGAGGGTGACCTGGTGACCGATGGCGGTGGCGAGGTGCATGAATCCATGGCGCGCACCTCGCGAACCTCGGGGGGAGAGAGTGTCGCCTCCCATCATCAGGCGGAAATCTTCGCCAAGCAGGTGGCGGAGTGTATCTATCGTGCCCGGGTCGGTAATCATCTGCGCAAGCTGATCCTGGTGGCTCCGCCCCGTTTCCTGGGCATCCTGCGAGACAAGCTGGATGCTGCGACCCACAAGTTGTTGATTCATTCCCTGCCCAAGGACCTCTCCAAGGCGTCCCTGGCGGATATTCAGGAGGCGGTCAGCGATATGCGTTGAGGCGAACGCTAAAGCTCGTCGGGGGCTTGGCCGATAAATAAGCGCAATGCCGGCGCATGGCACCCGTGTGCCGGCGGCCATAAGAACTCCCCGACGAGCGAGACCCCGCATGCTGACATCCCTGCGCACCCGCATCCTGATTGCCGCCGTGGTGGTCATCACCCTGGCCTTGGTGATCAATGGCGTGGCCAGTTACTTCACCCTGCAGTCCCATAACGACCGCCAGATCGCCCAGCAGCTCGATGCCACCGCCGAGGGTCATGCCCAGGCCGTCGGCGAGTGGATCGAGGCGCGCCGGGCCATGGCCGCCGCCGCCGAGGATGCCGCCTTCGGCGACGATCCCCTGTCGTCGCTCCAGCAACTGGCCGCCTCCGGTGGTTTCCTGTCCACCTATGTGGCCGATCCCCGCAGTGGCGACATGGTGACCTCCGATGGCTGGGTGCCCCCCGCCGACTACGATCCCCGCGTGCGGCCCTGGTATCGCGGGGCCGAGGCCGCCGGTGAGACCATCGTCACGCTGCCCTATGTGGATGCCAACACCGGCCAACTGGTGGTGACCATTGCCCATCCCTTCTACCGGGACGGCCGCCTGCACGCCGTGCTGGGTGGCGATATCGTTATCGACACCATCGTCGAGGGGGTCGCCGAGATCCGCCCCTCCGCCGAGAGCTTTGCCTTCCTGGTGACCGGCGACGGCACCCTGATCGCCCATCCGGATCCGGCCCTCTCCCTGGAGCCTTCCAGTCGCCTCAACCCGGCCTTGGAGGCCGATTTCCTGAACGGGCTGCCTGCCGCGAGCACGCCGCCGCTGCTGGAGCTCGATGGCCGCGAGCGACTGCTGGGGAGCCGGCCCATCGCCGGCACCGACTGGCAACTGGTGGTGGCCCTGGACGAACACGAGGCCACCGCCGGCCTGCGCGCCATCCTCGGTACCTCGGCCCTGACCCTGGTGCTGGTGGCTCTGGGGGCGGTGCTGGTGCTGGGTGCGCTGCTCAAGGTGGTGTTCCGTCGCCTGCAGCTGGCTCGGGATGCCATGGGGGACGTGGCCAGTGGCGAAGGGGACCTGACCCGTCGCCTGCCGGAGGAGGGCCAGGACGAGGTGGCCCAGATCGCCCAGGCCTTCAACCGTTTCGTGGCCAAGATGGAGGCGGTGATGATGACCATTCGCGACAGCAGCGAGTCGGTGCGCATCGCCGCCAACGAGATCGCCAGCGGCGGCCAGGACCTGTCGCGGCGCACCGATAGCGCCGCCTCCAGCCTGCAGCAGACCTCCGCCTCCATGGAGGAGATCACCGGCACCGTGGCGCAGACCGCCGACTCCGCCCAGGAGGCCAACCAGCTGGCGCTCTCCGCCTCCCAGGTGGCGGCCCGGGGCGGCCAGGTGGTGGGCGAGGTGGTCACCACCATGGACGCCATCGGCGACTCCTCGCGACAGATCGCCGAGATCGTCAACGTGATGGACGGCATCGCCTTCCAGACCAACCTGCTGGCGCTCAACGCCTCGGTGGAGGCGGCCCGGGCCGGTGAGCAGGGCCGCGGCTTCGCGGTGGTGGCCGGCGAGGTGCGTAACCTGGCCAGCCGCAGTGCCAATGCGGCCCAGGAGATCAAGGCGCTGATCGAGGCCTCGGACACCCGGGTCAAGGACGGTGCCAGCCTGGTGAGCCAGGCCGGCGAGACCATGCAGGAGATCGTCGCCAGCGTGACCCGGGTCACCGATGTGCTGGGCGAGATCAACGCCGCCGCCGGCGAGCAGCGCGATGGCATCGGCCAGGTCAATGTGGCGGTCACCGAGCTGGACGGCATGACCCAGCAGAATGCCGCCCTGGTGGAGGAGTCCACCACCGCCGCCGAGCAGCTCAAGGAGCAGGCGGATCGCCTGGCCGAGGCGGTCGGTGCCTTTACCCTGTCCCAGTCCGCGGCATCGGAGCGGCCCAGCCTGCCGCGAACCCCGGCGACCGCTATGCCTTCCCAGGAGTTGGAACACCATGCATTTTAAATCCCTGCGCTGGTTCGTGGTGGCCCTGGCCGGCGCCTGCCTGCTGGTCGTGGCCCTGGCCCTGGTGGCCTATGCCCTGATCGCGTCATCCCGCACTCAGCAGACGGTGGCGACCCATACCCAGGCGCTGATGGAGGGCGCCGTCGATGAGCGCCTGGCGGTACTGGCCGAGGCCCAGGCGGTGGAAATACGGCGGCGCCTCGAGGAGCCGCTGCGGGTCGCCGAGATGCTGGCCCGGACCAATGCCCTGATGGGACGCGAAGACGCCCAGGGGCGCCCCCTGCTGTGGATGGATCGCGACGAACTCTCCACCCTGATGCGCGAGACCCTGGCGGCCTACCCCGATCTGGTCGATGTCTATATCGGCTGGGAGCCCGATGCCTTCGATGTGGATCGCTTCCATGCGGGGCGCGAGGCGGATGGCTACGAGGCGGCAACGGGCCGCTACATGCCCTGGTGGTACCGGGACGCCGACGGCACTATCGCGGTGTTGCCCCTGGGGGATATGGAGAGCGAGACGCTGCTGCCCAGCGGTGGGCGCGAGGGGGAGTACTACCTCTGCGTGCGCGAGACCCAGGCACCCTGCATTATCGATCCGGCCGCCTACGAGTTCGGTGACCAGACCCTGATGGTCACCTCCTTCAATGTGCCGGTGATGGTGGAGGGCGACTTCCGCGGGGTGGCCGGTGCCGATCTCTCGGTGGACTTTATCCAGGGCCTGCTGGAGGCGGCCAATGCGGAGCTCTACGATGGCGCCGGCGAGATGGCCCTGGTGGCCGCCGGCGGTGGGGTGGTGGCCCATAGCGGTGCGGCCGAGCGTCTCGGCGAGTCCGCCGAGGCGGTGATGGGCGAGCGGGTGGCCGGCCATCTGGCCGCGGCCCGGCGCGATGGCGAGATGGTCGGCGTCGAGGCCGAAGGGCTGCTGGAGCGCTACCTGCCCTTCCGCATCGGCGATACCCCGACCCAGTGGACCCTGGCCATTCGCCTGCCGGAGGCGGCGGTGCTGGCCGAGCTCAACGCCCTGCAGGGCGTGCTCGCCGAGCAGCGCCGCCACGACGCCCTGGGCATGAGCCTGGTGGGGGCCCTGCTGGCGGCCCTGGGGCTGCTGGCCCTGGCCTGGGTCGGCGGACGCATCGCCCGGCCGCTGCGTGAATTGGCGAGCCGCATGCGGGAGATCGCCTCGGGCGATGGCGACCTGACCCAGCGCCTGCCGGTGCGCGGCCGCGACGAGGGGGCTCAGTTGGCCACCCAGTTCAACGCCTTCGCCGACAAGATCCATGACGTCCTGGTGGAGGTGCGTCACAGCAGCGAATCGGTGCGCGTCGCCGCCGCGGAGATCGCCAGCGGCGGCCAGGACCTGTCGCGGCGCACCGATAGCGCCGCCTCCAGCCTGCAGCAGACCTCCGCCTCCATGGAGGAGATCACCGGCACCGTGGCGCAGACCGCCGATTCCGCCCAGCAAGCCAACCAACTGGCGCTCTCCGCCTCCCAGGTGGCGGCCCGGGGCGGCGAGGTGGTGGGCGAGGTGGTTACCACCATGGACGCCATCGGCGACTCCTCGCGGCAGATCGCCGAGATCGTCAACGTGATGGATGGCATCGCCTTCCAGACCAACCTGCTGGCGCTCAACGCCTCGGTGGAGGCGGCCCGGGCCGGCGAGCAGGGCCGCGGCTTCGCGGTGGTGGCCGGCGAGGTACGCAACCTGGCCAGCCGCTCGGCCTCCGCGGCCCAGGAGATCAAGGCGCTGATCGAGGCTTCGGATAGCCGGGTCAAGGACGGTGCCAGCCTGGTGGCCCAGGCCGGCGAGACCATGCAGGAGATCGTCGCCAGCGTGACCCGGGTCACCGATGTGCTGGGCGAGATCAACGCCGCCGCCGGCGAGCAGCGCGACGGTATCGGCCAGGTCAATGTGGCGGTCACCGAGCTGGATAGCATGACCCAGCAGAACGCCGCCCTGGTGGAGGAGTCCACCACCGCTGCCGGCCATCTCCAGGAGCAGGCGGATCGCCTGGCCGAGATCGTCGGCGGCTTTACCCTGCGCATGGAGGCCCAGTCGGCGGCGTCGCTGGCGGCCCCCGAGGAGACGCCTCGGCGGCTCCCCGAGCCGGCCTGATCCTTCGGTCGCATCACGCCAAGCCCCGGGCCTCTTGCCCGGGGCTTGGCGTTTGTGCCTCAGTCACGGGTAATAGGGCAGGGCGATCTGGTCGCTGCGCTCGACGCCCTCGGTCAACTGCCGGCACAGCTTGAGGAACTCGCGCATCCCGGTGGTCAGGTACTTGTGACGGTGCCAGATAAAGGCGAACTGGCGGCGCAGGTCCAGCTCCGGGGTGGCGATGGGCACCAGGCTGCCGCGGCGGAAGGCATCGCGCAGCGCCAGCCGCGACACGCAGCCGATACCCAGCCCCGACTCCACGGCGCGCTTGATGCCCTCGGTATGCTCCAGTTCCAGCAGGGTATTGAAGCGCCCGCGGCGGTGGCGGGCGGCGTGTTCCAGGGTCAGGCGGGTGCCGGAGCCCGGCTCGCGCATGATCCAGGCCTCGCGCATCAGCCGCTCCAGGGGCACCGCCTCGGCCCCCGCCAGGGGGTGCTCGGGGCCGCAGAACACCACCAGCTCGTCCTCCACCCAGGACTGCATCACCAGGTCCTCGTGCTGGCAGTCCCCCTCGATCAGCCCCAGGTCCAGCTCGTGCTGGACGATACGCTCGATGATGCCCTGGGTATTGCGCACCGAGAGGCGTACCCGGCTGCCCGGGTGGCGCTGCATGAAATCGCCGATCAGCAGGGTGGCCAGGTAGTTGCCGATGGTCAGGGTGGCACCCACGTCCAGGGAGCCGACGCCGTGCTGGCCGCGCAGCAGCTCCTCGATCTCCTCGGCGCGATCGAGCAGCGCCACCGCCTTGGGCAGCAACTGGAAGCCCAGGGCGTTGAGCCGCAGGCGCTTGCCGATCCGGTCCAGCAGTTGGCAGTCGAACTGGCGCTCCAGCTCCGCCAGGGCGGTGCTGGCCGCCGACTGGGAGAGGGCCAGGGCGCGGGCCGCCCGGGAGACGCTCTCGTGCTGGGCCACGGCCACGAAGACCTCCAGCTGACGCAGGGTATAGCGCATATGTGCCTCGCTCGGCAGGATCTCATATCTATATTATAGATAAGCTTTATCCATACAATCCATTTAACAGATATGTCATCGGCTCTTAGAATTAGCACAAAGATCAGCTTAGTCGCCTTATGCGCTAATCGAATATGAGAAGGAGTCGGTCGTGAGCAAGTTTGCCCAGGAAGAAGTCCTCAGCGTTCACCACTGGAACGACACCCTGTTCAGCTTCCGTACCACCCGTGAGCGCAGCCTGCGCTTCAAGAACGGCCAGTTCGTGATGATCGGCCTGGAGGTGGACGGCAAGCCGTTGATGCGCGCCTACTCCATCGCCAGCCCCAATTACGAGGATCACCTGGAGTTCTTCAGCATCAAGGTGCCGGACGGCCCCCTGACCTCGCGGCTCCAGCACCTCAAGGTCGGCGACCATATCATGGTCAGCCGCAAGCCCACCGGCACCCTGGTGTGTGACGACCTGCTGCCGGGGCGCAACCTCTACTGCCTGTCGACGGGCACGGGGCTCGCGCCTTTTATGAGCCTGATCCAGGACCCGGAGGTCTACGAGCGCTTCGAGAAGATCGTGCTGGTGCACGGCGTGCGTACCGTCAGCGAGCTGGCCTACGCCGACTTTATCACCAAGGAGCTGCCGGCCCACGAGTACCTGGGCGAGGAGATCAGCGAGAAGCTGGTCTACTACCCCACCGTGACCCGGGAGGAGTTCCACACCATGGGCCGCCTCACCGATCATATCCGCGACGGCAAGCTGTTCGCCGACACCGGCCTGCCGCCCATCGATCCCAAGCAGGATCGCGCCATGATCTGCGGCAGCCCGGCCATGCTCGACGAGACCAGCGCCCTGCTCGACGACCTGGGCTTCAAGATATCCCCGCGCATGGGCGAGCCCGGCGACTATGTGATCGAGCGCGCCTTCGTCGAAAAGTAAGCGTCACGTCATAGACTGGAAGAAAAACCGCCCCCATGGCTCTGTCATGGGGGCGGTTCGCTTTGAGTTGGCTTCCCGCCGGCGTTGAGGCTGGTAGAATGCCGCCACTCACTATCGTGAAGGCGCTGCCGTGTTGATCCCGCTAGCCGAGCGTGTCGCTCGTCACCTCGAGGCCTCCCCTCGCACCCCCAAGTACCTCTGCCTGCGCGATGCCCTGGTCGAGCTGATCAACGAGGGCGAGCTGCCCGAGGGCACCCGGCTGCCCACCGAGCAGGCCCTGGCCGAGGCCCTGCCGCTGAGCCTGGGCACGGTGCAGAAGGCGCTGCGCGACCTGGTGGAGAGCGGCGAGCTCACTCGCCGTCGGCGCCTGGGCACCTTCGTGGCCGGCGGCGATCATCGCCGCGAGATCACCACCCCGGCCTTCCACTTCCTGCGCCCCGATGGCTCTCCGGTCAAGCTGGTCTTTATTCGCCTGCTCAGGCGCGAGGCCCTGACTCGCCGGGGTGTCTGGGAAACGGTGCTGGGGGCGTGCGAGAGCGGCTACCTGCATCTGGTGCGCCAGGACCGTATCGATGGCACCTTCGACTGCTATACCGAGATCTACCTGCGCGCCGACCAGGCCGGCGAGCTGATGCGCCTGTCTGCCGAGGCCCTGGAGCACGAGAGCGTCCTGCCGTTGCTGCAGCGCCTGGGGGTGGCGCCGGTCCTGGCCGATAATCGTATCGGCCAGGGGCGTTTGCCCAAGGCGGTGGCCCGGGCCATCGTGCCGGAGCTGGCCGAGGCCCCGCCCCCCGGGATGCGCCTGGAGACCCGCTACCAGGACGCCGAGGGGCGCACCCTGGCGTGGCAGATTATGTACATTCCCCCCAATGATTACCGGCTGACCCTGACCACTCAGCTCCGCCAGTTCGCCGAAGGGTAGAAACCGGGCTTCGCCCGAAGCTTGAAGCCATAAGCGGGAAGCTAGAAGAAAACCCCTTGCCCCTTGCCCCTTGCCCCTTGCCCCTTGCCCCTTGCCCCTTGCCCCTTGCCCCTTGCCCCTTGCCCCTTGCCCCTTGCCCCTTGCCCCTTGCGTCTTCTTCCTATGAATACTATATAGTATTGACAGGCGAGGCGGCTCGGCTATACTCGTCTGCATAGGATCAAATAATAAATCGTGTTTCATTATTGATACGCGAACACGGACGACCCACGCATCCAATGATGAGGACGGCCCCATGAGTTGGACCCCTGTCTGCAAGACCGATCAGGTGCAGGAAGACTTCCCCTTCTCCGCCAAGCTGGGCGACAAGGAGATCGGCGTCTATGTGCTGGACGGCGAATACTACGCCCTCGAGGACGTCTGCCCCCACGCCTATGCACTGCTCTCCCAGGGCTTCGTCGAGGATGGCCAGGTGGAGTGCCCGCTGCATGAGGCGGTATTCGACATCAAGACCGGCAAGTGCCTGCGCGAGCCCGCCGACCGGGACCTGCATGTCTACCCGGTGCGCATCATCGACGACGAAATTCAGCTGCAAGTCAGCGAGGAGGCCTGAGCCCATGTCCACCACCCTCGACCATAACCCCGAGCTCAAGACCTGGGCGCGCATCATCCCCTCCTCGGAGCCGGGTCAGGGTCATATCGAGCGCCCCGGCGGCTTCGATAACCGGGTCTGGCAGAACCGCCAGCGCGCCCCGGAGGCCTTCGAGCTGGCCCTGGTGGCGGCCCTGGAGGCCGTCTTCGAGAGTGGCGCCAGCGAGCTCGAGGCGGTGATCGCCGGGCTCAACGAGCGCCATAGCCAGGATCGCCAGGGCCGGCCCTGGACCCGGGAGAGCTTCCTCCAGGAGATGGCGGTGCTGGGCCAGTAAGGCCACGCCCCGAGACAACGATAATCAAGGTGAGAGAGATGACGACAGCCGCTTCCATGGACGCCGACGTCCAAGACTATCTCGATACCGGCCTGCGCTCCCTGTGGTACCCGGTGGTGGCCAGCTGGGAGGTGGGCAGCAACCCCCTGGGCATCACCCGCCTGGGCGAAAACCTGGCCCTGTGGCGCGACCACGACGGCGTGGTGCACGCCATCGAGGATCGCTGCCCCCATCGCGGTGCCCGCCTCTCCAAGGGCTGGAACCTGGGCAACCGCCTGGCCTGCTGGTACCACGGGGTCGAGGTGGACGGCGAAGGCACCGTCTGTGACGTGCCGGCGATCAGCAACAGCCCCATGGTGGGCACCTCCTGCGTGCGCCACTACCCGGTGCAGGAGGCCCAGGGCGCCATCTTCGTCTTCTTTGGCACTACCCCAGACGAGGAACCGCCGGCGCTGGAGCTGCCCGAGCAGCTCACCGACGAGGCCAGCTACGGCCACTTCCTGTGCACCGCGACCTGGAAGTGCAACTACCAGTATGCGGTGGACAACGTCATGGACCCCATGCACGGCACCTACCTGCATGCCGACTCCCACTCCATGGCCGAGGGCGATCGCCAGGCGGAGATGGTGCTGGAGCCTACCGAGACCGGCTTCATCTTCAAGAAGACCGGCCAGACCGGGGTCAACTTCGACTGGGTGGAGTACGGCAACAGCGGGGCCCTCTGGCTGCGCCTGTCGATCCCCTACCAGCAGCGCTTCGGGCCGGGCGGCCCCTTCTGGATCGTCGGCATGGCGGTCCCCGAGGACCAGGAGCACACTCGGGTGTTCTTCTGGCGGGTGCGCAAGGTCGACGGCTGGCAGCGCCAGGTGTGGCGCTTCTTCTACCGCACCAAGCTCGAGGGCCTGCACTGGGACGTGCTGGAGCAGGATCGCGTCATCCTCGAGAACCTGGCCCCGGATGCCCGTCATCACGAGAACCTCTACCAGCACGACGTGGGCCTCTCGCGGCTGCGCCGGGTGATGCTGAAGATGGCCAAGGCGCAGCTCGCCAAGCGCCGGGAGGCGGCCTGAGATGGCCGCTCATGGGCTGGCCGGCAAGCGGCTGATGGTCACCGGCGCCGCCCGCGGCCTGGGGCGTAGCATCGCCGAGGCTGCCGCCGCCGAGGGCGCGCGCCTGGTGATCAGCGATATCCTCGAGGCGGAGCTGACCCAGGCCGCCGCGGCGCTGCGCGAGGGCGGCGCCGAGGTGGAGGCGCTGGTGATCGATCAGGGCGATGCCGCCTCCATCGAGGCGGGCATGGCCCGGGTCGCCGAGGGCGGGGTCCTGGATGGCCTGGTCAATAACGCCGCCATCGCCACCAATGTGGGCGGCAAGACCCTGGACGAGTACGACCCCGAGCTGTGGGACCGGGTGATGGCGGTGAACGTGCGTGGGGTCTGGCAGATGACCCGGGCGGCGCGGCCGCTGCTGGCCCGGGCCAGGCGCGGCAAGGTGGTCAATGTGGCCTCCGACACCGCCCTCTGGGGGGCGCCGCGGCTGATGGCCTATGTGGCCAGCAAGGGCGCGGTGATCTCGATGACCCGGGCCATGGCCCGGGAGCTGGGCGAGCAGGGCATCTGCATCAACGCCATCGCCCCGGGGCTGACCCACTGCGAGGCTACCGAGTACGTGCCCGAGGAACGCTACGCCCACTATGCCGCCGGGCGCGCCCTCAAGGAGGAGCAACAGCCCGAGGACATCGACGGCACCGTGCTCTACCTGCTCTCTGACTGGTCGAACTTCGTGACCGGCCAACTGATCCCCATCAACGGCGGCTTCGTCTTCAACTAGGGGGAAGGATGATGTCCAGCGAGGAGATTTCCCGCATCGTGGTGATCGGCGGTGGCCAGGCCGGCGGCTACGCCTGCAAGGCGCTGCGCGGTGAGGGCTATACCGGCCGTCTCACCGTGGTGGCCGACGAGCCCCACGACTTCTACGAACGGCCGCCGCTCTCCAAGGGCGTGGTCACCGAGGGCGAGCCGCTGCCGCGGCTCTTCCCGGAGGACAGCCTGGCGGCCCTCGATATCGACTGGCAACGCCCCAAGCGGGCCACGGCCATCGATCGGCAGGCCCGGGAGGTGGTGCTCAATGACGGCGAGCGCCTGCCCTACGACCGGCTGCTGATCGCCACCGGCAGCCGGCCCCGCATGCCGGTGCGCGAGTGGGCGGAAATCGGCAATGTCATGACATTGCGCACCTGGGACGACGCCTCCCGGCTCAAGGCGCGGCTCGGCGAGAGTCGCCGCCTGGGGGTGATCGGCGGCGGCTGGATCGGCCTGGAGGTGGCCTCCAGCGCCCGCAAGCTGGGGCTCGAGGTGGACGTCTTCGAACGCGCCCCGGCACTCTGCGGGCGCAGCGTGGGGCCGGAGGTGGCCGAGACCATCCGCGGGCTCCACGAGCGCCACGGCGTGGGCCTGGCGCTGAACCGCCAGGACATCCAGTTGAGCGAGGCGGGCGACGGCCGGGTGTCGATCAGCGCCGATGGCGAGGCTCACGAGCCCTATGACCTGGTGGTGGTGGGCGTCGGCGTCGAGATCAACCTGGAGCTGGCCCGCGAGGCCGGGCTCAGGACCGAGCAGGGCATCGTGGTGGACGCCGCCGGGCAGACCTCGGACCCGCTAATCTTCGCCGCCGGTGACGTCTCCCAGCACCCCCAGCTAGGGCTCTGCCTGCAGTCCTGGGCCTATGCCCAGAACCAGGCCCGGGTGGTCGCCGATGCCATGCTCGGCAAGGCGGCCCACTACGACGAGCCGGCCTGGCTATGGTCCGATCAGCACGGGGTCAATATCCAGATCCTCGGCGTGCCGAGCGGCGAGCTCCAGTGCGTGGTGCGCCGGGAGGCCCAGGGGCCGGTGTTCTTCTACCTCGACGATGCGCAGTGCCTGGTGCAGATGGTGGCCTTCGACCAGCCGCGGGCCATCAAGCTGGGCAAGCGCTGGATCGCCGCCGGGCGGGTGCTGGACGCGGCCCAGTTGGCCGATCCCGACTTCAACCTGATGTCGCTGCGTTAAGCGCATGACCCGGGAGGGGGCGCCGCGTCCCCTCCCGCCCCGGGAGTCCCTATGCTGATCCCGTCCCGCTACGGCCACTGGGTCGTCTCCGTGTTGATGACCACCTATATGGCGGGGCTGATGACCCTGGTCATCACCCTGGTCAATACCGGCCTGGATGCGGGTTTCCCCGGCCGCTGGGGCCGGTCCTTCCTGATCTCCTGGCCGATCGCCTTCGGCCTGATCACCCTGGGACGGCCACTGGTCCTGCGCCTGGCCGACAAGCTGATCCGTCACTGATCCCTCGATCGCCGCCCTCGTGACTCGAGGGCGGCCGTCGGCGATTTCGATGTTTGACAAAGTCCCGGGCCCGACCTACAGTCTGACTATCAAATAATAAACTCTGTTTTATATGTGAAACATTCGGCGAAATAGAGATAGACAGCAGAGACAAGGACGGCAGGACCTGCGCACTTCCCTGGCGCATCCCGGGAGCCGAGGCTCCCTCCAGGACGTTCCCAGTAGCTCAGAAACAGGTGGGGTATGACAAAGCTAAGAATCGGTATCTGTGGTGGTGGTGTGGGCGGCCTCTGTGCGGCCATCGCCCTGCGTGAGGCGGGCCATGAGGCCATCGTCTTCGAGCAGGCCAAGCAGTTCCTGCGCATCGGCGCCGACGTGAACCTGACGCCCAATGCGGTGCGTGCCCTGGATCGCCTGGGCGTGGGCGAGGTGCTGCGGGAAACCGCGGCGCGGCCCACCCATCGCCTGAGCCGCACCTGGGACAGCGGCGAGATCACCTCCAGGCTGCCCATGAGCGATGCCGCCGAGGAGAAGTATGGCGCGCCTCAGCTGACCATTCACCGCGGCGACCTGCTCAAGGCCCTGGAGGCGAAACTGCCGGCGTCGGCGATTCGCCTGGGCAGCAAGGTGGCCAGCGTCGAGGCCGGCGAGCAGCCGGTGGTGCACTTCGAGGATGGCAGCCGCGAGACCCTGGATGTGGTGATCGGCGGCGAT
The DNA here is from genome assembly GCF_050613175.1 of Halomonas sp. H5. GTDB lineage: Bacteria > Pseudomonadota > Gammaproteobacteria > Pseudomonadales > Halomonadaceae > Bisbaumannia > Bisbaumannia salifodinae. The sequence continues at coordinate 161,796 of NZ_CP192510.1, forward strand.
GGCATTCACTCCGCGGTGCGTCGCTCCCTGTTCGGCGACGATAGCCCCGAGTTCACCGGCCTGGTCTCCTACCGGGCGGTGGTGCCGCGCTCGGCGGTGCCCGAGGTGGAGAACCTGGACGCCTTCACCAAGTGGTGGGGCGAGACCGCCGACAGCCAGGTGGTGGTCTTCCCGCTGACCCGCGGCGAGGAGGTCTTTATCTTCGCCACCACGCCCCAGGAGGGCTGGCGCGAGGAGTCCTGGACCCTGCCCGGCGACGTGGATGAGTTGCGTGAGGTCTACCGGGATTTCCATCCCGACGTGCGTGCCCTGCTGGCGGCCTGCGATAGCGTGACCAAGTCGGCCCTCTATGTGCGCGAGCCCATGGAACGCTGGTCCGAGGGCCATGTGACCATCCTCGGCGATGCCGCCCACCCCATGGTGCCCTTTATGGCCCAGGGCGCCTGCATGGCCATCGAAGATGCCGTGGTGCTGTCGCGCTGCCTGGCCGAGGCCGAGCGCGACGAGGTGCCGGCGGCCCTGGCCCGTTACGAGCAGGCCCGCCGCGAGCGTACCGCCCAGGTACAACGCGGCTCCCGCGCCAACGATTGGCTCAAGGGCGAGGGCAATGCCGACTGGGTCTATGGCTATGATGCCTGGGGCGTGGCCCTGGACTGAGTGACGAGCGCTGGATCGACAACGACGAGAGTCACAATAATGAGAGAGAGTGCGATGAAAACAACAAGCCTGACGTCCCTGGTGGCCGGTATCTCCCTGGCCGGCCTGAGCCTCACCGCCGCCGCCGATGAGGTGAGCCTCAACGTGGTGAGCTTTACGCCCAAGACGGCGGCGGTCTCCGCCGGCTTCGAACGCTTCGTGACTGCGGTGAACGAGGAGTTCGAGGGCGAGCTGGCGCTGAACTGGCGCGGTGGCCCCGAGGTCATGCCGCCCTTCCGCCTGGCCGATGCGGTGCGCAACAACTCCATCGACATGGCGCTGATCAGCCCCAGCTACTACTCCGGCCTGGTGCCCTCCTCGAGCAGCGCCAACTTCTCCTTCAAGAACTACGAGGAGATCCTCGAGAGCGGCTACTACGACCGCATGACCGAGATCCACGCCGAGCGTGGCCTGCGCTACCTGGGCGAGATCCCCGCCACCGACGTCAAGTTCTTCCTTTTCTTCCAGGATCGTATCGATGGCGTCGACGACCTGGCCGGCAAGCGTATCCGCGTCTTCCCCACCGGCCTGCCCTTTATCGAGGCGTTGGGGGCCAACGGCCTGGTGCTGCCCATCGGCGAGATCTATACCGCCATGGAGCGGGGCGCCATCGACGGTTTTATGCAGGGCAACCTGGGCTGGGCCGAACAGTACGAGGACGTGGTCAACTACTACATCACGCCGCCCTTCTACCGCGCCGGCTTCAGCATCCTGGTCAGCGAGCGGGCCTGGGACCGGCTCCCCGAGGAACTGCGCGGCGAGCTCCAGGACTACGTGCGCAACACCCTGGGGCCGGAACTCGACCAGAGCTGGGGTGACGTGATCGCCGCCGGTAACGCCGAGGTGGAGGCCGCCGGTTTCGAGGAGATCGCCCTGGAAGGCGAAGAAGCCGAGCGCTACCTGCAGATCGCCATCGACGCGGCCTGGGGGCATATGCAGGAGCAGATCGGCGACGACGAGCTGACCGCGGAGCTGCGCGCCATGCTGGTGGAGTGATCCACCCCGGCGGGGCGCCCCGTCCCATCCTGGGCGGGGCGCCTCCGACTTTCTCTATATCAGGTGGCTCGATATGCAACAGTCACTCTCTCGTGGTTCCTCCCCCCTGGCACTCCTGATGCGGGGCGTGAGCCGTTTGAACCTTTACCTGGCAGGCTTCAGTGCCTTTGTTCTGCTGGCCGCCACGGCGGCGGTCTTCTGCGAGATCCTGTCGCGACTCTTCTTCGGCAAGTCGCTGGTCTGGGTGGTGGAGCTCAGCGGCTATTCGCTGCTCTATATGACCTTCCTCGGCGCGCCCTACCTGCTGGAAAAGAATCGCCATGTGGCCATCGATATCGTTACCGAGCACCTGCCGCCGCGGCTGCAGATGCCGCTGGCGTTCCTGGTGGCCCTGTTCGGGGCGGCCATCTGTCTCTATGCCGCCTGGTATGGCCTGGCGGTGACCCTCGACCAGTTCCAGTACGGCTCCCGCGAGACCACCGTGCTGGCGCCGCGCAGCTATCTGCTCACCTGGGTCTTTCCCCTGGGCATGTTGCTGCTCTCTATCCAGTTCGTGGCACAGGCCGTGGCCTGTCTGAAGCGCTGACCCCGTCGGCTCACCCGACTCGGGCCCCCTGTGGAGGTATGTTATGGATTGGTGGCTAACGCTATCGCTTATTCTCGGCGCCCTGCTGGTACTGATGATGCTGGGGCTGCCGGTGGCCTTTGCCTTTCTGGCGGTGAACCTGGTGGGCGCCTACGTCTTCCTGGGCGGTACCTCCGGTATCGAGCAGCTGGTGATCAACACCACCGATGCCCTGACCAGTTTCACCCTGGTGCCCATCGCCATGTTCATGATCATGGGCGAGGTGATGTTCCGTTCCGGCATCGCCAATGACCTGATGGACACCCTCGACAAGTGGTTCGGCAAGCTCAAGGGCCGCCTGGCCTTTATGGCGGTGGGGGGCGGCGTGCTCTTCTCCACCCTCACCGGCAACAGCATGGGCGCCATCGCCCTGCTGGGTTCCAGCCTGGTACCGGAGATGGAGCGCCGCGGTTACAAGAAGCCCATGTCCCTGGGCCCGATCATCGGCTCCGCGGGCCTGGCCATCATGATTCCACCCAGCGCCCTGGCGGTGGTGCTGGGGGTGGTGGCGGAGATCTCCATCGGCCGCCTGCTGATCGCCATCATCCTGCCGGGCCTGCTGATGGCGGTGCTCTATGCCCTCTACATCTGGGGGCGTTGCACCCTGCAGCCGGACCTGGCGCCCACCTTCGAGGTGCAACCCACGCCGCTCAGGGTCAAGGTGGAGGCGGGCATCCGCAATATCCTGCCCATCGGCTTTATCGTCTTCGCCGTGGTCGGGGTGATCTTCCTCGGCCTGGCCACGCCCACCGAGGCGGCGGCCTCCGGCGCCGTGGCCACCATCCTGCTGGCCCTGGCCAAGCGCCGCCTGACGGTGGAGAACTTCCGGGTCTCCATGTTCGAGAGTGCCAATATCTCGGTGATGGTGCTGCTGATCGTCGCCGGGGCGGTGGCCTTCAGCCAGCTGCTGGCCTTTACCGGCACCACCTTCGGCATGATGGACGCGGTGCTCTCCCTGCCGCTGAACGACCATATGATCGTGCTGGCCATGGTGCTTACCGTGGTGCTGCTGGGGATGTTCATGGGGCCGCTGCCGATCATGCTGATTACCCTGCCGATCTTCGTACCGGTGGTGGAGCAGCTGGGCTTCGACACCATCTGGTTCGCGGTGCTCTTCCTGCTGGCCATCGAGACCGGCTCCACCTCGCCGCCACTGGGTGCGGCCCTGTTCGTGATGAAGGCGGTGGCGCCCCAGGGCACCACCATGGGCAGCATCTACAAGGCCGCCATCCCCTTCCTGATCTGTGACTTCCTGGCCATCGCCATCATCTTCGCCTTCCCGCAGATCGTCACCGTGCCGGTCGGCTGGATGTTCGGCTGAGTCCCGGCGAGAGGAGTCCAAGGCCATGCGACGCCCCAATTTCGTGATCTTTATCACCGACCAGCAGCGCGCCGATCACCTGGGCTGCTACGACAACCCCACCGTCAGGACGCCGCATATCGATGCCCTGGCCGCGGCCGGGGTGCGCTTTACGCGCTTCCACGTGGCCACGCCGATCTGCCAGCCCAACCGGGCGGCCCTGGTCACCGGCCAGATGCCCTCGGTGAATGGGGTGCGTCAGAACGGCATTCCCCTGGGGCTCGATAGCCTGACCTTCGCCGAGGTGCTGCGCGGGGAGGGCTACCGCACCGGCTATATCGGCAAGGCGCATTTCCAGAACGTCACCGATATTCCGGCCCCGCCGCGAGTCCCGGGCGGGGAGGGAGACACCCCGGCACTCGTCCTGAGCCGGCGCGACCAGCGCCAGGGCCCCGACTACGGCTGGGAAGTGCGCCGCCGCTGGGCCGAGCAGCCCGGCCTCACGCTGCCCGGCCCCTACTACGGCTTCGAGCGGGTGCGGCTGTGCATCGGCCATGGTGACCTGGTCGACGGTCATTACACCGCCTGGCTGCATGAGCGCCACCCCGATCCGGCCTCGCTGCGCGGGCCCGACCATGCCCTGGCGTCGACGGTATCGGCGCCCCAGTGCTGGCGTACCGCCGTGCCCGAGGCGCTCTATCCCACCAGCTACGTCAGGGAGCAGGCCTGCGACTTCCTCGCCGAACAGGACGCCGAGACCCCCTTCCTGCTGGTGGTCTCCTTTCCCGACCCCCATCACCCCTTTACCCCGCCGGGACGCTACTGGTCGATGTACGACCCGGACGAGGTGGAGCTGCCGGCCTCCTTCCACCATCCGGTGGAAGCCATCGAGGGGCTGCCCGACTCGGCCCTGGAGGCCTACCGCTGGGGCGCCGAGGACCCGGAGAGCCACTGGCCCTTCGCGGTGAGCGAGCGCCAGGCCCGGGAGATCATCGCCCTCAACTACGGCAGCATCAGCATGGTGGACGATGCCGTGGGGGAGGTGCTGGCCACCCTGAGGGCGCAGGGCCTGGCCGACGATACCGTGGTGGCCTTCACCTCGGATCACGGCGACTACATGGGCGATCACGGCAGCATGCTCAAGATGGGCCTGCACTTCCAGAGCGTGCTGCGGGTGCCGCTGATCTGGCATGACCCACGGCGGCCGGGCGAGGGTGAGGTCTCCGGGCGCCTGGGCAGCGCCATCGACCTGGCGCCGACGCTGTTGCAGCGGGCCGGATTACGGGTGCCCATCGGCATGCAGGGCCAGGACCTGTTCGGTCATGAACCGGCGGCGGACGTGCTGGTGGAGGATCCGGGCATCCGGGTGTTCCGCGACAGTGAGGCGCGGGCGAGCATCATCAGCCTGGTCACCGAGCGCTGGCGGCTGAGCCTCTTCGAGGGTGAGGCGGGGGGCGAGCTCTATGACCTGGAGGCCGACCCCCATGAGCTCACCAACCGCTGGAGCGACCCCGCTTGCCGGGCGGTGCGCCTCGACCTCCAGGCCCGGCTGAGCCAGCGCCTGATCGCCCTGCGCGACCGCAGCCTGGTGGCCACGGCCCGCGCCTGATCCCTCCGTCGCGTCGTTTTTCTCCCCAAACCCGACCGCCGCACTCTCGACTCCCCTCGAGGGTGCTGGGAATCACTATATAAATCAGTGAATTACGCTTGACATTTTGCATGGGGTCGAGCCTTGACAAGGGCCCGATAACCACCTATCTTGGGTGTATCAAATAATAAATCGTATTTCATATTTGAAATTTACCGAGGCGGGCCGCGAGGCCAGCCGAGACACCGGACGAGATCGACTCTCCCGGGGCCATGGCCGCGGAAGCGACTCGAGGTGCCAGACGACCGAGGCGCGCAGACATGCCGCGCGACAGAGGCAGGGGTATGCTGGTACCCGAATGGCCAACCACGGAGAGCACGCCAAATGAGCAATAAAGACGAGCGCAAATACCTGATCCCCGGCCTGGAGCGGGGCCTGACGATCCTGATGGAGCTGAGTCGCAGCCATCGCGAGATGAGCTTTGCCGAGATCGCCAAGCGGGTGGATATCCCCAAGGCCACCGCCTACCGGGCCATCCAGACCCTGGAGTACATGGGCTTCCTGCGCCGTCACCCCACCACGGGGCATTACTCCCTGGGGGTCAATGTGTTGCGCCTGGGCTTCGAATACGTGGCCTCCCTGGACGTGGTGCAGGTGGGCCAGCCGGTGATCGAGTCGCTGCGTGACGCCACTGGCTGCTCCAGCCATATCGCCATCCGCGATGGCCAGGACGTCATCTACGTGGCCCGGGTCAGCGCCGCCAACGCCACGGTACGCCGGGTCAGCGTCGGCACCCGATTGCCGGTGCATCGCACCTCCCTGGGGCGGATGCTGCTCACCGGGACGAGCCGCTCCGAGTTCGAGGCCCTCTATCCCGACGACGAGCTGCCGGATGCCAAGCCGGGCTCGCCGGACAGCCGCGAGGCGCTGTGGGAGCTGGTCCAGGAGGATCGCCGGCGGGGCTATGTGGTGGCGGAGTCCTTCTTCCAGTTCGGTATCTCCTCCATCGTCTACCCGATCCATAACGCCGACGGCGAGATCGAGGCGGTGGTCAGCATCATGGTGCCGGTGCACGAGATCCCCGCCGAGGAGCGGGAGCGGCTGCGCGGTCACGTGGCCGAGGCCTCCGAGACCATCTCCGGCCTGCTGGGCTACCAGGGCGATGCCATGGGACGAGGCCTGGGCCGGGAGTCCTAGATCGAGAGACAAGGGCCGGCGCCAAGCGGCCGAGCCAAGCAACCATCAGCGCGTCGAGGACGCAGGAGAGAGCGATGAGCATCGTGGGTATCGAAGAGTTGGAGTTCGGCGTCGAGGATCTCGATGTCGCCAAGCGGTTCCTGGACGACTTCGGCCTGAGCGCCGTGGGCAGTGACGCCCAGGGGCGGGACGCCTTCGAGACCCTCAACGGCGGGCGCCTCAGCGTGGCCGGCGTGGATCATCCCAGCCTGCCCCCGGCCTTCGAGGAGGGCTCCACCCTGCGCCGCATGACCTGGGGGGTGGCCGATGGCGAGGCCCTGGAGGCCCTCAAGGCGCGCCTGGCCGACCGGCCCGGCTATGTCGACCAGGGCGATGCCATCCAGTGCACCGACCCCAACGGCATGACGGTGCGCATCCGCGTCACCGGCCTGCGCGATGTCCAACTGGAGGTGACCCCCATCAACCAGTGGGGCGATATGCGCCGGGTCGACGCGCCCAGCCCGGTCTACGAGCGGGCCACTCCGGCCTCCATCGGCCATGCGGTCTTCTTCGTCGACGACCTGGAGGCCACCGAGGCCTTCTACCGCGACACCCTGGGCTTCGCCGTCTCCGACCGCTACACCGATCGCGCCGTCTTCCTGCGCATGCAGGCCCGGGGCGGCCACCACAACCTCTTCCTGCTCAAGCTGCCGCATCGCGGCCGGGGCCTCAATCACGTGGCCTTCACCGTGCGCGATATCCACGAGGTGATCGGCGGTGGCCTGGCCATGAACCGCAAGCAGTGGAGCACCTTCCTGGGCCCGGGGCGGCACCCGATCTCCTCCGCTTACTTCTGGTACGTGAACAGCCCCCTGGGCGGCGCCTTCGAGTACTACACCAACGAGGATTACCTCACCGAGGCCTGGGTGCCGCGGGAGATGCAGCACTCGCTGGAGTCCTTTACCGAGTGGGCCATCGAGGGCGGCATCGACGCCGAGACCCGCCGCCAGAAGAAGGCCGAGGCCTGAAGATTATTTCAGTCGATATAAATTAAAAACGACCCTGGCGAACAAGATCTAGTGAACTAGAAGAGTACGACTCGACAGCGAGGCATTAACGACACCCGAGCAACTTATTCAAGAGCGTTGAACTTCGATGACTGAATAAGTCGATTGCCGCTTTGCCGGCGATCACGGGGAACCTTTGTCTCGAAAAACACGAGAGTGCGGTGAGCCAACACCCGAGTCGTCATTGATTGACCCTGGCGGGTCACGATATTTCCCGGAAAGTTTCCGTGGACACCGACAAGAGGAAACGACGATGTCAGAGATGCTCGAAACCTGGAAGAAACCCGGCGACCTCTCCTTCCAAGAGTGGATGGAAACCCGCGTGGCCCGCTTCAAGGGACGCAAGTACGATTGGAACGCCCTGAAGTTCCAGGCCGATTACGATCCCAAGTATCGCCGTGCCCAGATGCGCTATATCGGCACCGGCGCCACCGGCGTCAAGGCGGACACCAATACCATTCCCGCCGAGCACTTCACCTTCTCCACCATGGTGCTGCCGTCCAAGTGCGAGGGGCCGCTGCACGTCCATGACGACGTGGAGGAAGTCTTCTTCGTGCTCAAGGGCACCATCACCCTCTTCCTCAAGGACGGCGACGACTATATGGAGACGGTGCTCGAGGAGCGCGACGTCATCTCCATTCCGCCGCGTATCTATCGGGGCCTGTTCAACCACGGCGAGGAAGAGGCGCTGATGTGCGTGATGCTGGGGACGAACAAGCCGCAGATCCCCACCTATCCGGAGGATCACCCCCTCTCCAAGGTCAAGCGCAACTAAACCCGCTATCGGCTACCCGAGGAGGACCACCGTGGACGCCAAACGCCTCAACCTCGACAGCGGGGCCCAGTGCTATCGCGAGCAGGCGTGGCCCGAGCCGGCCCCGACCCTGGTGCTGCTGCACGGCATCAGCTCCGGCGCCGGTTCCTGGGCGAAGCTCGCCGCGCACTTGCCCGGCTATCGCCTGCTGGCCTGGGACGCCCCGGGCTATGGCGACAGCCAGGCCCTGGCGAAGGAGGCGCCCAGCGCCGCCGACTATGCCGAGCGCCTGGAGGCCTGGCTGGCCGGGCTTGGCATCGAGCGCTGCGTGCTGGTGGGCCACTCCCTGGGAGCCATGATGGCCGGGGCCGCCCTGGCGGCCTACCCGAACCGGTTGGCCGGGGTGGTGCTGGCGGACCCGGCCCAGGGCTACGGCGATGCCGATGCGGCCAAGCGCGACGAGGTCTACCGCAGCCGCTGGACCCAGCTCGAGGCCCAGGGCCATGGCGCCTATGCCAGGGCCCGGGCCCCGCGGCTGCTGCGCGAGGGCGCCGACCCGGCGGATATCGTCCGGGTCGAGGCGGAGATGGGCAAGCTCCAGGTGGCGGGCTTCGCCCAGGCTGGCTGGATGCTCGCCAATGACCAACTGGATCGCTACCTGCCGGCGACGCCGGCGGTGCCGACCCTGGTGGTGTGCGGCGACGAGGATCGCATCACCCCGCCCGAGGATGCCCGGGCCCTGGCCGATCGCCTGGGGTTGCCTTATCGGGATATCCCGCGGGCCGGCCACGCCAGTTATATCGACGCCCCCGCGGCCTTCGCCGCCGCCCTCGACGACTTCGCTCGCCCGCTGCTCGGCGCGGCGGCCGCCCCCGAGATTTCCTAGGAGAGTCCCATGAGTTTCCTGATCGAACGACGCGTCGCCGTGGTCACCGGCGGTTCCTCCGGCATCGGCCTGGAGGCGGTACGCCTGCTGCTGGCCCAGGGCGCCCGGGTGGCCTTCTGCGGCCGCAATCGCGAGCGCCTCGCCGCCGCCGAGGCCGAGCTGCGCGGGGCCTTCCCCGAGGCCGAACTGCTGAGCCAGGCCTGCGATGTGCTGGACGAGGCCTCCTGCGCCGACTTCGCCGCCGCGGTGGCCGAGCGCTTCGGCGGCGCCGATATGCTGATCGCCAACGCCGGCCAGGGCTATGTGGCCCACTACGACGACACGCCCAAGGAGGCCTGGCTCTCCGAGGCCAACCTCAAGCTGTTCGGGGTGATCAACCCGCTGAACGCCTTCCGCGGCCAGCTGGCGGCCTCCGAGATCGGCTCCCTGACCTGCGTCAACTCCCTGCTGGCGCTGCAGCCGGAGCCGCACATGATCGCCACCTCGGCGGCCCGGGCGGCGCTGCTCAACCTGACCCATTCGCTCGCCCACGAGCTGATCGACGAGGGCATCCGCGTCAACTCCATCCTGCTGGGCATGGTGGAGTCGGGCCAGTGGCGGCGCCGCTTCGAGGCCCGCGACGACCCGTCGTTGAGCTGGGAGCAGTGGATCGCCGGCATCGCTACCAAGCGCGGCATCCCCATGAAGCGCCTGGGGCGCCCCGAGGAGCCGGCCCGTGCGCTGGTGTTCCTGGCCTCGCCCCTGGCCTCCTTTACCACCGGCGCCGCCCTGGACGTGTCCGGCGGCTTTAACCACCACCTTTAAGCCGAGGATTTCCTCCCCATGACGACCAAGCGTTTGATGATTATCGGTTACGGGGCCATGGCCCGGGAAGTGCACCGGCTGCTGCCGGCCGGGCTGACGCTCGCCTGGGTGGTGGTGCCCGAGGCCCAGGTCGCGGCTACCCGCGAGCTGCTGGGCGGCGGCGTCGAGGTGCTGAGCCGCGTCGACGACTGCCAGGCGCGCCCCGACCTGGTCGTCGAGTGTGCCGGTCAGCCGGGCCTGGCCGAGCATGGCGAGGCGGTGCTCTCCCGCGGCCTGACCCTGGCTATCGTGGCCACCGGCGCCCTGGCCGACGAGGGGCTCTATGGCCGCCTGCGCCAGGCCGCCGAACGCGGCGACGGGCGCATGCTGGTGCTCTCCGGCGCCGTGGCCGGCATGGATGGCCTGGCCGCGGCCCGGGAGGGCGGCCTGGACAGCGTCACCTACGAGGCCTGCAAGGCCCCCAAGAGCTGGAAGGGCAGCCATGCCGAGCAGCTGGTGGACCTGGATGCCCTGACCGAGGCGACTGTCTTCTACGAGGGCACCGCCGGCGAGGCCGCGCGCCTCTTCCCGGCCAACGCCAATGTGGCGGCCACCATCGCCCTGGCCGGTATCGGCATGCAGGCCACCAGGGTGCGGCTCACCGCCGACCCGGCGGCGACCCGTAATACCCACCGCATCCATGCCCAGGGACGCTTCGGCGAGTTCCGTATCGAGCTCAATGGCCGGCCCCTGGAAAGCAATCCCAAGACCTCGATGCTCGCCGCCCTGTCGGTGGTCCGCGCCTGTCGCCAGGCGCTGGATCCGGTGACGGTGTGAGCGAAAGGAGCACTCCCATGACGCAACCGATCTTTATCGCCGGCGAATGGCGCCAGGGCCGCGGCGACCCCATGGCCTCCCTCTTCCCCGCCGATGGCTCCGTGACCGCGCGGCTCAACGCCGCCAGCCTCGAGGACGTGGACGAGGCCATCGAGGCCGCCGACGCCGCCTGGCGTCGCCCCGAGTGGCGCGACCTGGTGCCCCACCAGCGCGCCAGCATCCTCTACCGGGTGAGCCAGCTGATCGAGTCGCGTCTCGAGGAACTGGCCGCCCTGCAGACCCGCGACAACGGCAAGCCCCTGGCCGAGACCCGCGCCCTGGTGGCCAGTGCCGCCGGCACCGCCCGCTACTTCGCCGCCGCCTGCGAGACCCTGGAGGGCGAACTGCCCACCCAGCGCAGCGGTGAGCTGATGACCCTGAGCACCTATGAGCCGCTGGGGGTGATCGCCGCCATCACCCCCTGGAACTCGCCCATCGCCAGCGAGATGCAGAAGATCGCCCCGGCGCTCGCCGCCGGCAATGCGGTGGTGGTCAAGCCCGCCGAGGCGACGCCGCTGTTGGCCCTCAAGCTGGCCGAGCTGTTCGAGGAGGCGGGCCTGCCCAAGGGGCTGCTCAGCGTGCTGCCGGGTCGCGGCCGGGTGATCGGCGAGGCCATCGTGCGCCACCCCAAGGTGCGCAAGATCTCCTTCACCGGCGGCACCAACACCGGCCGCCACCTGGCGCATATCGCCGCCGACAAGCTGATCGGCACCTCCCTGGAGCTGGGCGGCAAGTCGCCGACCATCGTCTGCGAGGATGCCGACCTGGAGGAGGCCGTTCAGGGCATCGCCTACGGCATCTTCAGCTCCGCCGGCCAGGCCTGCATCGCCGGCTCGCGACTCTTTATCCCGCGTCGTCGCTACGACGAGGTGATGAATCGGCTGCTGGAGATCACCCGGGGCCTGCGCATCGGTCACCCCGAGACCCCGGGCACCCACCTGGGACCGCTGATCAGCCCGGCCCATCGCGATAGCGTCGCCGCCTACGTCGACCAGGCCCGCGCCGAGGGCGGCCGGGTATTGTGCGGTGGAAAAGCACCGGATGCCCCCGAGCTGGCCGATGGCAGTTACTACCTGCCGACCATTATCGCGGGGCTGCCCCACGACAGCGCCGCCTGCCAGGAGGAGATCTTCGGCCCGGTGCTGGTGGTCATGGCGTATGACGACGAGGACGAACTGGTGGGGCTGGCCAATGACAACGTCTTCGGCCTGGCCGCCGGCATCTGGACCGCCGACTACCGCCGCGCCCTGCGCCTGGCCGCGCGGCTGGAGGCGGGCACGGTGTGGATCAACACCTACAAGAAGTTCGCCATCTCGACCCCCTTCGGCGGCTTCAAGGAGAGCGGCCTGGGGCGCGAGAAGGGGCGCCAGGGCATCCAGGCCTATATGCAGCAGAAGAGCCTCTACCTGGGTCTGGGTACCGCCCCCATGGGCTGGGCCAACTGACGCCGCGCCGGCAACCACAATAAAGGAAGTCACTATGAGCACCATCACCGTCGGCGAAGCGATCGCCCGTACCCTCGAAGCCTATGCGGTCTCCGCCGTCTATGGCGTGATCTCCATCCATAACCTGCCGATCGCCGACGCCATCGGCCGCCGCGACAAGGTCCGCTTCGTGCCGGCCCGCGGCGAGGCCGGGTCGGTGACCATGGCCGACGCCCATACCCGGGTGGGCAGCCTGGGCGTGGCCCTGACCAGCACCGGCGCCGGCGCTGGCAACGCCATCGGCGCCCTGCTCGAGGCCCTCAACGCCGGCACCCCGCTGCTGCATATCACCGGCCAGGTGGAGAAGGATTACCTGGACCGGGACGCCGGTTTTATCCATGAGACCAAGGACCAGCTGACCTTCCTCAAGGCCAGCTCCAAGGCCGCCTATCGGGTCTGCACCCCGGAGCAGGCGGTGCCCCTGCTGCACCGCGCCATCCGCGAGGCGATGACCCTGCCGCGGGGCCCGGTGAGCCTGGAGATCCCCATCGATATCCAGGCCAGCCCGGTCGAGTGGGTAGACACCGCCCCGGTGGCGCCGGCCACCCCGGCCCCGGTGAGCGACGCCGAGATCGACGCCCTGGCCGAGCGCCTCAAGGCGGCCAAGCGCCCGCTGCTGTGGATCGGCGGTGGCACCCTGGAGGCCGGGGACGCCGTCAGGCGCCTGGCGGACGCCGGTATCCCGGTGGTCTCCAGCACCCATGCCCGGGGCGTGCTGCCTGACGGCCATCCGCGCAGCCTGCGCGCCTTCCATAACGCCGCCTCGGTGGAGGCGCTGTTCGCCGAGAGCGACCTGATGCTGGTGGCCGGCTCCAGGCTGCGCAGCAACGAGACCAAGACCTACTCCGTCGAGCTGCCGCGGCCCCTGGTGCAGATCGATATCGATCCCGCCGCCGCCCACCGCAACTACCGGGCCGACGCCTTCCTGTGCGGCGACTGCGGCGATGTGCTGACACGCCTGGCCGAGCGCCTCGAGGGCCGCGAGCCGGATGCCGCCTATGACGCCGCCGTGGCCGAGGCGGTGCAGCAGGCCGAGCAGGCACTGCGCACCCAGGTGGGCGAGTACGCCAAGCTCAGCGACGCGGTACGCGCCGCCCTGCCCGAGGATGGCATCTTCGTGCGCGATATCACCGTCTCCGGCAGCACCTGGGGCAGCCGCCTGCTGCCCACCCAGCGCCCGCTGACCAATATCCACTCCCTGGCCGGGGCCATTGGCCTGGGCCTGGCCCACGGCATTGGCTGTGCCGTGGCCCGGCCCGAGCGCAAGGTGGTCACCCTGGTCGGCGATGGTGGCCTGGCGCTGGGCGTCGGCGAGCTGGCGACGATGGCCCAGGAGAACCTGGACATGGTGCTGGTGGTGATGAACGACGGCGGCTACGGGGTGATGCGCGGCATCCAGGAGAAGTACTTCGAGGGGCGTCAGTACTACAACGAGCTGCATACCCCGGACTTCCAGCAACTGGCCGATGCCATGGGCATCAAGCGCTGGAAGGTCAGTCACGGCGACGACTTCGCCGCGGTGCTGGCCGAGGCGGTGAATTATGCGGGCCCGGCCCTGGTGGAAGTGGATATGCCCAGCGTCGGTGAATTGAAGTTCTCCGGTCCGCCCCAGAAGAAGCTCTATTAATTCTTGTATTGAACGGTAAGTTCCGGCCGCCCGGCAGGCGTTATTTGTCCGGCGGCCGGACACTCCCTACGAGATTAACGGAGGTAAAGCAACAATAACGACTCGCTTAAGACCATAACAACAGCACGAATCCATCATCGTTAAAGGGATACACTCCAATGAAAACCAACAAGATCTTTGCACTGGCCGCGATGCTGCCGGTGGGCTTGGCTGCTGCCATTCATGCCCATGCCTATGATGTGGTACCCGCCGGCCAGCCGGTGGTGACCGGCGAGCCGAGCCGCGTCGGCGCGCCCTGGAATCATCGCTCCACCTTCAATATTCCCGGCACCAATACCGATGTGGCCTTCGGTGGTTACGTGAAGCTGGATGCCTTCTACGACTTCGATTATGACCAGGGGGATGCCACCGATCCGTTGGCGCTGCTTAACCCGGCGAATCGTACCGATGGCCGTACCAACTTCACCGCCTATGAGTCGCGGATCAACTTCCGCACCCAGACGCGTACCGACTACGGCACGGTGAGCACCTACCTGGAAGGGCACTTCCTGCCCGACGGCAAGTTCAACCTGCGCCACGCCTATGGCGAATACGGTCCCTTCCTGGCCGGCCAGAGCTGGACCAACTTTATGCACTTCTTGGGCACGCCGCGCAGCCTCAAGCTGGGCGGGCCGATCGGCTATGCCACCGGTCGCCCCTCTCAGCTGCGTTACACCCATAGCGCCGGGCCCAATACCTTCGCGGTGTCCCTGGAGGATCCCTCCTATGCGCTCTCGCCGGTCAACGGCGGGGCGGATATCGAGAACCCGCTGCCGACCCTGACCGCGCGCTACCAGTACGGGCGTAACTTCGGCATCTCCGCCCTGGTCAGCGAGTTTGCCACCAACGAGGCCACCAGCGGCGTCGACGAGAGCACCACCGGCTATGGCGTGGCCGCCCAGTTGGCCCTGCCCCTGGGCAGCGCCACCACCTTCAAGGCCAATGCCACCGTCGGTAGCGGCCTGGGCAGCTACCTGAGCTATGTGCCGGATGGCGTGGCCGGGGCGCGCACCCCGGACGCCTATATCGACAACAACGGCTCGCTGGAGAGCGTCGATTCCCAGGCCTTCGGCGTCTCCCTGGAGCATAACTGGAATGGCGACTGGTCCAGTGCCGTCGGCACCTCGCGCTTCAGCCAGGACCTGCCGGATGATGTCGCCGGCTTCCAGGCCGGCCTGGATACTGTCCAGTACTCCTTCGTCAACCTGATCTGGGACGTCAACCAGCGTCTCTCCACCGGTATCGAGTACCAGCACTCCGATATCGAGCGGGTCAACGGTGACTCCGAGGATGCCAGCCGGATTCAGGCCAGCGTGCAGTTCCATTTCTAAGCCGTTCCCCGAGTCGAGTCCCGGGGGCGGGGCGCCGCTCGCCCTGGCCCCGTCCCCGGTACAGAGTCATGGTGTGTCGACTCGCTGTATCGATCTGCTGCATTGTGCCGGTGGTTTCCATCGGCACTTTTTAGTCGTGGGCGATAAGGGGGCGGTATGAAGACGATTCGCGCCCTAAGGCGTGGCCTGGAGGTGCTGGAGATCATGGCCCGGCGTGGCGAGCCCCTGGGCCTGGCCGAGCTGCATCGGGCCACCGGCATTGACAAGAGCACCCTGCTGCGCCTGTTGGCGACCCTGGGAGAGCGAGGCTGGGTGTGTCGCGGGCTGGGGGATGGCCGCTATCGCTTGACCGCGACGTTGGCCACTCTGGGGCAGGGGATCTCGGAGGACGCGTCCTGGCTGGTATCGGCGACCCCCTTGCTGGTCGAGCTCCACGACACCCTGGGGTGGCCCTCGGACCTGGCGCGGGTGGAGGGGGCGAGCCTGCGGATCATCGAGACCTCGCGGCCCCTGAGCCGGCGTATCCGGCATCGCGAGGTGCTGGGTTTTCGCCCGGGCCCCTTGCGTTCGGCCCTGGGGCGGGCCTGGCTGGCGGGCAGCGAAGAGGGGCAGCGGCAGGCGCTGCTGAAGCGGCTATCCCTGGGCCCCGGTGAGGCGGCCGGGTTGGCCCGGGACAGGGATTATCTGGCCCGCCTGGTGGCGGAGTTCGCCGAGCTGGGGCATGCCCGCCGCGACCCCGCCGAGCGGCTGATGGTCTCCGCCGAGGAGCCCGGTTATTCGGCCATCGCCCTGCCCATCCGCCGGGCCGGCGCGGTACGCGCCTGCCTGAACGTGGTCTTCGTCCCCGGCGAGGCCGAGGAGGCCCAACTGGCCCAAGGCCTGCGCCGCGTCGTTACGGCCCTCGAGACCCCGGCTTCGCCGGGAGCTTGAAGCTGGGAGAAAAACCGCCCCCATGGCCTGGCCATGGGGGCGGTTCATATTAGGTTGCTATCTAGCTTCTAGCTTCTAGCTTCTAGCTTCTAGCTTATACCGCATCCTTATCCGTTTCGCCGGTACGAATCCGGATCACCTGCTCCAGGGCGGAGACGAAGATCTTGCCGTCGCCGATCTTGCCGGTATTGGCCACCTGGGTAATCGCATCGATCACCTGCTCGGCCATGGCGTCGTCCACGGCCACTTCCAGCTTCACCTTGGGCAGGAAGTCGACCACATACTCGGCACCCCGGTAGAGCTCGGTGTGGCCCTTCTGGCGACCGAAGCCCTTGACCTCGGTAACGGTGATGCCCTGTACGCCGATCTCGGAAAGTGCCTCGCGAACGTCGTCCAACTTGAACGGCTTGATGATGGCGGTCACCAGTTTCATGGTCTGTCTCCTCGCATCCTAAGGGTCGGTCGGCGGTTGCCGGTCTTGGCACAAGCATACACCAAGAAAAAAGGCCCCCGAAGGGGCCAGGGGAGCACGCCAGCTCACTCGGTACGCGTCGACAGACGCTGTGACTGGGTCAGGCCGTCGTTCTGGGCGCGGCCGCTGCCACCGCCACGCACCTTGGCGACGGTGAATTCGGGGTAGGCCTCCAGGCCACACTCGGCCAGGTCGACGCCTTCATACTCTTCTTCCTCGCTGACGCGGACGCCCATCACCGCCTTGATGATCAGCCACACGACCAGGCTGGCCAGGAAGACCCAGACGAAGATGCCGATGATGCCGAGGATCTGGGCGCCGAAGGTGGCGTCACCGTTGGAGAGCGGCACCGCCAGCAGGCCCCAGATGCCCACCACGCCGTGCACGGAGATGGCACCCACCGGGTCGTCGATCTTCAGCTTGTCCAAACCGACGATGGCGGCCACCACGATGGCGCCACCCACGCCGCCGATCAGGGTCGCGCCCAGGGCGGAGGGCGCCAGGGGCTCGGCGGTGATGGCCACCAGGCCGGCCAGGGCACCGTTCAGGGCCATGGTCAGGTCGGCCTTGCGGAACCACAGCTTGGCCAGGATCAGGGCGGCGATCACGCCACCGGCGGCGGCGGCATTGGTGTTGACCAGCACCTGGGCCACGTTGTTGGCGGAATCCACGTCGGAGACCTTCAGCTCGGAACCGCCGTTGAAGCCGAACCAGCCCATCCACAGGATAAAGGTGCCCAGGGTGGCCAGGGGCATATTGGCACCGGGGATGGCGTAGATGCTGCCGTCCTTGCCGTACTTGCCCTTGCGCGGACCGAGGATCAGCACGCCGGCCAGGGCGGCGGCGGCGCCGGCCATATGCACGATGCCGGAGCCGGCGAAGTCGGAGAAGCCGGCGGCGGAGAGCCAGCCGCCGCCCCAGGTCCAGTAGCCGGAGACCGGATAGATGACGCCGGTCATCACC
This sequence comes from Halomonas sp. H5, assembly GCF_050613175.1. GTDB lineage: Bacteria > Pseudomonadota > Gammaproteobacteria > Pseudomonadales > Halomonadaceae > Bisbaumannia > Bisbaumannia salifodinae. The sequence continues at coordinate 179,389 of NZ_CP192510.1, forward strand.
ACGGCGAAGGCCAGGAAGGCCCACAGTTTCATGCGCTCGGCCACGGCCCCGGAGACGATGGACATGGCGGTGGCCACGAACACTACCTGGAAGAAGTAGTCGGCACGCATGGAGTAGTAGGGGGCATCATCGCCGCCGGCCAGCACCGCCTCCGCGCTGTTCTCGCCGCCCAGCAGGAAGCCCAGACTGGGCAGGACGCCACCCTCGCTGCTGGAATACATCAGGTAATAGCCCAGCAGCAGGTACATGGTGCAGGAGATGGCGAAGAGGGCGATGTTCTTGGTCAGGATCTCGGCGGTGTTCTTGGAACGCACCATCCCGGCCTCGAGCATCGAGAAACCGGCGGCCATCCACATCACCAGGACGCCACAGATAAGGAAATAGAAGGTGTCGAGCGCGTAACTCAGCTCTACTAGATCGGTCATGGTCGGAACTCCTGAGTCAGACCGGCTGACTGGGGAAGGGGGGAGTGGAGCGAACTCAGACGGCGTCGGCGCCGCGCTCACCGGTGCGGATACGGATCACATCCTCCAGGGTGGTGACGAACAGCTTGCCGTCACCGATCTTGCCGCTGTTGGCGGCGCTGCGGATGGCGTCCAGTACCGTCTCGACGCGGCCGTCGTCGACGGCTACCTCGACCTTCACCTTGGGGAGGAAATCGACGACGTATTCGGCGCCGCGATACAGTTCGGTATGGCCCTTCTGACGACCGAAGCCCTTGACCTCGGTGACGGTGATGCCCTGAACGCCATTGTCGGCCAGGGCCTCGCGGACGTCGTCGAGCTTGAAGGGTTTGATGATGGCGGTGATGAGTTTCATCCCGGACTCCCTACATCGAAGTTGTCATTGGCGTGCGGCAGGCGATTGCCTGCCTTGTGCAGTGCGCAAAGCATGCCAACGAAGTGGTTTTCCCTTGTAAATCATCCGTCTTACGGGGGTTCTCGGAAAACGATGGGCGATAACGGAGCGGATGGATGCACCAAGCCGGTGCCTGTTATCCAGGTCGGTGCATCGTTGCGGCGCATGCGTCCGGGGCCCGGCTTGCGTATCCTGTAGGGCAGTCCATGGCGTTTTTTCAGGAGTCATCATCGATGATCAATAACGAGCGGATCGGGCGCCTCGCCCAGCAACTGGGCGAGCGCCTGCAGGGGGCCTCCCAGGCCCCCGAGGAGCTGCAACGCAGCGTGCAGCAGGTGGTCAAGGGCGCCTTCGATCGCCTGGAGCTGGTCTCCCGGGAGGACTTCGATATCCTGATGGAGGTGCTGCAGCGCACCCGCTCCCGGGTCGAGGCCCTGGAGACCCAGGTGGCCGAGCTGGAGCACCTGCTCCAGGCGCGCCTGGAGGCGGAGGCGCCGCAGGCCACGCCCTCGCCGGCGGCGGAAGATGCCGGCGGCGGCGAGACCCAGGACGAGACGTCGCCCCGGGCCTGAGTCTGCGCCAGCGGCCTGTCGGGTGTATCCGGTCGTCGCGAGAATCACGGGATTCGCGGTAGATCGGCGGTAAGTCCGACGGGCTGCTAGGGTTAGATGATCGACGGTTGCTCAGGGACGAGTCATGACGCTGGCCATCGTTACCACCCGTGCCGCCCTGGGGCTGGAGGCCCCGGAGGTGCGGGTGGAGGTGCACCTGGCCAATGGCCTGCCCGGCATCACCTTGGTGGGGCTGCCGGAAACCGCCGTCCGCGAGAGCCGCGAGCGGGTGCGCAGCGCCCTGCTCAATGCCAACTTCGAGTTTCCCACCACCCGCCGCATCACCCTCAACCTGGCTCCCGCCGACCTGCCCAAGGAGGGCGGGCGCTTCGATCTGCCCATCGCCCTGGGCATCCTGGCCGCCTCCGGCCAGCTGCCCGCCGACGCCCTGAGTGGCGTGGAGAGCCTGGGGGAGCTGGCCCTGGACGGCCGCCTCTGCCCGGTCAGCGGGGTGCTGCCGGCGGCCCTGGCGGCCAAGCAGGCCGGGCATCGATTGATCCTGCCCCGGGAGAATGCCGCCGAAGCGGCCCTGGTGCAGGGCCTGGAAGTCTTGCCGGCGGCGCATCTGCTGGAGGTGGCCGCCCATCTCTGGGGGCGCGAGCCACTGACGCCACAGCCCACCAGCCGGCCCGTCCCGGGCCATCTCGAGGTCGCCGACCTGGCCGAGGTGCGTGGCCAGCATCAGGCACGCCGGGCCCTGGAGGTGGCCGCCGCCGGTGGGCATAACCTGCTCTTCGTCGGGCCGCCGGGGAGCGGCAAGACCATGCTGGCCAGCCGGCTGCCCGGCATCCTGCCGCCGCTGGAGGAGGCGGAGGCCCTGGAGCTGGCGGCGATCCGCTCCGTGGCGGGACAGCCGCTGCTCGCCGGTTGGGGCCTGCGTCCGTTTCGTGCGCCCCACCATACCGCCAGCGCCGCCGCCCTGGTGGGCGGCGGCTCCTCGCCGCGCCCCGGCGAGGTCTCCCTGGCTCATCAGGGGGTGCTCTTCCTGGACGAATTGCCGGAGTTCAGCCGCAGCGTGCTGGAGGTGTTGCGTCAGCCCCTGGAGTCGGGATGGGTGGATCTGGCTCGGGCCCGGGTGACCCGGCGTTACCCGAGCCACTTCCAACTGGTGGCGGCCATGAACCCCTGCCCCTGTGGTCATCTGGGCGACCCCCGACGTGACTGCCATTGCACCTCGGGGCAAGTGCAGCGCTACCAATCGCGCCTCTCGGGGCCTTTGCTTGACCGTATCGACCTGCAGGTGGAGGTGCCGGCGCTGCCCGCCGATCAGTTGACCGCGACGACGGCGGAGGAGGGTTCGGCGAGGGTGCGGGAGCGGGTGGTGGCGGCGCGGGCGCGCCAGCGGGCCCGGGGTGGCCTCAATGCCAGCCTGTCGGTATCGGCCCTGGAGGCGGCCTGCGGGCTGAGCGCCGCGGATCGTGCCTGGCTGGCCCAGAGCCTGGAGCGGCTGCGCCTCTCGGCCCGGGCCTATCATCGGGTGCTGCGGGTCGCCCTGACCCTGGCGGACCTGGTCGGCCTCGAGCGCCCCGGCCGCGATCAACTGCTGGAGGCCATCGGCTATCGGCAGCTGGAGCGTTTATTGGGACGCCAGTAAGACGGCCTGTGTGGGGTGTGCTGGAGGCTCGGCGTGCAGGCAGCGGCAGATGGAGCGCCTGCTAGGACGCCAGTAAGGCGGCCGGGGGAGCATGCAGGGTAGGGGCCCTAGAGGGCATCGGCATCGAAGGCACCGCTGATGGTTCGCTCCCAGCGCGGCCGGGTGTCTTCGGGGCGGCGCAGGCGGAGCTCCAGCCGGTAGGGTAACAGGGTGCGATCCGAGAGACGCAGTTCGGGGCCATCCGCCACCAGGCGCGTATCCAGTAGCCACTGGCCGGCGGGCGCTTCGGCATGGCTTATCCGTGGCTGCCAATCGATCACCTGGGGGCCGGCCGGGTAGGCCAGCAGGGCTCGGGTCAGGCTCTCCTCGAAGCGCGCCTGGCCGATGGGCAGGCTCGCCTCCACCTCGGTGCTGGACAGCAGCAAGACGACCTCTCGGGCCTCGAGCTCCCAGGCCGGCTCTTCGATCAGCAGTCGGGTGGCCTGCTCGCTGAGCCCCAGCAGCGCCTGGCGCAGCTGGGTGGGACGATCCGGTGGGCTGGCGCAGCCCGCCAACAGGAGCATCAGGCCGATGACCAGCAGCCGGCTGATCGGCGCGCCCCCGAGGGCGGGCAGGCGTTGCCTCATCGGTGCAGCTCCTGGCGGGCCAGAAACCCATCCAGTTCATCGAACAGGGCCTCGCGGATCGGCGCCGTCTCGTTGACCAGATGGTGGCGGGCCTCCGGGTGACGATGAATCTCGGCGTCGGGGAACTTGCGGGCCAGGATATCCAGGTTCCATTGCCAATCCACGGTCAGGTCCTGTTCTCCCTGGAGGATCAGTACCGGAAGCTGCGCCGGAGGCAACGCCAGCAGGCGCGGGATCCAGCGCCGCATGGCGCTGATCCAGGTCACCGAGAGGCGATCCGGCTGCAGGGGGTCCTGGTCGCGGAGGAAGGTGGTGAAGTCGTCATCATTGGAATTGGCCCGGTACTTGCGCGGCAGGCTACGGATAAAGGGGCTGGCCACCAGGTGCAACCAGCTGGACTGGTTCCAGCCCCAGGGGCGCACCAGGGGGGCCAGCAGGGCCAGGCCGGCCCATTGGCTTTCGGCGTTGCGGGTCAGGGCGTCGGTGGCGAGGATGGCGGCGCCGGTGCTCTGGCCGATGCCCACCCAGGGGCGCGGGGCCAGGCCTTCCAGGCTCAGGCGTTGTTGCAGGGCGACCAGGCAGCGTCCGTAGTCGTCGAAATCATCGATGCAGGCGCGCCGTCCGGTGGAGAGGCCGTGCCCCGGCAGGTCCCAGAGCACTACCCGCCAGCCGCCCGCCAGCAGGCGCTCCAGCAGATGGCGATAGAGGCCCAGGTGGTCGAAGTAACCATGCACCACGAAGGCGGTGCCGCGTGGCTGTGCCGGACTCCACACTTGAGTCCAGAGGCGAAAGGGGGCGGCCTCGGTATAGCCCACGTGCAACCCCACCCGGTCGCCGAGCAGCGGCATCAGGCGGTAATGGGCGAGATAATCTTCCAGATGCGGCAGCGCCTGAGGGGCATGCCCGGCGGGCATGATGGGTCCCAGGGTAGTGAGCGGCGTGAAGTCGGTCATGAAAGCCTCCCGTCAGGCGCCAATCCTAGCGTTATGGGCCCCTCCAGGCCATATTGCCGGGAGATGGATTCATCATTTGGTCGAGGCGGGCAGACCAGGCGCCCAAAATCGGGTAGCATATGGAAGGTATTTCCACAAATATATACTGGTTTCGTATACGAAATAACGATAAGCAGCCGGCGGTGCCTGCCGGCTGCAGCGCATCAGGAGGCCCCATGACCGACCGAGTCACTCGCCACCGTCTCCAGGTGGCCAGCGAGCTGGACCATTTCATCAATGAGCAGGCCCTGCCGGGGTCGGGTATCGATGCCGAGGCCTTCTGGACCGGCGTCGACGCGCTGGTTCACGATTTGACCCCGAAAAATCGTGAATTGCTCGCAGAGCGTGAGCGTCTGCAGCGGCAGCTGGATACCTGGCATCGCGAGAACCCTGGCCCGGTACGCGACATGCCCGCCTATCGCCGCTTCCTCGAGGAGGTCGGCTACCTGGCCGAGGTCCCGGCCAAGGTGCGGGTCAGCACCTCCAAGGTGGATGCCGAGCTGGCCTCCCAGGCCGGCCCCCAGCTGGTGGTGCCGGTCAGTAATGCCCGTTACGCCCTGAATGCCGCCAATGCGCGCTGGGGCAGCCTCTATGATGCGCTCTATGGCACCGACGCGATCAGTGACGACGATGGCGCCGAGAAGGGCAAGGCCTTCAACCCCAAGCGCGCCGCCAAGGTGATCGCCTATGCCCGCGGCGTGCTGGATATCGCCGCCCCCCTGGCCACCGGTTCTCACCGCGAGGCGATCAAGTATGTGATCCGTGACGGCCACCTGGTGGTCACCCTGGAAGGCGGCCGCGAGACCGGCCTCAAGGATGCCGGCAAGCTGGTGGGGTATCGCGGCGAGGCGGCCTCTCCCGAGGCGGTACTGCTCGGCAACCACGGCCTGCACCTGGAGATCCAGTTCGACGCCGAGCACTTTATCGGCAAGGACGATCCCGCGCATATCAAGGACCTGCTGATGGAGGCCGCCCTCTCCGCCATCATGGACTGCGAGGACTCCGTGGCCGCGGTGGATGCCGAGGACAAGGTGGGCGTCTACCGCAACTGGCTGGGCTTGATGAAGGGCGACCTGGAAGAGCGTTTCGAAAAAGGCGGCGAGACGGTGGTGCGTCGCCTCAATCCGGATCGCCGCTACACCGCCCCGGATGGCGGCAGCCTGACCCTGCCGGGGCGCTCGCTGCTCTTCGTGCGCAACGTGGGTCACCTGATGACCACCCCGGCGGTGCTGGACGCCGAGGGCAATGAGGTACCCGAGGGCATCCTCGACTGCGTGGTGACCAGTTTGATCGCCCTGCGCGACCTGCAGAAGCGCGCCGACGAGCCGCGCAACTCCCGTGAGGGCTCGGTCTATATCGTCAAGCCGAAGATGCACGGTCCCCGGGAAGTCGCCTTCGCCGACGAGCTGTTTGGTCGCGTCGAGGCGCTGCTGGGCATGCCCCGTGACACCCTGAAGATGGGCATCATGGACGAGGAACGCCGTACCTCCACCAACCTCAAGGCGTGCATCAATGCCGCCGCCTCCCGGGTGGTGTTTATCAATACCGGCTTCCTCGACCGCACCGGCGACGAGATGCACACTGTGATGCAGGCCGGGCCCATGGTGCGCAAGGGTGACATGAAGCATGCCGCCTGGATCCAGGCCTATGAGCGCAATAACGTGCAGATCGGCCTGGCCTGCGGCCTGCGCGGTCGCGCCCAGATCGGCAAGGGCATGTGGGCCATGCCGGACCTGATGGCCGCCATGCTGGAGCAGAAGGTGGCCCAGCCCAAGGCCGGTGCCAACACCGCCTGGGTGCCGTCGCCCACCGCCGCAACACTTCACGTACTGCACTACCATCAGGTCAATGTTCAGGCGGTGCAGCGCGAGCTGGAGAGCCAGGGGGAACCCGACTTCCTGAATGATCTCCTGACCGTGCCGGTGGCGGAGAGCCCGAACTGGTCCGATGAGGCAATCCAGCAGGAGCTCGACAACAACTGTCAGGGCATCCTCGGCTATGTGGTGCGCTGGGTTGAGCACGGCGTCGGCTGTTCCAAGGTGCCGGACATCCACGACGTGGGCCTGATGGAAGATCGCGCCACCCTGCGGATCTCCAGCCAGCATGTGGCCAACTGGCTGCACCATGGCGTGGTCAGCGCCGAACGGGTCCGGGAGACCCTGGAGCGCATGGCCAGGGTGGTGGACGAGCAGAACGCCGGCGACCCCGCTTACGTGCCGATGAGCCGCGACTTCGCCGCTTCCACCGCCTTCCAGGCGGCCAGCGAGCTGGTCTTCAATGGCCTCGAGCAGCCCTCCGGCTACACCGAGCCGCTGCTGCACCACTGGCGGGCGGTGCATAAGGCGCGTGCCAACTAAGCCCCATTGCCCATCCTGCTAGTGCAACGCCCCGGCGGCCTTCAGGCCCCGGGGCGTTGGTCGTTTCGGGCTGGGCCCGGAGGCGGCCTTGCGCTATCTTGTGGCGCAACGCTTGCCACCGTTTCGCCCGCCGCAGGGAGCGCCGCCATGATCGTGATGACCGCCGCCGCCATCGAGGAGTTTCTCGACGAGGTCTTTCCCCAGCGCCAGGGCACCATCGAGGGCGTCGACGAGATGCGCGCCACCATGAGCCTGGCCATCGAGGACGAGCACCTCAGGCCGGGAGCCTGCGTCTCCGGGCCGACCCTGATGGGGCTGGCCGATGTCTGCCTCTACGTGGCCATTCTGGCCCAGGTGGGGCCGGAGCCCATGGCGGTGACCACCGACCTCAACTGCCACTTCCTGCGCCGGGCCCGGGGCGACCGCGACCTGATCGCCAATGCCCGCATCGTCAAGCTGGGCCGGCGCCTGGCGGTGGGCGAGGTGCAGCTCTTCTCCGCCGGGGATGAGGAACCGGTGGCCCTGGTGACCGCCACCTATGCGCTGCCGGAGATGGACTAGTCGGGCGTCGCGGGGTGCCCGGCGCGTAGCACGCAGGCGCCCAGGGCCAGCCAGCCGCCGATCAAGGCCAGGCCACCCAGCGGCGTGATCAGGCCCAGGCGGCCCAGGCCGCTCAGCGCCAGGGCATAGAGGGAGCCGCAGAAGAGCGCGATGCCCAGGGCCCAGAGGCCCAGCGCCAGGCGTTGCCCTGGCAGGGGCCTGGTGGCCCGCCAGGCCAGCACGCCAAGCATGGCCAGGGTATGCCAGGCCTGATAGCGCACCCCGGTCTCGAAGGCCGCCATCAGGCGCGGCACCAGGCGTCCCTCCAGGGCATGGGCGCCGAAGGCGCCGGCGGCGACCATCAGGGCCCCCGAGGCGGCCACCAGCAACCACCAGTTGCGATCACGCATCGCTTGTCTCCGTACTCGTCGAGGCAGGCGCTACCGTACCCTGGCAAGGGCGAACAGGCTACAATATGGCCCCTGCCATCCAGCTATCGAGAGGACGCCATGCAGATCCAGCTCAATGGAGAATCCAAGCCGCTCGATGGCGAGGTGACGATCCAGCAACTGCTCGAGTCCCTGGGGCTCGCCGGGCGGCGTATCGCCGTCGAGGTCAACGAAGAGATCGTCCCCCGCAGCATTCATGCCGAGACTCGCCTCGCCGAGGGCGATCGAGTCGAGATCGTGCACGCCATCGGCGGCGGCTAAGCCCGCGGCGCCCGCATTCGACGACCCGACGCCCTGCGATCCCGCGGCCAATCGAGGAAACCAAACAGATGACTCAAACACTCAGCGACCAGCCCTTCGTGGTGGCCGGCCGCCCCTTCAGCTCCCGCCTGCTGGTGGGGACCGGCAAGTACCAGGATTTCGACGAGACCGCGGCGGCCATCGATGCCAGCGGCGCCGAGATCGTCACCTTCGCGGTGCGGCGCACCAACCTGGGGCAGGATGCCTCGGCGCCGAACCTGCTCGACGTGATCTCCCCGCAGCGCTACACCCTGCTGCCCAATACCGCCGGCTGCTACACCGCCAAGGACGCGGTGCGCACCTGCAAGCTGGCCCGGGAGCTGCTCGACGGCCACAACCTGGTCAAGCTCGAGGTGCTGGGCGACGACAGCACCCTCTACCCCAATGTGGTGGAGACCCTGAAGGCCGCCGAGGCGCTGCTGGCCGACGGCTTCGATGTGATGGTCTATACCAGCGACGATCCCATCGTGGCCAAGGAACTGGAGCGCCTGGGCTGCTGCGCCATCATGCCCCTGGGCTCGTTGATCGGCTCCGGTCACGGCCTGCAGAACCCGCACAATACCCGCTTGATCGTGGAGCAGGCCGAGGTGCCGGTGCTGGTGGACGCGGGGATCGGTACCGCCTCCGACGCCGCCATGGCCATGGAGCTGGGCTGCGATGCGGTGCTGATGAACACCGCCATCGCCCATGCCCGCCAGCCGGTGCTGATGGCCCAGGCCATGAAGCAGGCAGTGGAGGCTGGGCGCCAGGCCTATCTGGCCGGGCGCATGCCGCGTCGCCAGAGCGCCGATCCCTCCTCGCCCTTCGCCGGCCGCATCAACGGCTGAGCCCGACTCAGGAATCGAACGAGGCGTATGAACGACGAACGTACCCCCGAGCCGGAGGCCCAGGCCACCGGCGAGGCCAATCAGGACACGCTCTACAAGCGTGGAATCAAGAGCTATGTGCTGCGTGCCGGTCGCATGACCGGGGCCCAGACCCGCGGCCTGGAGGAGGTCTGGCCGCGGCTGGGCCTGACTCTGGACGGCGGGCGCCTGGACCTGGACGCCCTCTTCGGTCGCCAGGCCCGGCGGGTGGTGGAGATCGGCTTCGGCATGGGCGCCTCCCTGATCGAGCAGGCCGAGACCCACCCGGATACCGATTTTATCGGCATCGAGGTGCATGCTCCCGGCGTCGGCAAGCTGCTCGACGAGGCCGACAAGCGGGGCCTCACCAACCTGCGGGTGTTCCGCGAGGATGCGGTGCGGGTGCTCGACGAGTGCCTCCCGGCGGACAGCATCGATACCCTGCAGCTGTTCTTCCCCGATCCCTGGCCGAAGAAGAAGCATCACAAGCGGCGCATCGTGCAGCCCGCCTTCGTGGAGCTGATTCGCCACCGCCTCAAGGTGGGGGGCACCCTGCATATGGCCACCGACTGGGAGAACTATGCCGAGCATATGGCCGAGGTGATGGCGGCGGCGCCGGGGTATCGCAATACCGCCACCGCGGAGACCGCGCCCTATGTGCCGCGCCCCGAGTTTCGACCCCTGACCAAGTTCGAGGCCCGCGGCGAACGCCTGGGCCACGGCGTCTGGGACCTGATCTTCGCTCGTAGCGAGTAAGCAACAGCCGATGGGGTCGGGCGCGGCCCTGTGCCGCGCCCCGGCTCTCCAGTACCCCGCCCCCTGACCCAGTTCGAGGCCCGCGGCGAACGCCTGGGCCACGGCGTCTGGGACCTGATCTTCGCGCGTAGCGAGTGGGAAAGAGGGAGGGCTGGGGGGGACCCTTCGCCAGCGAGGCCCCGCCATAAAAAAGCGGCGACTCCGTGGGAGTCGCCGACAAGGACCGTGACTAGCTTGATGAGGAGAAACCATGGCAGGGAACCTGACATTCTCTGCGATGGGTATGGCGTCTGGCCGACGCCATGCAGACAAGGTAATCATTCGCATTCGTCGCGTCAACAGAAAACGAGAATCTTTTTCGTTTGATTCCCTGTGCCATTCGCCACGCATAAAAAAGCGGCGACTCCGAGGAGTCGCCGACAAGGACCGTGACTAGCTTGATGAGGAGAAACCATGGCAGGGAACCTGACATTCTCTGCGATGGGTATGGCGTCTGGCCGACGCCATGCAAACAAGATAATCATTCTCATTTGTCGGGTCAACGGAAAATGCGACTATTTTTCATTTGCCCGCATCAGGCCGCCAGGCTTAGCCATAGGGGCAGGCTCAGCATCGCCAGCAGCGTCTGCCCGGTGATCAGCGCCGCCATCAGTTCGGCGTCGCCACCCAGCTGGCGCGCCAGGATATAGGCCGAGGTGGCGGTGGGCAGGGCGGCGAAGAGCAGGGCCACGTCGCGGCTCACGCTATCCAGCCCCAGCGCCCAGGCCAGGCCCAGCACCAGGGCCGGCATCAGCAGCAACTTGATGCCATGGGTCGTCCAGACGGCGCGGTCACGGCGCAGCAGCGCCTGGGGACGCAGGGCCACGCCCACCGCCACCAGGCCCAGGGGCAGAGCGGTGCGGCCCAGCAACTCCAGGGTGGGAGCGCTCCAACCGGGCAGGCCCCGGCCCGAGAGGTTCAGGGCGATACCACCCAGGCAGGCGAGGATCAGCGGGTTGGTGATCAGGGCACGCAGGCTGCGGCCCAGGCTGCCGGGGCCCAGGGTGCCGACGCCGATAAAGCAGAGCACGCAGAGCAGGTTGACGGTCGGTACCATCAGCGCCACGGCCACCGCCGCCGTGGTGGCGCCGAGGCCGCCGTGCAGCGCCGCGGCGCCGGCCACGCCCACATAGGTATTGAAACGCAGGCTGCCCTGGAAGAGCGAAGTGAAGGTGGCCGCCTCCGGCGTGAGGCGGGGGCGCCACCACCACAGCAGGACGGCGAAGAGCAGCATGCCGCCCAGCAGTACCAGGGCCAGCCGGGCCACCGGGACCCGAGCGATCTCCGCCTCGGCCAGGGTGCCCACCAGCATGGCCGGAAACAGCAGGTAGTAGATCAGCCGCTCCAGGCGGGGCCAGAAGTCGCCGCCGGGCAGGCCCAGGCGTCCCAGCAGGGCCCCCAGCAGGATCAGCAGAAAAAGCGGGCCCAGGGCGTCGAGGATTTCCATGGTGCGACAAGGCTCCAGGTCACGGTCGTTGGCGAGTGCTGATAAGCTTACCCTGATAGAGAGGCGGCCCGCGATGGTCGCGACCCGAGACGACGAGGGGGAGACGATGACGGCGAAGGTTCGCTGGTTGAGTGTGGGGATCCTGGGGCTGCTGTTATTGGCCCTGGGGGGCTGGTTCTGGCAGCAGGGGCGCGAGGATGAGGGGGCGCCCCGGGGCGGCGAAATCGCCCTGCCTTCCACCCATGGCGATTTCACCCTGTCGGCGCTGGGCGAGGAGCAGCTGGCGGCCATCTATTTCGGCTACACCTACTGCCCGGATGTCTGTCCCATGACCCTGGCGGTGGTGCGTCAGGCCCTGGGCCAGCTGGAGCCGGCGCTGGCCGAGCGGGTGGTGCCGGTGATGATCAGCGTCGACCCCGAGCGGGATACCCTGGAGCGGCTCGAGGAGTATATGGGGTACTTCGGCGATGAATTCATCGGCGCCCGGGGCGGCGAGGCGCAGCTCGAGGATATCGCCGAACGCTACGGCATCTTCTGGCGCCGGGTCGAGATGGAGGAGTCCGCCATGGACTATACCGTGGACCACGGCGCCTCGCTCTATCTGGTCGACCGCCATGGAGAGATTCGTCGGCGAGTGCTCTATTCGCCCGCGCCTCATGCCCTGATCGAGGCGCTGCGCCAGGAACTGGGCGATACGTAAGCGGATAGACTCGCCGCAGGCGAGTGCTCCCGACCCAATATCCCCCGACGCCCCATGCACTGATCGAGGCGCTGCGCCAGGAACTGGGCGATACGTAAGCGGATAGACTCGCCGTCGGCGAGTGCTCCCGACCCAATATCCCCCGACGCCCCATGCGCTGATCGAGGCGCTGCGTCAGGAGTTGGGCTCCTGATCCGCCTCCGGCGGGCTGAGCAGGCGTTCCACCATGGCGTCCAGGGCCCGTAGCTGACGGCCGTCGCGGTTGTCATGGTCGGGATGGGGGCGCCAGCTGTTCTCGTCGTAGCCCCACCAGTCCCAGCAGCCCTGGGGGTTGCCCAGGCTGAGAGCGACCTGAGGGTAAAGCACGGCCAGGCGATGCGCATCGGCCCAGGCATTGAGGCCGGAGTGGCGGGCGAAGGTGTCATCGACCTGCTCGGCGCCCATGGCGCAGCCGTGCAGGGCCACCACCAGGCCGCAGGCCTCGCCGTCGGTGCACTCCGCCGGCAGGTAGAGATAGCCGTTCTCGCCCAGCTGACGTGCCCCGCTGTCGGCCTCCTGAGAAAAGCGCAAGAGTTCTCCCGAGGGCGCGGCGGGTGGTGACGACTCGGCCTCGCCATAGAGCCAGGCCAGGGCCTCGCCGGCACCGTCGTAGCCACAGTCCAGCAGGTAGGGGCTGCCCCCCGCTTCACAATCCACCAGGGGGGGCTGCGGGGCGACCCGCTCGCCGGCCACCGGCCAGCCATGGCCGGCCTCCGCCGTGACGACCCGGCGCAGCTGGGTGTCGGCATCCGTCAGCCAGCCGCGATACTGCTCGACGAGCCGTTCCCCCACCTCGGGGAGCACGGTGCCGTCGTGCCCGCCATGCCACAGGAAGACCCGCTGGCGGGCCAGCTCCTCGCTGGCGCCCACCCGGCCCTCGGCCAGGTAGGCGGCGTGACGAGCTTTCAGCTCGTCCGGGTCGGGAGGGCCGCGGTGGGTCAGCATGCACTGGCCCAGGGCTCGCCCCAGGCTGCCCTGGGCGCAGCCCCAGGGGCCGGCGGCGAAGACCCCCAGGCGCGTATAGCGTCGGGGATAGGCCACCGCCAGTTGAGTGGCCATATAGCCCCCGGAAGAGACGCCCAGCACACCGAGGCGCTCGGCATCGAGGCCCAGGGCCGGCAAGGAGGGCGCATCACTATCGGCGAGGGCGGCGCCGGAAAGCGCCAGCGCCGCCAAGAGGGCGTGTTTACTCGGCATCGGGCTCTTCATCGACACCCAGCAGTTCCACCTTGAAGGTCAGGGTCTCGTAGGGACCGATGGGGCCACCGGTGCCGGCCTCGCCGTAGGCGAGATCGTAGGGCAGGTAGAGCATCCAGGTGTCGCCCACGCTCATCAGCTGCAGGGCTTCCTGCCAGCCTTCGATGACCTGGTTGACGCGGAAGCTGATCGGCTCGCCGCGCTCATAGGAGCTGTCGAAGACGCTGCCATTCAGCAGGGTGCCCTCATAGTGCACCTCGACCTGGGAGTCCGGGCCGGGGGTGGCGCCGTCACCGGATTCGATCACCTTGTACTGCAGGCCGGAGTCGGTGACTACCACGCCATCGGCCTCGGCGTTTTCGGCCAGGAAGGTCTCGCCGGCCTCGCGGGCCGCCTCGGTCTGACGCTGGGCCTCGGCCTGGCGCTCGGCCATGGCCTGCTGCTGGAATTGCATCAGGGTCTCGGCCATCTCTTCTTCGCTCAGGGCCAGCTCCGCATCGGTGTAGACATCGCGGATGGCCTGGGTGAAGGCCTCGATATCCAGGTCGTCGACGTCCTGTACCAGGCTCTGGCCCAGGGTCACGCCCAGGCTGTAGCCGAGCCGGGCTTCCTCGCTCTCCAGGTCGGCCAGGGCGAAGGGGGCGGCGCACAGGAGTGAGCCCAGGGCGGCGGCGCGAACCAATGTCTTCATGCAGAGTCCTCGATGAAATGGGTCATTTAGCACCCCTCGGACTCTATCAGGAGTGGCCGGGTTCCGCATCCGGCTGGCTTTAAGGGGACTCCGAGGGATATTGGCGCTATCCGGCGGCGGACGCTATCAGGAGTGGCCGGGTTCCGCATCCGGACTGGCGGGGCAGCAAAAAGGTAACGGGTCGGGGAATACCCGGCCCGTTGTTTCGAGTGTGGTTGGCAGGAGGCGGGGATCAGACCACCAGGGTGGGGCACTTGGCCATGCTCGCCACCCGCTGGGAGACGCTGCCCAGCAGGTAGGAGGTCTTGTCGCCGTTGGTGCCCTGGGAGCCGATCACGATCAGGTCGATATCGCGCTTGCGGGCGAAGCGCACGATGGTGCTGGAGGGGCGCCCGCCCTTGACGAAGGCGCGCACCTTGGGGGCGCCTCGTTCCAGGGCGTCGTGCTTGGCCTGGACGGCGATCTCGGTGGCGTACTCCTTGAGGGCGTCATCGGGAATATCCAGCTTGCTGGGGCGTACCATGGACAGCGACGCCTCCAGCAGGCTGTGGTGCTTGAAGACGCAGAGAATATAGAGCTCGGCGCCGGTCAGCTTGGCCAGGTCCACGGCCTTCTCCAGGGCCTTGAGGGCTCCCTTGGAACCGTCCACCGGTAGCAGAATCTTTTCGAACATCGTCGTCTCCTCCTTGAGCCAGGATCAGCGGAAGGCCAGATCCCGGAGGAACAGGGCGATCTGCGGGAAGATGATCAACAGCGCCGCCGCCAGCACCAGCATAAAGACGAAGGGCGGCGTACCCTTGATCACGTCCAGGTAAGGGCGCTTGAAGATGGCGATGGCGGTGAAGATATCGCAGCCGAAGGGTGGCGTCGCCGAGCCGATGGCCACCTGCAGGGTAATCAGGATCCCCACCAGCACCGGGTCGAGGCCGGTGGCCTCGATGGCCGGGGCAAAGATCGGCGTCAGTACCAGGATCACCACGATGGGGTCGACGAACATGCAGGCCACAAAGAAGGCCACGCAGATCGCGATCAGCACCCCGGTGGGCCCCGCCTCGTTGATGCCCACCGCTTCGAGAATGGCCTGGGGAATCTGTGCGAAGGAGATGATCCAGGAGAAGCCGTTACCGACCCCGACCAGGATAAAGACCACGGCGGTGATCAGGCCGGTGGATTTGGCGATGGCGTAGATATCCGCCATTTTCAGGGAGCGGAAGATGACGAACTCCAGCAACACGGCATAGAGCACGCAGGCCGCCGCGGCTTCGGTGGGGCTGAAGATGCCGCCATAGATACCGCCGACGATGATCACCGGGAAGCCCAGGGGCCAGAGGGCGCCCTGTACCGCCTGAGCGCGCTCCTTCCAGCTACTCCGGGTTTCGGTGGGTACCTTGTTGATATAGGCGTAGGCGATGCAGTAGGCCGAGAACATGACCAGGATCAGCAGCCCCGGGCCGATGCCGGCGATAAACAGTTCACCGATGGAGGTGCCGGAGATGACCCCGTAGATGATCATGCCGATACTCGGCGGGATCAGGAAGGCGATATCACTGGAGTTGATGATCAGCGCCAGGGTGAAGGAGTCGGTGTAACCCGCCTTGAGCATGCGCGGGCGCAGCGGCGAGCCTACCGCCACCACCGTGGCCTGGGTCGACCCGGAGACCGCCCCGAAGAGGGTACAGGAGGCGGCGGTGGAGACCGCCAGGCCGCCCTTAACGTGGCCGATAAAGGCCATCACCATATTGATCAGGCGCTCGGCGGACTGGCCGCGGGTCATGATATCGGCGGCCAGGATAAACATGGGGACCGCGATCAGCGAGGCCGGGCGGATACCCGCCATGATCTGCTGAATCAGGGTATCCATCTGGCCGAGGCCGTTGAACATCATGAAGAAGCCGATGACCGCCGCGGTAATCAGCGGAATCATCATCGGAAAGCCCAGCAGCAGCAGGGCGATCATGGTTACTACCATTATTGTCGTCATCGTTTATTCCCCTGGGTGACTCGCCCGGTGTCAGACTTCCTTTTCCGTATCCTTGTACCCGTCAACCACGCCCGTCGAGAGATAGACGTCCCGGGAGACCAGGTTCTTGATGGCGGTCAGCAGGTATTGGATACCCGTGATCAGAAACCCCAGTGGCACCCAGACATAGATGGTCCAGATCGGGAACCCCAGGGCCGGCAGGACTCGCCCCTTGGACTGCAGGTCGAGGATATAGACGATGGAGTAGTAGCAGAGAAAGAACATTGCCAGGGAGGTAAAGAAGGCGATGGTGATCATCAGCACCTTGCGCCCGCCCACCGGCAGGGCATCGTAGATGGCCGACATGCGGATATGGCGACCATGGCGAGCCGCGTAGCCGATGCCGGCGAAGGTGATCATGATGATCAGGATGCGGTTGATCTCGCCGGAAAAGAAGATGCTGTCGCCGAACACGAATCGGGCGATCACATTGGCCACGGTGTTGGTGGCCATCAGCAGCACCCCCAGGGCCAGGATCACCGCCTCCACCTTGCTGATAAAGGTGTCGATGACCCCCAGGATGCCCGGCAGGCCGGAGCGGTAATTTTTTTCGGACTCTTCTTCGGTCATAAGACATTCCTTATCAGCATGCGCATCTCGGCAGGGGCCCGCTATCCGTCACCATAGGCTTGGCGGGGGGACTCGGTCCGGCTCGAGGTCAACGCTGCTTGCACGCTAGCTGCCATCAAACGAACAGGGGTGGCCCTCCTGGGCCACCCCTGCCTTGCACGCATGACGTCGACGGCTTACTCGTCGTCGGAGGTCACGGCCTCCAGGTCGGCCTTGAACTGGTTGAGCAGCTCCTCGCCACGTTCACCGGTCATCTCCAGGAAGGCCTCTTCCACCTGCGGCGCCCGCTCGCGGAAGGCCTGGATCTGTTCCTCGGTCAGGCGAGTCACGGTGACCTCATCGGAGGCTTCCTGGATCAGAGCCAGCGAATCCTCGGACAGCCCCTGGATATGCTCGATGGTCACGTCATAGGCATGATCGGCGGCATCGCGGACCAACTGCTGATCCTCCTCGGAGAGGCCCTCGAAGAAGTCCTGGTTGGCCATCATGGCGGTAGTGAACCAGCCGTGGCCGGTGAAGATCAGGTTGGGGGAGACCTCGTAGAGGCCACCGGACTCGATCCAGAAGATGGGGTTCTCCTGGCCGTCGATGATGCCGGTCTGCAGGCCACCATAGACCTCGCCCCAGGGCAGCGGCGTGGGAGTGGCGCCGAAGGCGTTATAGGTCTCGGAGAGCAGCGGGTTGGTCATCACCCGAATCTTCTTGTTGCGGAAGCCGGCCGGCTCAGTGATGGGCTCGTCGGCGGTGACCACCATCTCGCCTTCCGGGTACATCTTCAGCAGTTCCAGGCCCTGTTCGGCGTAGAGCTCCGGGAACATCTCGTTGAGGGCCACGCTCTCGTCGAAGAACTCCAGCACCGTCTCTTCATCGGTGGGCAGCAGGTAGGGAACGAAGAAGATCTGGGCTTCGGGAATCAGCGAGCCGGTAAAACCGGGCGACTGGTTGACGAACTGCAGGATGCCGTTCTGCGTCTGCTCCATGATGTCGTCGGATTCGCCGAGTTCGCCGAAGCGATAGACCTGCAGGGTATGGTCGGAGTTCTCTTCGATATAGTCCTTGAAGGCGACGGCGAAGACGTCCTGAACGTCACCCTCGAACTCCTCGTGGGCGTAGCGCCAGTTTGCAGAGTGAGCCGCGGCGGACATGCCCAGCAGCAGGGCGCCAATGCTCGCGGATGTCAGCAGTTTGGTGGCCTTCATTCTTATTCCCCTTGGCAGTTTCTGGCCGGTCACTCGGCCATGATGAGCGGATGAAATCGAGATAAATCAAGACGCTCCACTCCTTTGAGGCTAGCCGTCGGCGGATAGGGGGTCAAGTTGGGTTTCTAGGGTTTGCAGCGCCCAGAGTTGTGATTTTTCCTGCATAAGCCCGGCATCGATCAGCCGCTCCGCCAGGGATGTCTCCTGCACTTGGCGGGGGCGAATGGCGGCGCCGGTGGTGGCCAGATCGGCCAGGCGGCGCAGGGTTTCTCGCTCGGCCAGCAGCTCCGCCCGTTTCAGGGTGGCGCGCAGCTCGGCGAGTGCCGGGTCGGTAAGGGCTAACTGCTTGAGGGCGCGACGCTGGGCCCGCAGCGGCCGGGTCATCTCGGCCTGCCAGGCACGAATCGGGGCCAGGTGCGGGGGGGCGTCACTATCCGGGGTCAGCCCATGGCGATAAAGCCAACAGGCCCAGAGCAGTTCGCAGACATCGACCTTGGTCTGATCCTGCAGGGCCAGGCAGGCGGCCTCGACGCCGGGCCGCGCATAGAGGTCGAGGGCCTGGTCCCATAGCGCTAGCGCCCAGGGCGCGGCCCGGGCGGTCACGCCCTGGTGGGCCAACCAGGCCCGCAAATGGCGGCGCAATTGGGTAGAATGCATGCTCATCGAAGGCTGCTCCTCCGGTGCCGCCCCCTGCGGCGGTCCTGGGTGCGGTGGCCCGCCATTCCCGTTATCGGAGCCGGCATGATCGCATTCCGCCAACTCGCCCTGCAACGCGGCACCCAGCCCCTGATCGAAGACGCCGACCTGACCCTGCACGCCGGCCACAAGGCCGGCATCGTGGGGCCCAATGGTGCCGGCAAGTCGAGCCTGTTCAAGCTCTTGCTGGGGGAACTGGCTCCCGACAAGGGGGAAGTGGAGCTCGCCGGCGGGGTGCGCATCGCCCATATGGCCCAGGAAGTGGAGGCGCTGGAGCGCCCCATCGTCGACTATGTGCTGGATGGCGACCGGGCGTTGCGCGCCACCGAGGCGGCCCTGGCCAAGGCCCAGGCCGCCGGGGAGGCCCACCGGGAGGCGGAGCTGCATGGGCAGATCGAGGCCCTGGACGGTTACAGCGCGCCGGCCCGGGCCGCCCAGCTGCTGGTGGGGCTGGGCTTCGCCCAGGCCGATCTGTCGCGCCCCCTGTCGGATTTCTCCGGGGGCTGGCGGATGCGCGTCAACCTGGCCCGCACCCTCTTCATGCCCTCCGACCTGCTGCTGCTGGACGAGCCTACCAACCACCTGGACCTGGATGCCCTGCTGTGGCTGGAGCAGTGGCTGACCCGCTACCCCGGCACCCTGCTGCTGATCTCCCACGATCGCGACTTCCTGGATGCGGTCTGTGATCATGTCGTCCACTTCGACCGGCGCCGCCTGGTGCTCTATCGGGGCAACTACACCGCCTTCGAGCGCAGTCGCGCCGAGAAACTGGCCCAGCAGCAGGCCGAGGCCGCCAAGCAACAGGCCCGTCGCGAGGAGATCGAGCAGTTCGTGGCGCGCTTCCGGGCCAAGGCCACCAAGGCGCGCCAGGCCCAGAGCCGCCTGAAGATGCTGGAGCGCATGGAGACCATCGCCGTGGCCCATGTGGATTCTCCCTTTCACTTCACCCTGCCTGCCGCCGAGAAGACCTCTCACCCGCTGCTGGTGCTGGACGAGGCGCGCCTGGGCTATCGTGGCGAAGAAGGGGGCGAGACGGTGCAGCTGGACCAGGTCAAACTGAGCCTGCAGCCGGGCCAGCGTATCGGCCTGCTGGGACCCAACGGCGCCGGCAAGTCGACCCTGATCAAGTCGCTGACCGGCGAGCTGCCGCTGCTGGCGGGCAAGCGCATCGAGGGCGAGCACCTGGCGGTAGGCTATTTCGCCCAGCATCAGTTGGAGGGGCTGGACCTCTCCGCGTCGCCCTTCCTGCATGTGCAGCGCCTGTCGCCCCGGGCCAGCGATCAGGAGATCCGCAGCTTCCTGGGCGGCTTCGGCTTCCAGGGCGACGATGCCTTCGCCGAGGTGGGCAATTTCTCCGGCGGCGAGAAGGCGCGCCTGGCCCTGGCCCTGGTGGCCTGGCTGCGCCCCAACCTGCTGTTGCTGGACGAGCCGACCAACCACCTGGACCTGGAGATGCGCGAGGCCCTCACCGAGGCCCTGGCCGGCTTCGAGGGGGCGGTGATCCTGGTCTCCCACGATCGCCACCTGCTGCGCGCCACCGTGGACGAGTTCTGGCGGGTGGCCGATCATCGCCTCGAGCCCTTCGACGGCGACCTGGAGGATTATCGCGCCTGGCTCAAGGCGCGGCTGGAGGGCGAGCGTCGTGAAGCACGCGCCGAAAAGGGCGAGCGCCAGGCGGAGGCCGCGGCGCCGAAGGAGGATCGCAAGGCGGCACGCCGCGCCGCGGCGGAGCTGCGCGAGAAGCTGCGTCCGCTGAAGCGTCAGCGCGACAAGGCGGAACAGAGCATGGAGAAGACCCAGGCCGCCCTGGGCGAGGTGGAGGAACGCCTGGCGGATGCCGCACTCTATACGGAGGCGAGCCGCAAGGCGGAACTGACCGAACTGCTGGGTCGCCAGGGCGAGCTCAAGTCACGCCTCGACGCGCTGGAAGCGGAGTGGCTGGCCGCCGAAGAGGCCCTGGAAACCATGGAAGCCGAGTTGCTGGCGGCGGAATAAGTCCTGAGGAGGCACCCCATGATCCTGCGATCCGTGCCGGTCGCGCTGCTGTTGGCCGGCCTGGTCGGCTGCGCCAATCCGCGCCTGACCCTGGATAACTATCAGCGCCTGGAGGTCGGCATGAGTCGGGCCCAGGTGGAGGCGATACTCGGTTCGCCCAGGGAGTGCCACGGCGCCCTGATGGTGGATCTGTGTACCTGGGGGTCGGGCTCGCGTGCCATCCATGCCCAGTTCCTGGGCGGCGAGGCCCTGGCCTTCCAGTATCAGGGGCTCCACTGACCGGTCACCGCGGTTCAACTCTCGAGCAGGAAGGTGACCGGGCCGTCGTTGATCAGCTCCACCTGCATATCGGCGCCGAACTCGCCGGTGGCCGTGCGCGGCCAGGCGGCCCGGGCCCGGCCCACCAGATAGTCGAAGAGCGCCTCCCCCTCGGCGGGAGGGGCGGCGCTGGAGAAGCCGGGGCGCAGCCCCTTGCGGGTATCCGCGGCCAGGGTGAACTGGGAGACCAGGAGTAGCCCGCCTTCCACCTGGCGCAGGTCGAGATTCATCTTGCCGGCCTCATCCGAGAACACCCGGTAGTGCAGCAGCTTGTGCAGCAGCTTGTCGGCCCGGCCCCGATCATCGCCCTTCTCCACTCCCACCAGGGCCAAGAGCCCCTGGTCGATGGCACCCACTTCCTGGCCCGCCACCATCACCCGGGCGTGGCGTACCCGCTGAATCAAGGCTCGCATCGTCTCTCCTCCTGAACATCGGCGAAGGAGGGTAGCATGGTCATCGAACGGTGGCCCAGCCGGGCAGGCCCCACCGAGGCGTGGGCGGCGTCTCGCGGACGGTCGGTGGTCAGGCTACCAGGCGCGACACACCATGATATCGCAGTGGGGTTCGGCGAGCAGCCGGGCGGTCAGACGGCTCTGCTGGCCGCGTCGAGCGCGATAGCTCAGTGCCAGCAGGTCCGGCGGCTGACGGCGCAATCGGGTCAGCAACACCTCCAGGGGGTCGCCCTGCTCCAGCTCCAGGCTCAGCTCCGGGACCGACTCCACCTCGCTCATCAACTGATCCACCTCCCGCTCCAGTTGCTCCCGCAGCCGGGCCAGCTCACCATCCCGCCAGCGGGCGAAGTCGCCGCTGGAGCCCAGCTCTCGCTCGCCGGGGATATCCCAGGCGTGCAGCAGGGTCAGCCGCGCCTCGGGGAAGCGCTTGAGGGTCTCGCGCAGGGTATGGCGGCAGGTCAGCGAGAAGTCCACCGGTACCAGGATATCCCGCCACTCCTGGGTGACCGGGTGGATGGCGGAGATCACCGGGCAGGGGGCGCCGCGGATCACCCGGGCCAGGGTGGTGCCGGCCACCAGTTCCGGCTCGCCGCGCTTGCGGTGCCCGCCGAGCAGGATCAGGTCGGCCCGGCGCTCGTGGGCCTCGCGGATGATCTCCTCGAAGGGCGCGCCGGCCACGGTCTGCAGCAGCGCCTGGGGGGCGGGAAGCGCATAGTCCTCGCGGATATCGGTGAGCAGGCGCTCCATCTCGGCGACCACCGCCTGTTCCAGGTCGTGCAGTGCCTGGCGCGGCAGGTGGGGATCGAGCACATGCAGGGCATCGAGGCGGGCCCCGCTGTCCACCGCCAGTTGGATGGCTCGGCCGAAGGCGGCGCGGTTCTCCGCCGACAGGTCGCAGGCGAACAGCAGGGTACGAGTCATGGTCTCTCCCTCCCTCGGATGATGGCGATGCCCCACCTCAGAATGGTGGCTTAATCGCTCCCTCGCAAGGCGCTACCACCAGGCGTGGAAGTGGTGCACCGGGCCCTGGCCGCGGCCCACGCCCAGCCGATGGCTCTCGGTCAGGGCCGTTTCCAGCCAGGCCTTGGCCTCGGTCACCGCGGCCAGGGGGGCATCGCGATGGGCCAGGCAGGTGGCGATGGCCGAGGAGAGCGAGCAGCCGGTGCCGTGAAGGTTGGGGGTGGCGATACGCGGCCCATCGAGCCACTGGGCGCCGTGCTCGTCCACCAGCAGGTCGGGGCAGCGCTCGCCGCGCAGGTGGCCGCCCTTGAGCAGTACCCGTGGCGCGCCCAGGGCCTGGAGCCGTGGCAGCAGCGCCTCCATGGCGTCGGCATCGCCGGGGACGGGAGCATTCAGCAGCACCGCCGCCTCCGGCAGGTTGGGGGTGATCAGGTCGGCCAGGGGCACCAGCAGCTCGCGTACCGCGCGGATGCCGGCGTCATCCACCAGCACATCGCCACTCTTGGCCACCATCACCGGGTCCAGCACGATCCAGCGCGGGCGACGCTTGGTCAGGGCCTCGCGGATCGCCTCGGCCACCTCGCGACTGGCCACCATGCCGATCTTGACGGCATCGATGGCGATATCGTCGAGCAGGGTCTCCAACTGGGCGGCGATAAAGTCCGCCGGCACCGGGTGCACCCCGGTCACCCCCTGAGTGTTCTGCGCGGTCAGGGCGGTGATCACGCTGGTACCATAGGCGCCCAGCGCCGAGAAGGTCTTGAGGTCGGCCTGGATGCCGGCGCCGCCGCTGGGGTCGGAACCGGCAATGGTCAACAGCTTGGGAATCGGGGGAGTGTCGTTCATGGGAGGTCTTGTCGTTGATGTCGTCGCCTAGCCTACTGCAAGGGACAGGGGGGCCGCCATGCTGAGCCTCTTCTTAATAGCCCTGGTCAGTGCCACCCTGCTGCGAGGAGAGGCCGGGAGCTCGCCATGCTGAGCCTCTTCTTAATAGCCCTGGTCAGTGCCACCCTGCTGCGAGGAGAGGCCGAGGGCTCGCCATGCTGAGCCTCTTCTTAGTAGCCCTGGTCAGTGCCACCCTGCTGCGAGGAGAGGCCGGGGGCTCGCCATGCTGAGCCTCTTCTTAGTAGCCCTGGTCAGCGCGACGCTGTTGCGAGGAGAGGCCGGGGGCCCGCCATGCTGAGCCTGTTCCTGGTGGCTCTGGTTAGCGCGACGCTGTTGCCCGGCGGCTCCGAGCTATGGCTGGCCCGGCTCTGGTGCCTGGGGGAGCCGGCCCTGCTGCTCTGGGTCGTGGCCACCGCCGGCAATACCCTGGGCAGCCTGATCAATGTCTGGCTGGGGCGCTATGCGCGACGTTTCCAGGATCGCCGCTGGTTTCCCGCCTCGCCGGCGGGGCTGGCCCGGGCCGAGCGCTGGTATCACCGCTTCGGCGAGTGGAGCCTGCTGCTCTCCTGGGCGCCGCTGATCGGTGATCCCCTGACGGTGCTGGCCGGAGTCTTCCGCCTGCCCTGGTGGCGCGCCCTGCTGCTGATCACCCTGGCCAAGGGGACCCGCTATGCGCTGGTCCTGCTGCTGGCCCGGCAGTGGCTGGCGCCGCTCTGCGGCGGCGCCTGATAGGCGCGGAGCCGGCGACTGCCGGCCCCGAGGCTTACAGAATGGAGGGCAGCCAGGTGGCTAGCCCGGGGAAGGCGGCCAGGGCCAGCAGCATGCTCAACTGCAGCAGGATAAAGGGGATGACCCCCCGGTAGATGGCCGAGGTGGGCACCGAGTCCGGGGTCACCCCGCGCAGATAGAAGAGCGCGAAGCCGAAGGGCGGGGTGAGGAAGGAGGTCTGCAGGTTGATGGCGATCATCACCCCCAGCCAGATGGGATCGATGCCCATGGCCAGCAGTACCGGGCCGACGATGGGCACCACCACGAAGGTGATCTCGATAAAGTCGAGGATAAAGCCCAGCAGGAAGATCACCAGCATCACGATCAGCATGGCGCCCACCACGCCGCCGGGCATCGCCTCGAACAGCCCGGTGACCAGCTCCTCGCCGCCATAGGCGCGGAACACCAGGGAGAAGAGGGTGGCGCCGATCAGGATCAGGAACACCATGCTGGTGACCTGGGTGGTGGTGCGGGCCACCTCCTTGAGCATGGTCAGGCTCACCCGCCCCTTGGCCAGGGCCAGCACCAGGGCGCCGAAGGCACCCACCGCGGAGGCCTCGGTGGGGGTGGCGAAGCCGCCGAGGATCGAGCCCAGCACGGCGACGATCAGCACCACCGGTGGCACCAGCCCCTTGAGCAGCAGCGGCCAGAGGCTGCCGCGGTGACCGAGCTCCTGCATCAGCGCCTGGCGATCGGCGGGGGGCGCCAACTGCGGCTTGAGCCAGGCGGTGATCGCCACATAGGCGATATAGGCCACCACCAGGATCAGCCCGGGGACCAGGGCGCCGACGAAGAGGTCGCCCACCGATACCGTCCTGGGGCTCCACACCCCCATGGCCAGCTGCGCCTGCTGGTAGGCGTTGGAGAGCACGTCACCGAGCAGCACCAGGGCGATGGAGGGGGGGATGATCTGGCCCAGGGTGCCGGTGGCGCAGATGGTGCCGGTGGCGAGCGAGGCCGAGTAGCCCCGCTTGAGCATGGTCGGCAGCGACAGCAGGCCCATGGTCACCACGGTGGCGCCGACGATGCCGGTGGAGGCGGCCAGCAGCATGCCGACCAGGATCACCGCGATGCCCAGGCCGCCGCGCAGGCCGCCGAAGGCCAGGGCCATGGCGTCGAGCAGGGTCTCGGCGACCCGCGACTTCTCCAGCAGCACCCCCATCAACACGAAGAGCGGCACCGCCAGCAGGGTCTGGTTGGTCATGATGCCGTAGACCCGGTTGGGCATGGCGGAGAGGAAGTTGGCCTCGAAGTGGAGGGCCACGCCCAGGGCCTCCAGGCCCATGCCCAGGCCGGCGAAGGCCAGGGCGGTGCCGGCCAGCGACAGGGCCACCGGATAGCCCAGCATCAGCACGACACAGATGGTGGCGAACAGGAAGAGCGGCATATAGTCGAGCACTAGAGCACCTCCTCGTGCTCGGGTTCCGGGGCCGCCAGGCGGCCGCGCAGGATCAGCACCTGGCGGATCAGCAGGGCGATGCCCTGGAGCAGCAGCAGCAGGGCCATCAGGGGAATCAGGGTCTTGACCAGGTAGGTCACCGGCAGGTTGGCATCCGAGGAGCGCTCCAGGATGGCCCAACTGCTGGCCACGTACTCGAGGCTGCCGAGGCCGATAAACAGCACCACCGGGAGCAGCAGGAAGAGGGTGCCGGCCAGGTCGATCCAGGCGCGGCCCTTGGCGGAGAGGCGGCGATAGAAGATATCCACCCGCACATGGCCGTCATGCTTGAGGGTGTAGGCGGCCCCCAGCATAAAGACCACGGCATGCATGGCCATCACCGACTCCTGCATGGCCATGCTGTGGATGCCCAGGGCGTAGCGCATCACCACCAGCACGAACTGCACCAGCATCATCGCCAGGGTAAGCCAGGCGATGGCCCGGCCGAGGGTCTCGATCACGCCCTCGATCCACCCGAGCAACGCCGGTTCGCGGCCCGTCGGTTCGCGAGTCGTTGTCATGGGAAAGTCTCGTTAGTGTCCGGCAGAAGGCGGCATCATCGCCGATTCGACGCCAGAGGTCACCCACCACCCTCAACGGGGTATCAGTTCCTGGTGGCCTGGATATGCCGGTAGAGGGCCAGTTGGCAGGCGTCTGGAAGATGGACATCCACCGCCACCGGCAGGTGATCCGAGAAGAGGTGATCCAGGACGCGTACCTCTTCCGCGACCAGGGAGTCGGATAGCAGGATATGGTCCAGGGCCCGGCGGGGTTGCCAGGAGGGGTAGCTGAGCAGCGGCTTGACCGGATGCAGGGGCAGGGCCGCACAGAAGTTGGGGTGGGCGTGGATCTGGTCCGGGGTGCAGTTGAGGTCGCCCATCACCACCACATGGCGCAGCGGCGTGATCAGCTCGCTGAGGTAGTCGAGCTGGCGCATGCGGCCGCGGTGACTCAGGGCCAGGTGGGCGACGAAGAGGTGCAGGGCATCGGGGCCCTCGCCGTAGCGGACATGGATGGCGCCGCGACCGGGAAGGGTGCCGGGCAGGCGGTGCTCCTCGATATGCGCCGGCGACAGCCGCGACAAGAGGCCATTGCTGTGCTGGGCGAAGCGCCCCAGGTTGCGATTGAGCTGCTGGAAATGGTGGGGGAAGCCGGCCCGCTGTGCCAGGTACTCCACCTGATTGATCTGGCTGGAGCGGAAGCTGCCGCCGTCGACCTCCTGGAGGCCGACGATATCGAACTGCCCCAGCACCTCGCCGACCATGTCCAGGCGGCCGCGGCGCTTGGGGTGGGGCAGCAGGTGCTGCCAGCTGCGGGTCAGGTAGTGGTGATAGGCCGAGGTATGAATGCCCACCTGCAGATTGAAGGTGAGCAGGCGCAGATGACCTGGTGCGTGGAAGGGTCTCATGGCCTCGGCCTGGGTCATGGGCCTACTCGCCTCGTTCCTGACGGACCTTGTCGATCAGTGCCTCGGCGATCAGCGGCATGTTTTCCAGGCTGCCGGCGCTGGAGGGGCTGATCAGGTAGCGGCCGTCGATCACCAGGGCCGGGACGCCCATCAGGCGCATGGCCCGCATGCGGCTATGGGCCTGGTTGACCTGGGAACGCACGCCGAAGGAGGTCAGGGCCTCCCGGGCCTCGGCCTCGTCGACGCCGAAGTCACCGAAGAAGGCGGCCACCTCGTCGGTATCGGTAAGGCGCTTACCCTGCTGGTGAATGGCGTCGAAGATGGCCGCATGGGCCTCGTCCAGGATGCCCAGGGACTCGGCGGCATAGAAGACGCCGGCATGGGCATTCCAGTCGCCGCCCATGGTGGCGGGCATATGCACCACGCTGACGTCGTCCTCCAGGGTGGGATACCACTCGGTGACGCTCGACTGCAGGCGATAGCAGTGGGGGCAGCCGTACCAGAAGGCCTCGGTGACTTCGATCTGTCCCTCCTCCACCACCGTTTCCACCGGGTTGGGCAGCAGTTCGTAGTGTTGGCCCTCCACCAGGGGGGTGGATTGGGCCTGGGCCAGGCCGGCCAGGCCGAAGATCGCCAGGGACGCCATCAGGGGCTTGAGCATGCGTGAACTCTCCTTGGAGCATGGGTAGGGATAAAGGTAACAGGATTCGCTGCCCCTTGCCGGGGCGACGGTCGCAGGCTTTGAGCGCGATCGGGCGACGGGGTTCCCAACGTTCGGGGGCGGCCAAGTTGGCCGCCCCCGAACGTTGCGCTGGCTAAGCGATGCCGGCCTCAGTGAAGGCCCAGCACATAGTTGGCCACGGCTTCCATGTCACGATCGCTCATCTTGGTGGCGATATCGCGCATGATGGCGTTGGGATCATTGGCCCGTTCGCCATCGGCGAAATTCTGCAGGGTGGCAACGATATAGTCGGGATGCTGACCGCTCAGGGCCGGATAGGCCGCGGAGCCGATGCCCACCCCGGTGGGGCTGTGGCAGGCGGCGCAGGCCGGGATGCCCTTGCCCATGTCGCCGGCGCGATAGAGTTCCTGGCCACGGGCCACCAGCTCGGCGTCCGGATCGGCCTGGCCCAGGTTGGCCTGCTGCTGGGCGAAGAAGGCCGCCACGTCCCAGGCGTCCTGGTCACTGAAGCCGTCCACCTGGCCGGCCATCTGCGGCACCAGGCGCTCGCCGTCGCGGATATCCATGATCTGCTTGGCCAGGTAGGAGGCCTGCTGGCCGGCCAGGTTGGGGAAGGCCGGGGAGGCGCTGATGCCTTCCTGGCCGTGACAGGCGGCGCAGGTCTGCGCCTTCTCGCGCCCCGCGGCGGGGTCGCCCTGGAGGTCGGCGTGGGCCACGCCCACTGCGCCCATGGTCAGGGCCAGGCTTGCCAGTAACTTTCTCATCGCTAATCCACTATGCCATTGATTGTTGACCGGAACGTATCCTGGGCGCCGCCCGCTGTCCATGCTGCGCCTCTATCGGGCGCGGTTCGTTGTCGGCGAGAGCAGGGTGGTACACTAGCCTGCCCCAGGTCGCTGAAAAATACAGGGCATTATAACGACTCGCCAGGGTGAGGTGAATCTGCCCGACCTGCCACCAAAGGAAACACTGCATAAATGTCTGCGCGGGCGAATCACTGCGTTGCGCGGTGCTCGAAATCCTCACCTATACCTCATAGGCTCCGGTTTCTGCGCTCCGTGCGCCTTGTGCTCCATCCCGCTCGCCGATTTATTCAGCGCTTCCCCTAAGCCGAACTTTCGCCAGGATCCCATCCATGCCGTCTCTCAACTACCAGACCGCCCGCTTTCTCACCAGTGCGCCGACCCTGGCCCAGTGCCCGCCGGACGAGGGGCGCGAGGTGGCCTTCGCCGGCCGTTCCAACGCCGGCAAGTCCAGCGCGATCAATACCCTGACCCAGCAGAAGGCCCTGGCGCGGACCTCCAAGA
This sequence comes from Halomonas sp. H5, assembly GCF_050613175.1. Classification (GTDB taxonomy): domain Bacteria; phylum Pseudomonadota; class Gammaproteobacteria; order Pseudomonadales; family Halomonadaceae; genus Bisbaumannia; species Bisbaumannia salifodinae. The sequence continues at coordinate 208,128 of NZ_CP192510.1, forward strand.
CCCCCGGGCGCACCCAGTTGATCAACTTCTTCTCCCTGGGGGAGGAGACCGGGCGGCGCCTGGTGGACCTGCCCGGCTATGGCTTCGCCAAGGTGCCGGAGAAGGTCAAGCTGGAGTGGCAGCGCCACCTGGGCGAGTACCTGCGCGGACGGGCCTGCCTGGCCGGCCTGGTGCTGGTGATGGACGTGCGTCACCCGCTCACCGAGTTCGACCAGATGATGCTGGGCTGGGCCGACGAGCAGTCGATGCCGGTGCATATCCTGCTGACCAAGGCCGACAAGCTGAAGAGCGGCGCCGCCAAGGCGGCCCTGCTGCAGGTGCGCCAGCGCCTGCACGAGTGGGAGGACCTGGTCAGCGTGCAGCTCTTCTCGGCCCTCAAGCGCGAGGGCGTCGACGAGGCCCGGGCGCGGCTGGATGGCTGGCTGGCGGCCGAGTAACGGCCGTCAGGCCTGGCCCTGCAGCCGCGCCAGCAACGCCGGCAGCTCGCGCACATGGCTGAGGCGATGGATGCCCTCCGGCAGCGCCTCGCCCGCCGCCTGGTCGTGACGATCGATCCAGGCCACCCGCATGCCCAGGCGCCGGGCCGGCAGCACGTCCTCCTTCCAGGAGTCCCCCACGTGCAGGGCCCGCGACGGCGCGCTGTTGAGGCGTGCCAGGGCGGCCAGGAAGGGCCGCGCATCGGGCTTGGGGGCGAGCAGCTCGCCGGCGATGATCGACACCGGGAAGTGGCGTACCAGGGGCAACCGATTGAGGTCCACGTTGCCATTGGTGATCGTGGCCAGGCGGTAGTCCCCCGCCAGCCCCTCCAGCAGGGCGTCCACCTCCGGGTAGGGATCGAGGCGGTGACGCAGCTCCAGGAAGCGCTCCATGGCGGCGGTGGCCCACATCTCCGCCTCCTGTGAGGCGAGGCCATAGGCCTCCAGCAGTTCATAGAGGCTGCGCCGGCGGACCCAGGTGAAGTCGCCGCGGCGCAGCGGGAAGCGCCGCGCCACCTCGCCGCGGTGTTGCACGTAGGTGGGCAGCGGGAAGCGCTCGCCGTAGCGGCCCAGCTCGGCCAGCCGGGCCTCCAGCCAGGTACTCAGGGCGCTGTCCAGCCAGTGGTAGTGGCCCTGCTCGGCGTGCTCCATCACCGGGCCGTTGTCCCACAGGGTGTCGTCCAGATCGAAGGTCAGGGTATCGAGGCGCGTCATGGGTCATCCTGGCCGCCCTCGGGGCGGCGGCGTGCGCGTGGGTGGGCGGCATCGTAGCTGGCGGCCAGGTGCTGCCAGTCGAGGCGGGTATAGACCTGGGTGGTGCTCAGGTTGGCATGCCCCAGCAGCTCCTGCACCGCGCGCAGGTCCTGGCTCGACTCCAGCAGGTGGCTGGCGAAGGAGTGACGCAGGCGGTGGGGGTGCAGGTGCTCGGCGAGGCCGCGCTCCCGGGCCAGCTTGGCCAGGCGTAGCTGGATGGCGCGATGGCCCAGGCGGCTGCCCCGCCGGCCGACGAACAGCGCCGCTTCCTGCTCGCCGGCCAGCTGGCCACGCACCAGGAGCCAGGCGTCCAGGGCCTGGCGGGCACGCCGGCCGATGGGCAGTTGCCGCGGCTTGGCGCCCTTGCCCAGCACCCGCAGGCGGCGTGGCTGGAGGTCGTCCAGGTCGAGGCCGGCCAGCTCCGCCAGGCGCAGGCCGCAGGAGTAGAAGAGCTCCAGCATGGCCTGGTCGCGGCGCGCCAGGGGCGAGTCGTCATGGGGGGCGTCGAGGAAGCGCGCCAACTGGTCCACGTCCACCGGCTTGGGCAGGTGGCGGGGTTGGCGGGGCGCCTGGGAGAGGCGCACCGGGTCGTGATCGAGGCGGCCGCCCTCCACCAGATACGCCGCGAAGCGCGACAGGGCGGCGCGGCGCCGGGCCAGGCTGCGCGGCGCCAGGCCCCGGGCCCGCTCCTGGCCCAGGAAGCGTCGCACCAGGGCGGCGTCGAGCTCGCCCCAGTCGGCGAGCCCGGAAGCCTCGGCGAAGGCCAGGAAGGCGCTCAGGTCGCGGCGATAGGCGGCCAGGGTGGCCGGGCTCGCCTCCCGCGCCAGGGCGCCGAGGAAGGCCTCGAGCGCATCGGCGAGGGCCTCAGCGGGAGGCATCCCCGGCCCTCCCGTGATGCACCAGCAGCCGCGCCACCACCTCGCCCAGGTACTCGGTGAAGAGGGTGTCGAGGCTGGCGCGGAAGTGCTCGGTGTCGTGGCTGGCCAGCACCAGATAGCCCAGCGGCTCGCCCAGGGTCAGCCGGGTGATGACGCAGGAGCCGGCCTGGGCCGGCGCCTTGGCGTGGGGCAGCAGCAGCTTCCAGTCGGTGGCGGAGAGCCGGGAGCAGCGGCTGTTGCGGCCCTCCAGCAGGGCGCCCAGGCGCTGGCCGGCGGTGTCGTCCAGCACCTGGCGGGGCGCCTGGGGCGGGTGCGGTTCCCGGTCGGTGAGGCTGGCCGGACACCATAGGGCCACGGCGCTGGTCTGGAACTGCTCGGCGAGCTGGGTGGCCAGGGTCTGACCCAGGGCATCGCCGTCCTCGGCCTCCAGCAGGGCCAGTACCAGGCCGCGGGTGCGGCGATACTGGCCCTCGTTATGGCGGGCCGAGTCGAGCAGCTGCTCCAGGCGCCATTCGGCGGTCTCGGCCCGCTCGCGCAGGTCATGAACCAGGCGCTCCAGCAGCGAGATGGCGCCGTGCCCCTCCGGGTGGGGCACCTTGAGTTGCTGCAGCAACCCCTCGCGGCCGACGAAGAAGTCGGGATGACGGGCCAGCCAGTGGGCGACCCGTTCCGGGTCGAGGGTCTGGCGGGGCTCGGGGGCCTGGGCTCGCGTCATGGGGTAATTCCTCGTCGTGGTCGTGAGGTTCAGTTCAGGGGGACCCGGCCCTCGAAGACCCGCTCCGCGGGGCCGGTCATGGTCAGGGGGGCGCCGTCGCCGGCCCACTCGATGGTCAGCTCGCCGCCGGGCAGGTGCACCTTCACCGGGCTTTCCAGCAGCCCCTGGCGGATGCCGCTGGCCACCGCGGCGCAGGCGCCGGTGCCGCAGGCCAGGGTCTCGCCGCTGCCTCGCTCGTAGACCCGCAGGCGAATCTCGTGGGGCGAGACCACCTGCATAAAGCCGGCGTTGACCCGCTTGGGGAAGCGCGGGTGGGACTCGATGGCCGGGCCCAGCCGGGCCACCGGGGCGCCGTCCACGTCATCGACCCGCAGCACCGCATGGGGATTGCCCATGGAGACCACGCCGATCTCGAGGCGCTCGCCGTCCACCTCCAGGGCGTGACGCGGCAGGTCCTGGGCGGCCTCGAAGGGCAGCGACTCGGGGGCGAAACGCGGCGCCCCCATATCGACGCTGACCCGGCCGTCCTCCTGGATCACCAGGGTCAGGGGGCCGCCGGCGGTCTCGACGCGGATCTCGTGCTTGTGGGTCAGCCGCTGGTCGCGCACGAAGCGGGCGAAGCAGCGCGCCCCGTTGCCGCAGTTCTCCACCTCGCTGCCGTCGGCGTTGAAGATGCGGTAGCGGAAGTCCAGGTCCGGATCCCGGGGCGGCTCGACGATCAGCAGCTGATCGAAGCCGATGCCGAAGTGACGATCGGCGAGCTGGCGGATCTGCTCGTCGCGCAGCCGCGCCCGTTGGGTGACCAGGTCGACCACCATGAAGTCGTTACCCAGGCCATGCATCTTGGTGAAGTGCAGCAGCATCAGTCCGCGGCCTCCGGCAGCAGGGCCTCACCTTCCCACAGCGCCTCCAGGCGCTCGCGGCGGCGCACCAGGTGGGCCCGGTCGCCATCCACCATCACCTCGGCGGGACGCGGGCGGCTGTTGTAGGTGGAGGCCATCACGAAGCCGTAGGCCCCGGCGGAGCGCACCGCCAGCAGGTCGCCCGCGGCGATGGCCAGTTCGCGATCCTTGCCGAGGAAGTCGCCGGTCTCGCACACCGGGCCCACCACGTCATAGGTGGCGTTCTCCCGGGGCACCCGGGTATCCACCGGCAGGATGCGTTGCCAGGCCTGGTAGAGGGAGGGGCGGATCAGGTCGTTCATGCCGGCGTCGACGATGGCGAAGTTCTTGGTCTCGCCGGGCTTGAGGTACTCGACCCGGGTCAACAGCACCCCGGCATTGGCGGCGATGGAACGGCCCGGCTCGAACAGCAGGGTCAGGCGCTCGCCGCCGGGCCAGGCGGCCAGGCGCTCGAGCAGGGCGCGGGCGTAGTCGAAGGGCGCCGGCGGGCGCTCGTCCTGGTAGGGCACGCCGAGGCCGCCGCCGAGATCCAGGTGGGCGATCTCGATGCCGGACTCGCGCAGCCGCTCGAGCAGCACCAGCAGGCGATCCAGGGCGTCCAGGAAGGGCGAGAGCTCGGTGAGCTGGGAGCCGATATGGCAATCCAGGCCGCTGATGCGGATATTCGGCAGGCGCGCGGCGAGCTCGTAGACGCCCAGGGCCTCGTCCACCGGGATACCGAACTTGTTGTCCTTGAGGCCGGTGGAGATATAGGGGTGGGTGCCGGCATCCACGTCGGGATTGACCCGCAGCGAGACCGGCGCCACCTTGCCGAGGCGCCCAGCCACGGCGTTAAGGCGCTCGAGCTCCGGGCGCGATTCGACGTTGAAGCACTTGATGCCCGCCTCCAGGGCACGGGCCATCTCCGCCTCCTGCTTGGCGACCCCGGAGAAGACCACCTTGGCCGGGTCGCCGCCGGCGGCCAGCACCCGCTCCAGCTCGCCCTCCGAGACGATATCGAAGCCGGCGCCGAGGCGCGCCAGCAGGCCCAGCACCGCCAGGTTGGAGTTGGCCTTGACCGCATAGCAGATCAGGTGGGGGTGGCTACCCAGCGCCTCGGTGTAGGCGCGGAAGTGACGCTCCAGGGTGGCCCGGGAATAGACATAGCAGGGGGTGCCGAAGCGCTCGGCGATCTCCGCCAGGGGCACCTCTTCGCCATACAGGGCGCCGTCGCGGTACTCGAAATGATCCATCTTAGGCCTCGTCGTCGGTGGGGGCCGCCGCCTCGGGGGGCGGCGTCTCCGGCAAATACAGCGGGCCCTGCTGGCCGCAGCCGGTCAGCAGCATCAGCAGCAGGAGCCCCAGGGCCAGCCGGGCCATCAGCGCAGCGCCTTCAGGGCGTCGCGGGCCCGCTGGGCGGCGGCGCGGACCTGATCGGGGGCGGTGCCGCCGATATGGTTACGGGCCGCCACCGAGCCTTCCAGGGTCAGCACCTCGAAGACATCCGCCTCGATCACCTCGGAGAACTGGCGCAGCTCGTCGAGGGTCATCTCGGAGAGGTCCTTGGTCTCGCGGATGCCGAAGGCCACCGACTCGCCGACGATCTCGTGAGCGTCGCGGAAGGCCACGCCCTTGCGCACCAGGTAGTCCGCCAGGTCGGTGGCGGTGGAGAAGCCCTTGCGGGCCGCCTCGCGCATGCTGTCGGCCTTGGCCTCGATGGCCGGCACCATGTCGGCGAAGGCCTTGAGGCAGTCCTTGACGGTGTCCAGGGTATCGAACAGCGGCTCCTTGTCCTCCTGGTTGTCCTTGTTGTAGGCCAGCGGCTGGGACTTCATCAGGGTCAGCAGGCCCATCAGGTGGCCGTAGACCCGGCCCGACTTGCCGCGCACCAGCTCCGGCACGTCCGGGTTCTTCTTCTGCGGCATGATCGAGGAGCCGGTGCAGAAGCGGTCGGGCAGGTCGATGAAATCGAACTGGGCGCTGGTCCACAGCACCAGTTCCTCGCTCATCCGCGACATATGCATCAGCAGCAGGCTGGCGAAGCTGGTGAACTCGATGGCGAAGTCGCGATCGCTGACCGCGTCCAGGCTGTTCTCCGCCGGGCGCTCGAAGCCCAGCAGCTCGGCGGTGACGTGGCGGTCGATGGGGTAGGTGGTGCCGGCGAGTGCCGCCGCGCCCAGGGGCATCACATTGACCCGCTTGCGGCAGTCGAGCAGGCGCTCGTGGTCCCGGGCCAGCATCTCCTGCCAGGCCAGCAGGTGGTGGCCGAAGGTCACCGGCTGGGCGGTCTGCAGGTGAGTGAAGCCGGGCATGATGGTCTCGGCCTCGCGGTCGGCCAGCTCGATCAGGCCCTCGCGCAGGCGGGCCAGCTCGGCGGCGACGATATCGATCTCGTCGCGCAGGAAGAGGCGGATATCGGTGGCCACCTGGTCGTTACGGGAACGGCCGGTATGCAGTTTCTTGCCGGTGATGCCGATCTTGTCGGTGAGACGCGCCTCGATATTCATGTGCACGTCTTCGAGCTTCACCGACCAGGGGAATTCGCCGCGACGGATCTCGTCGTCGATCTCGCCCAGGCCGGCGACGATGGCGTCGCGCTCGGCATCGGTCAGCACCCCGACCCGGGCCAGCATGGTGGCATGGGCGATGGAGCCCTGGATATCGTGGTGGGCCAGGCGTTGGTCGAAGTCCACCGAGGCGGTGAAGCGTTCGACGAAGGCATCGGTGGGCTCGCTGAAACGGCCGCCCCAGGACTGGTTGGTCGACTTCGTCATCGGAGGAAAAATCCTGCAAGTTGGCTGACAAGGTATTGCCTGGCAGTGTACCAGAGTCGACGGGGCAGGCCATGCCAGCGACGCTCGCCGTAGGCACGACGCCAGGGGCGTTTTTCCTTATCTGGCGACTGCTTTATGATGGAGTAATAAAAGCGGGGTTCGCCTCCGCGCCAACGATTCATGGGAACGCCTGCCAGCCGCAGGCCCCAGCGACGGGAGATCCACGTGTCCGCCATCACTACCCTGCGCATCGCCACCCGCAAGAGCCTGCTGGCCCTGTGGCAGGCCGAGCATGTCCGCGACCGCCTCCAGGCGATTCATCCCGGCCTCGAGGTGGAGCTGGTGGCCATGTCCACCCGTGGCGACCAGATCCTCGATGCGCCCCTGGCCAAGGTCGGCGGCAAGGGGCTCTTCGTCAAGGAGCTGGAAGAGGCGATGCTGGATGGGCGGGCCGATATCGCCGTGCACTCCATGAAGGACGTGCCCATGCAGTTTCCCGAGGGGTTGGGGCTGTCGGTGATCCTCGAGGGCGCCGAGCCCACCGACGCCTTCGTCTCCAACCGGTACGCCAGCCTCGACGAGCTGCCCGAGGGGGCACGCATCGGCACCTCCAGCCTGCGTCGTGGCCTGCAGATGAAGGAGGCGCGCCCGGATCTCGAGATCCTCAACCTGCGGGGTAACGTCCAGACCCGATTGGGCAAGCTGGACGCCGGCGACTTCGATGCCATCATCCTCGCCACCTCCGGGCTGCGTCGCCTGGGGCTGGGCGAGCGCATCACCATGGAGCTGCCCCCCGAGGTGTGCCTGCCGGCCTGCGGTCAGGGGGCCCTGGGCATCGAGTGCCGGACCCATGATGCCGACCTGGTAGCGCTGCTGGCGCCCCTGGACGATGCCGAGACCGCCACTCGGGTGCGCGCCGAGCGCGCCATGAATACCCGCCTGGAGGGGGGCTGTCAGGTGCCCATCGGCGGCCATGCGGTCCTCGAGGACGATGGTCGTACCCTCTGGCTGCGGGCCCTGGTGGGCAGCCCCGACGGTACCCGGGTGCTGCGTGCCGAGGGTCGTGGTTCCGCCTTCGAACCGGAGACCCTGGGCATCCGGGTCGCCGAGGACCTGCTCGCCCAGGGCGCCGGCGAGATCCTCGCCGAGGTCTACGGCGACGCCTGATGAGTCAGGCATCGCGGGTGCTGATCACTCGGCCGGGAGAGCGGGCCCGGCCCCTGCGAGAGGCCCTGGACGCCCTCGGGGCGGAGAGCGTCGCCCTGGAGGTGATGCGCCTGGAGGCCCTGCCGGAAACTCAGGCGCAGCGCAGCGCCTGGCTCGACTTCGATGCGTATCGGCATGTGATCGTGGTCAGTCCCTTCGCCGCCGACTGCCTGGCAGAGGCCCTCGATCGTTACTGGCCCCAGCTGCCGCTGGGGCCACGCTTTTATGCGGTGGGCGCTGCCACCGCCGAACGACTGCACCGGCATTTCGGGGTGCGGGTACGGGTGCCACCGCCGGGGCAGGGCGATACCAGTGAGGCGCTGCTGACCCTGGCCGGGTTGCGCTCGTTGAGCGAGCAGAAGGTGCTGTTGGTGGCCGGTGAGGGGGGGCGTCCCCTGCTGGCCGAGACGCTGGGTGCCCGTGGCGCCCGGGTCACGCGTCTGGCACTCTATCGACGACAGTGCCTGCCGCCCGCGCCCGAAGCGGCGGTCTGGCTGGCCCGGGGGGAGTACCGGGCCCTGGTGGTCACCAGTGGCGAGCTGCTCGAACATCTCGCCCCCTGGTGCGGCGAGGCGGCGTTGAACCAGCCGCTAATCGTTTCGAGCCCCCGCCTGGCTACACTGGCCGGTAGCCTGGGGTTCACCAAGCTTCATACGGCTACGGGAGCCACCCCGGCCGCCTTGGCGGCCGCCGTGGCCGGGGCCTGCAACCTGGATGGCGCCGAACCCGATCATGACGATCTCGACAAGGGCTAGCGATAGATGAGCAAGCAACCACACGATCAGGACGAACGGCCGGCGCCCGGCGCCGCCTCCCAAGATGCCGATGACCAGGCGGGCGAGGCCTCCCAGGCGGAGTCAGGCAAGGGGCGCAGTGGTGGGCGACGGCGGCGCGGCGGACAGGGGAGTCAATCCCGGGCCGGTGGCGCCGCCCAGGGGCAGGCCGCCAAGGCGGCCGAATCGTCGACGGCGGACAAGGCCAGCGACACGCCGACTTCCGGCGCCGCGGCGTCCGGTGGTGGGGCATCCGGCAAGTCGACACCGGCCAAGCCCAGCGCCGCCAAGGGCGGCACCGGTAAGGCCGCTTCCGGCAAGGCTTCCGGAGGCGGTCAGGGCGGCACGCCCCCCGGCGCCTCTCAGGGTGGCGGGGGCAAGACCGGCCCGGTGGCCCTGGTGCTGGTGGTGTTGCTGGCGCTGGTCGGCCTATGGCTGGGCTGGATGGGCTGGCAGGCCCTGAATGAGCAGCGCGAGCGCCTGGCCGCCGCCGAGACGGAGCTGGCCGAACTGCGCTCCCTGGGAGGCCTGGAGGCGCGGCTGAGCGAGCAGGCCGAGGACAACCGGGCCGCCCTGACCGGCGAGGTGGCGACCCTGGAAGGTGAGTTCGAGGCCTACCGTGGCGAGGTGAACGAGGCCCTGGATCGGGTGCTGGCGGAACTGGCCCGGGAGCAGAGCGCCGACGAGCGGGAGTGGCTGCACGCCGAGGCGGCCTATCTGCTGCGCCTGGCCAATCAGCGAGTGCAACTGGAGCGTGACCCGGAGGGCGCCGCGGCCCTGCTGCGCACCGCCGATGCGCGCCTGAACGAGGCCGACAACCCGGCCCTGTTGCCGGTGCGGCGTGCCCTGGCCAGCGAGCTGGCCGCCCTGGAGGCGGTGCCGAGGGTCGATCGCACCGGGCTCTACCTGGCGCTGGACGCCCAGCAGCAGCAATTGGCGACCCTGCCGCTCTCCCAGGACGTGGAAGAGCTGGCGCTGGAGATCGGCAATAGCGAGGCGCCCAGCGGTGGCTGGCGCGAACAACTGGGGCGCTTCGCCGGCGAGCTGAGTTCCCTGGTGACGGTGCGCCAGCATGACGAGGCCCTGGAGGCCCTGATCGCCCCCGACCAGGAGGCCTACCTGCGCCAGAACGTGCGGCTGCTGATCGAACAGGCCCAACTGGCCCTGCTCAAGGAGGAGGAGGCCCTCTATCGGGCCAGCCTCGACGAGGCGATCGCCCTGGTGGAGGGCTACTACGCCACCGATCGCGAGGGCGTTCAATCGACCCTGACGCGGCTGGCGGAGCTGCGTGAGCGGGAGGTTCGCCCCGAGCTTCCCGATATCAGCGCTTCCCAGCAGGCCCTGAGCCGTTTCATCGATAGCCGCTTCGGCGGTGCCGGGGAGGCGGATGAGTCATGAGAAAGCTGATCCTGCTTATCGTCGTCGGCCTGGCGCTCGGTGCCCTCTTCGGCCAGCTGATGCAGTCCTTTCCGGGCTACTGGCTGATCCGGGTCGGCGACACCTCCGTCCAGACCTCCTTCTGGTTCGGCCTGGTGCTGCTGCTGGCGGCCTTCCTGGTACTGCACTTCGCGCTGCGCGTCCTGGTGCGGCTGCGGCGTCCGGTGAGCCGCCTCAAGTTATGGAATAGCCGCACTCGCAACCGTAACGCCATGAAGCGCACCGTGCGCGGCCTGGTGGCCCTGGCCGAGGGGCGCTGGAAGAAGGCCGAGAAGTCGCTGGTCAAGGCCGCCGAGGACTCCAGTACGCCCCTGGTCAACTACCTGTCGGCGGCGCTGGCGGCCCATTACCAGGGCAACTTCGAACAGGCCGATACCCTGCTCAAGCGGGCGCACCTGAGTACCGAGGGGGCCGATACCGCGGTGGGCATGATGCAGGCCCAGTTGATGCTGGATCGCCAGCAGTATGAGGAGGCCCTGGCCACCCTGACCCGCCTCGACAAGCAGCTGCCGAATCATCCCCAGGTGCTCAAGCAGCTCAAGCAGGCCTACCTCAGCGTCAGCGACTGGGACGGGCTGCGCCGGCTGATGCCGCGCCTCGCGGCCCAGCAGCTGATCGCCGAGGAGGAGCGTCACGAGCTCGAGAAGCGCGCCTACCGGGAACTGTTGTCCCAGGCCGCCCGCCACCCCGAGGACGTGGAGCGGGTGCGCAACCTCTGGGCCGATATGCCGGACAGCCTGCGCGGCGACGTGGATCTGGTGGTGCTCTATGCCGAGGCGCTGGTGCGCGGCAAGCAGGAGGGCATCGCCGAGCGCCTGCTGCGCCACTCCCTCAAGGTGTGCTGGGATCCGCGCCTGGTGTTGCGCTACGGCCTGCTCAGCGTCGATCCGGCCCGCCAACTGGTGTATGCCGAGAAGTGGCTGCAGGAGCGCCCCAATGACCCGGACCTGCTGCTGACCCTGGGCCGCCTGTCGCTGCGTAACGCCTACTGGGGCAAGGCCCAGGAGTATTTCGAGGCGAGCCAGCGTCAGCGCCCCAGCGGCGTGGTCTGTGCCGAGCTGGCCCGGCTCTATGCCAACCTGGGCGAGCATAACAAGAGCCAGCTCTATTACCGCCAGAGCGTCGAGCTGCTCGACAGGTCGCTGCCGGCACTGCCGCAGCCCAGCGACCGGGACGACTGATCCCACCCTATTCGCTTTGCTCTCCTGGGCGCCTGCGGGCGCCCTTTTTTCTACAGAGCCAGCCGTACTCTTTATCAGACCGCCAGAGCGTCGAGCTGCTCGACCGGTCGCTGCCGGCACTGCCCCAGCCCAGCGACCGGGACGACTGATCCCACCCTATTCGCTTTGCTCTCCTGGGCGCCTGCGGGCGCCCTTTTTTCTACAGAGCCAGCCGTACTCTTTATCAGGCCGCCAGAGCGTCGAGCTGCTCGACAGGTCGCTGCCGGCGCTGCCGCAGCCCAGCGACCGGGACGACTGATCCCACCCTATTCGCTTTGCTCTCCTGGGCGCCTGCGGGCGCCCTTTTTTTATTCAGAGCCAGCCGTACTCTTTATCAGACCGCCAGAGCATCGAGCTGCTCGACAGGTCGCTGCCGGCGCTGCCGCAGCCCAGCGACCGGGACGACTGATCCCACCCTATTCGCTTTGCTCTCCTGGGCGCCTGCGGGCGCCCTTTTTTATGGTTATTCGCAGAACAGCGTGAAGCCACGACATGGCAGATCTCCGGCTTGCTGTTGTGGGAGCTGGCTTTAGCCGCGGTCCGACGTCTCGGCGATTTTGGCCGGCTCGGCTGATTTACACCCGCTTCCCCATCGCCTGCTGAAGCAGGCTCCTACCACCCCGGCGGCCTTACCAAGCCAGGAGCTGGCTTTAGCCGCGGTCCCACCATGGTATTCACGCCAGTCTGCGAAGAACCTTTTTTATGCTCTCCCGCGATGCCCGAGTGGTAGGTGCCGGCGCTCGATATGGCAATGGCAAATAGCCCCTATCAGGATGTCGGCTTGTCCGCTTGGTCAACACTGGCTAGGCTGGTCGTGTTGACCGATTGGTCAGTTCCTCTGCCATCCCAAGAACAAAGAGGCCATGACAATGACTCAGAGCTCCACCGTCCGTGACGAGGCGCCCACCGAAGGGGCCTCCCCGGCCGCTGCCTCGGCCCCCTGGCTGGATACCTACTTCGGCGTGACTCGGCGTGGCTCCACGCTGCGCACCGAGATCCTCGCCGGCATCGCCACCTTCCTGGCGTCCATGTATATCATCGTGGTCAATCCGGCGATCCTCAGCGACGCCGGGATTCCCTTCTCGGCGGCCCTCTCCGCCACCGTGTTGATCAGTTTCATGAGCAGCCTGGCCATGGGCCTCTATGCCCGCAATCCCATCCTGGTGGCCCCGGGCATGGGCATGAACGCGCTGTTCACCTATACCCTGGTGCATGGCGCCGGCCTCTCCTGGGAGGTGGCCCTCGGCTGCGTCTTCTGGTCCGGGGTGCTGTTCGCCCTGCTGGCGGTATTCAATGTGCGCAAGGCGATCATCGAGGCGATTCCCGCTTCGCTGCGCTATGCCATCACCTGCGGTATCGGGCTCTTTATCACCTTTATCGGCTTCAAGAACGCCGGCTTCATCGTCTCCAACCCCGCGACCCTGGTCTCCCTGGGCAGCATGGATCCCATGCTGGTCACCTTCTTCCTGGGCATGATGGCCACCGCCATCCTGGTGATCCTGCGCATGAGCGGTGCCCTGATCCTGGGTATCGCCGTGACCACCCTGCTGGCGTTGCCCATGGGGCGGCTGTGGGGTGAAGAGGTGGTCGTGCAGTGGGCCGGCCTGGCCGCCTGGCCCGATTTCAGCGCGGTGATGCAGGTGGATATCCTGGGCGCCCTGAAGGTCGCCTACCTGCCGTTTATCTTCGTGATGCTGTTCACCAACTTCTTCGATGCGCTTTCCTGCTTCATGGCGCTCTCCGAGTCCGCCGACCTCAAGGACAAGGACGGCAACCCGCGTAACCTCAAGCGCTCCATGACCGTGGATGCCTTCGCCTCGATGATCGCCGCGCCGCTGGGCACCAGCGCCGCTCAGACCTTTATCGAGTCCGGTGCCGGCGTCGCCCAGGGCGGGCGCACCGGCCTGGTGGCGGTGACCATCGCCCTGCTGTTCCTGCCCTTCCTGTTCCTCTCGCCGCTGCTCTCCCTGGTGCCGGGCATCGCCACCGCCCCGGCCCTGGTGCTGGTGGGCCTCTTCATGCTGGCGCCGATCACCAAGATCGACTGGACCCGCTATGACCAGGCCTTCCCCGCCTTCCTGGCGATCATCCTGATGCCGCTCACCTACTCCATTACCCTGGGCATCGCCTTCGGCTTCCTCAGCTTCGTACTGATCAAGCTGGCCACCGGCCGCCTGGAGGAGATCAAGCCGGCCATGTGGGTCTCGGCGGCGCTCAGTGTGGTGATGCTGATCACCACCCACTGATCAAGCGCTTGACCGTAAAAAAGGGGGCTGCCAATGGCAGCCCCCTTTGCGTGGGTGGAGGAAAAGCTGGGCTCAGTCTTCGTCGAAATCGCCCTTGGACTCCGGGTTGGGTTTAGCCCGAGGGTCGTAGCGATCGTCGGTGTGGCTGTCCTGCGCTTTAGGCTGCCCTGCAGGGCTTCCATCGATGGTGAAGTTCTGCTGCATGATCCGCAGGTTGGCGGGCGGTGCTGACCCCGTTTTGTCTTGCCCAAAGTACATGGTGGTGTGCGGGAAGGGGATCTCGATGCCCTTGGCGTCGAAGTGCAGTTTCACCAGGCGGTTATAGGCGCGTCCCACGGCCCACTGATTGCCTGGCGTGGCCTTGATGCGCACGCGGATATTCACCGAGCTGTCGGCCAGGGCGGTGACACCGGCCACTTCCAGCGGGGCGAGGATATCCATGCGGTATTCCTCGCTCTCGGCCAGCTCGTCGAAGGCCTCGCGCAGGGCGATGATGGCCTCGTCGATGCTCTCGCGATAGGCGATGCCGTACTCGCCCACGTGATAGCCGAACTCGCGCATATAGTTCGACACGGTATCCACGCTGGAGAAGGGGATCAGGTGGTAGGTGCCGTTGAGGTCACGGATGCCCACCGAGCGGATGCTCAGGCGTTCGGCGGTACCGGTGATGCCACCCACCGTGACCACGTCGCCGGTGTTCATGGCATTTTCCACCTGGATGAAGATCCCGGTGATGATGTCCTGCACCAGTTTCTGGGCGCCGAAGCCGATGGCCAGGCCCAGCACCCCGGCGCCGGCGATCAGCGGGCCGATATTGATACCGATCTCGGCCAGCACGATCATCACGGTGAGGGTGATCAGGGCGATGGCCAGGGCATTGCGGAACAGGGCCAGCAGGGTCTTGGCGCGGGCCGAGGGCTCGCCGCCGCCGGTTTCCGGGTTGAGACGATGCTCGATCAGGCTGGCCAGGGCCAGCCAGACGCCGGCGGCCACGGTGAGGATCACCGCCACGCTGACCAGCTTGCCGACCAGGCCGCGGCCCGCCTCGGAGGCGTACCAGGCGGCCAGGTCGAAGGCGCCCCAGGCATTCAGCACCAGCAGGATCACGGCGACCAGGATCACCGCGCGGATCACCCGCAGGGCGTTGGGCACATAGGCATTGAGGCGCGTCTCCAGCAGCGGCAGCTTATGACGCAGCTCCTCCGACAGGGTGATATGGCGGCCGATGGTCTGGGTCAGCAGGCTGGAGAGCAGCATGCCGAGCCCCGCGACCACCAGGGTCTTGAGGGTGGCGATCAGCACGAAGGGCAGGGCGTCCTCGGGGCGCAGCAGGGTCAGCAGCAGCACCACCAGGAAGTAGAGGATCGCCAGGATATGCCAGGTGCGGGCGAACAGGCCCAGGGAGATCCGGGTCGCGGTAAAGCTGGTTTTCTCGGCGGCCGCCTCGAGGGCATGGCGCAGCTTGGGGCGGTTCTTGAGCACTACCGTCACCGCATAGATGAAGGCTCCCAGCATGATCAGGGTGCCGGCGGCCTGGCCCAGGGCCGGCGCCAGGTAGACATTGATCAGGGGCACCGCCACCAGCAGGCCATAGCCGGCCAGGCCGATCAGCCGGGCGATCCAGCGATTCCAGTAGGAAGCCTCGGCGGCGGAGATCGGCAACAGGCGCAACCCCTCGTAGTGGGAGGCGAAGAGCATGCGCAGGGCCGCCTTGAGCAGCTCGATCACCAGGAAGGCGTTGAGGAACAGCGAGGCCCGGGTGGAGAGCTCGCCGGCCTCGCCGATCAGGAAGGTGGCGATCAGGTTGCCGCCCAGGTAGGCCAGGGCCACCACCAGCACGTCGAGGGTCGCCGCGATGGCCACGGCCGTCAGCAGGCGCAGCACCGGGGGCGGTCCGCCGTTCGCCAGGGACCACTGGCTGAGGCGGGTAAAGCCGCCCCGGGCCAGCCGCCGGAAGGCGAAGAAGAGTGCCAGGGTGGCGATGATCACCAGCACCAGGTTAAAGGTGGCGGAAAGCATCGTCCCCACATCGACGGGGGTATCGGGCTGGCCGGTGGCGAGGTCGCTCAGCGTCTCTACCACCTGACCGAACTGATTGCCCAGGTCGCCGGCGACCTGGCTGGTGGTCTCGGCGACGCGCCGAGCCAGGCTGGGCTCGGCGGCCGTGGCTGAGGCCTCGGCGGTGGCCGCGGTGGTCTCGCCGTTGGCCAGTTCGCGTAGTCGAGTGATCAGTTCGTCGCGACTCTGCTCATTTTCCAGCAGATCGGCCAGGGTGGCATAGGGAGTAGGGGGCTCTTGCTGGGCCAGTGCCGGCAGGCCGAGGGTCATCAGCACGACCATCAGCCAGGCCAGTAGGCCCACTCGACGCATATTCGGCACGCTTGCCTCCGTGTATAAGCGTGGGTGGGGCGGTAGGGCTCGCCGGGACGAGCGTCCGCTTATCTTGGCGTGCCGGCCCCGAGGGCACAAGCCATGTGATGGCTAACGGTTTGTCCGGAGTGGCCATGCTCGATCCCATATCCGGCCTCCTGGAAAACCCGTGGGCTCCTTCGCCACCCCCGCGGGTGGCGCTTGCCATGGCGGCCCGGGTAGCATGAGGCCACCGCGAGGGAGGGGAGAGCCAAGATGGGGGTCGGGCAGGGCATCGTGCTGGTGGTGCTGGGAGGCGTCCTGGGTGGGGTGGGGCGCGTCTGGCTGAGTCAATGGGTGGGGCGTCGTACCCCCAGCGACTTTCCCTGGGGGACCCTGACGGTCAATCTCTGCGGCGCCCTGGTGTTGGGCGTTATCGCGGCCCATGGAGTGGCGGGCGGCGCGCTTTGGGCGTTGCTGGCCGTCGGCCTGCTGGGCAGCTTTACCACCGTCTCCTCTTTCGCCTACCAGAGCCTGACCCTGCTGCGTGGCCCCCATCCCGGCCTGGGATGGCTCAACCTGGTCTTGACCCTGGGGCTGGGGCCCGCCGCCCTGGTGCTGGGGCATGCCCTGGGTAGCGGTATGGCGAGTTGGGGCGGGACGCCATGAGGTGGCGGCTCTATCTGGCGGCGGGCCTGGGCAGTGGCCTGGGGGCCGTGCTGCGCTATGGGCTCTCCCTGGCACTATGGGGCTCGGCCTTCCCCTGGGCGACCCTGCTGGCCAATGGCCTGGGGGCCTTCGTCATGGGGGCGATCGCCACCCTGGCCCGGGTGCCGGGGCGCTGGAGGCTCTCCCCGCTGGCCCAGCACTTCTGGCTGGCCGGGGTCTGCGGTGGCTTCACCACCTTCTCGCTATTTAGCCTGGAAGTTGTCGAGCTCTGGCAGGACGGTGCGGCTCGCCAGGCGGGGCTCTACTTGGCGAGTTCCGTGGTGATTTGGCTGGTCGCTGTCTGGGCTGGCATCGTCTTCGGCGAGCGCCTCAAGGCGCGTTGGCGGAGGGGCTGATGGCCCGGTCGGCTCAAAGAACCAGCCAGCGGCATCTTCATCTGATTGGAGGAGGCTGCATGCAGCTTTTAGATGGCTCCCAGTGTCTGGGCAATCCGTGCTGCGGGTATGAGAAAGCGACGGATCAGTAAACTCTGCCTTCCCGAATACTTCACCGCCTGCGGACGACCTATCGGGAAGGGGAGTCGATCCAGCCGATCCTCAACCAGCGCCTGAGCCAGCAGCATCCCCAGCAGCGGTGCCATGACATTGCCCCAGGCATTGAAGTGCATCAGTCCATAAACGCCTGGTTGCACCTCGTAGATGCCGGGAAACTCCTGATCCCTGAGGGCGACGCGCCCGGTCCAGTAGTGTTCCAGCTCGATCCCGGCGCTTTGGGTCTCCGGCCAGGTTCGCCGCAGCCAACGAAGGTGGTGTCGGAAGTGCCAGGCGGCATCGGCCGGGTGTCGACCACTGGGTATGGAGGCCGTGATCAGCCGATGGTGGCCATCAACGACGAGTGGGTTGAGGTCGACCGGCGCCTGGGCCAGTACCGCTCGCCCTGGCATGATAATTTCGCGCAGCTCAACCGGCAGCGGTTTGGTTGTCAAGGCATAGGCGGTCAGCGGATAGTAGCAACGAGCCAACTCGGGAACGATGTCGGTGGCATAGGCATTGGTGCAGAACACCACTCGATCACAGAGGATGCTTGCTTTGGCTGTCTCGACCCGCCAACGCTGCCCCGCCCGGGACAGTGCCAGGGCCTCGCTGTTACCGAACACCGAGGCGCCGAGTTGCCGGACGGACGCAACCAGCCCCAGGGTGAATTGGTAGGGATTGATTCGCCCACCAGCGTCATGAAGCACCCCGTAGGGGTAGGCGCGTGTGCCGGTCAAGCGGTGCATTTCGTCGCCGCCGAGGCGCTGGACGCGCTGGCCTAGCTGCTGGGCTTGGCCTTCTGCCTGGTGGGAAAAGCGGGTAAATGCCCGCTTGCTGCGCAGGGCATGCAGATAACCGACCGGAGCGGCATCGCAGTCGATCCCCAAACGGGTCGATAGCGTGAACGGCAGTTGATGGTGCTCTCTGAACTGCTCGAGGAAGGCTCGACCGCCATCGGCAAAGTTCTTGAACACCTCCAGGTTCTTCAGGAGGGGGAGCACATGGCCGGCATTTCGTCCGGAAGCCCCCCATCCCGGCTGTCGGGCTTCCAGTATCGCCACATTGACGCCGGCTTCTGCCAGATGTAAAGCCAGTGAAGCGCCGGCCAGCCCGGCACCGACCACTAGTACATCGGTCTCTTGATCCTCCTGCAGGGGCGGGTAATCGGCCGGGGAGGCTTGGGTGGTACGCCAGCCACTGGCCTCTATCGACACCAGGCCGGCGTCATACAGCGGGGTATCTCTGTTCAACATCGCACTAGGCTCGTTCTATCTGTAGGGGTATAGGCAGTGCCGTGGACCGAGGGTGGGGCCCGCACGCCATCACGAGGCACTATCTTGCTTGAGTACCAAGGGGGCCCGCTGTTTGCTGGACGCAAGAGGGGGGCCTTTAGCCACGTTCTATCAGGGCCGCGATCCCCTGGCCTCCGCCGATACACAGGCTGACCACCGCATAGCGGCCCCCGCAGCGCGCCAGCTCGTGGAGCGCCTTGACCACCAGCATGGCGCCGGTGGCCCCGATGGGGTGACCCAGGGAGAGGCCGCTGCCATTGGGGTTGACCCTGGCCGGATCGAGGTCGAGATCGCGGATGACCGCCAGGGCCTGGGCGGCGAAGGCCTCGTTGATCTCCCAGAGGTCGATATCCTCCCGGGAGAGCCCGCTCTTCTCCAGCAGGGCGCGGATCGCCGGCACTGGGCCGATACCCATGTAACGGGGATCGACGCCCACCACGCTGGTCGCCACCAGCCGCGCCTGATAGGCGTGCCCTTGGGCCTCGGCGTAGCGGCGCTCCATCAGCACCAGGGCGGCGGCGCCGTCGTTGAGCGTCGAGGCATTGCCCGGGGTGACGGTGCCGTTGTCGCGCCGAAAGGCGGGGCGCATGGCCGCCAGGGTCTCGAGGGCGAGGCCGCGTCGAGGGCCCTCATCGTTGTCGAGGATCTCCTCGCCCTTCCGGGTGGTGCGGGTCAGCGGCAGGATCTGCTCGCGGAAGCGGCCGGCCTCCTGGGCGGCCAGGGCGCGGCGATGGCTCTCCAGGGCGAAGGCGTCCTGGGCCTCCCGCGAGATGCCCCACTCGGCGGCGATGTTCTCGGCGGTGATGCCCATATGGCAGTTGTCGAAGGGGTCGGTGAGGGCGCCGACCATGGCATCGATCGCGTGCATGTCCCCCATGCGCTGCCCCCAGCGGGAGGTCGTCAGCCAGTGGGGGGCGCGACTCATCGCCTCGCCGCCCCCGGCGAGGGTGCAGACGGCCTCACCGGAGCGCACGTAGTCCGCAGCGGTAAGCACCGCCTGCAGGCCGCTGCCGCAGAGGCGATTCAGGGTCAGGGCGGGGGTCTCCACGGGCAGGCCGGCCTGGATGGCCGCGACCCGGGCCAGGTACATGTCCCGGGGCTCGGTATGGATCACGTTGCCGAAGACCACATGGCCCACCTCCTTTGGTGCGATGCCGGCCCGGGAGACGGCCTCGCGGGTGACGGCGCTGCTCAGGTCGCCCAGCGAGAAGCCCGACAGGCCCCCGCCGAAGGCGCCGATGGGGGTGCGGACTCCGCTGGCAATGACCACCTCGTGCTGGCTCATGGGCTACTTTCCTCGTTGCTGGTGTGATGTCGGCCGTTACATGTTCGGGTAGTTGGGCCCGCCGCCGCCTTCCGGCGCCCCCCAGGTGATGTTCTGGGCCGGGTCCTTGATATCGCAGGTCTTGCAGTGCACGCAGTTCTGGAAGTTGATCTGGAACGTCGGCGTGCCGTCGTCGCCTTCGACCACCTCATAGACCCCCGCCGGGCAGTAGCGGCTTGCCGGCTCGGCATACTCCGGCAGGTTGTCGCGGATCGGCAGCTCGGGATCGGCGAGCCTCAGGTGACAGGGCTGATCCTCCTCGTGGTTGGTGTTCGACAGAAACACCGAGGAGAGCTTGTCGAAGGAGAGCTTGCCGTCGGGCTTGGGGTAGTCGATCTTCGCGAACTCCCTGGCCGGCTTGAGCGCGGCGTGATCCGGCGTGGTGTCGTGGACATTGGGCAGCTTGCCGCCCAGCAGTTGGTTGACGAAGTTGTAGGCGCCGCCGCCGACGGTGCCGTACTTGTGGATCGCCGGGCCGAAGCTGGCGGACTCCCTGAGTTCGGCGTAGGCCCAGCTGGCTTCCCATTTCTCGGTGAAGGCGGTCAGCTCGGCGCCACCCTCGTCGCCCGCGGCTCTTGCGTCACGATCGTTGAGGGCCTCGAAGACCGCCTCGGCGGCCACCAGGCCTGACTTCATGGCGGTATGCAGGCCCTTGATCTTGGCGAAGTTGAGGGTGCCGGCGTCGCAGCCGATCAAGAGGCCCCCGGGGAAGGTCATCTTCGGCAGGCAGTTGAGGCCGCCCTTGGTGATGGCCCGGGCGCCGTAGGCGACCCGCTTGCCGCCCTCCAGGTGCTTGGCCAGCACCGGGTGGTGCTTCATGCGCTGGAACTCGTCGAAGGGCGACAGCCAGGGGTTCTGGTAGGAGAGGTCCATGATCAGCCCCACCACCACCTGGTGATTCTCGGCGTGATAGAGGAACCAGCCGCCATGGGTCTGCTTGTCCAGGGGCCAGCCGGAGCCATGCAGCACCAGGCCGGGCTCGTGCTTGTCGGCGGGAATATCCCACAGCTCCTTGAGGCCGATGCCGTAGTGCTGGGGGTCGCGGCCCTCGGCGAGGTCGAACGCCTCGATCAGCCGCTTGCCCAGGTGGCCCCGCGAGCCCTCGGCGAAGAGGGTGTACTTGGCGCGCAGCTCCATGCCGGGCATATGGCCGTCCTTGGGCTGGCCATCGGCACCCACGCCCATGTCGCCGATCAGGATGCCCTTGACCACGCCGTCCTCGACGAGCGTCTCCTGGGCGGCGAAGCCGGGGAAGATCTCCACCCCCAGGCCCTCGGCCTGCTCGGCCAGCCAGCGGCACAGGTTGCCGGCGCTGATCACATAGCGCCGGGAGTCGCTACTCGTGAGGTCGCCGCCGGAGCGCCGGCCGCAGGTGTTATGCATCGACTTGGGCACCAGGGCGTTGGGCAGCTTCTGGGCCTTGTCGGCATCCTTGAGCAGGTAGACCTCGTCGCGGGTCGCCGGGGTGGTCAGGGGGGCGCCGCGGGCTTCCCAGTCGGGGAAGAGCTCGGCCAGGGCGCGGGGCTCGAAGACCGCCCCGGAGAGGATATGGGCGCCGACCTCCGAGCCCTTCTCCACCACGCAGACCGTCAGCTCCTGGCCGGCCTCGCCCGCCTGCTGCATCAGCCGGCAGGCCGCCGCCAGGCCCGAGGGCCCGGCGCCGACGATCACCACATCGAAGTCCATGGATTCACGTTCGGTTTCTGACGCCATGTTCTGCCCCTGTTGAAGAAAAAAGTCGACGGCAACGGCAAGCGCCACCGCCGCCGACAATCGGAGAAACCACTACTGAATCAAGCCCGCCCTTACAGCTTGCTCTCGAGTTCCGGCAGTGCCTGGAACAGGTCGGCGACTAATCCATAGTCCGCCACCTGGAAGATCGGCGCCTCCTCGTCCTTGTTGATGGCGACGATCACCTTGGAGTCCTTCATGCCGGCCAGGTGCTGGATGGCCCCCGAGATGCCCACGGCGATGTAGAGGTCCGGGGCGACGATCTTGCCGGTCTGGCCGACCTGCATATCGTTGGGCACGAAGCCGGCGTCGACGGCGGCACGGGACGCGCCGATGGCCGCGCCCAGCTTGTCGGCGATGCCGTCGAGCAGCTTGAAGTTCTCGCCGTTACCCATGCCGCGGCCGCCGGAGATCACCACCCGGGCACTGCCCAGCTCGGGGCGATCGGACTCGGCCAGGGCCTCCTTGATAAAGGTGGAACGAGCGTTGTCGACCACGGTCTCCACGGCCTCGATGGCGGCGCCGCCCTGACCTTGTGAAGAGACGGCCACGGCATCGAAGGCGGTGGCCCGCACGGTGATCACCTTCAGCGCATCCTCGCTCTGCACGGTGGCGATGGCGTTGCCGGCGTAGATGGGGCGCCGGAAGGTATCGGCACTCTCCACGCCGATGATCTCGGAGAGCTGACCGACGTCCTTCAGCGCCGCCAGCCGCGGCAGGACGTTCTTGCCGGTGGTGGAGGAGCAAGACAGCACATGGCCGTAGTCGTCGGCGAGTGCCACCAGCAGGTCGCCCAGGGGCTCGGCCAGTTGGTGGGCGTAGACGGCGTGATCGGCGACGCGCACCTTGCTGACGCCCTCGAGGCGGGCGGCGGCCTCGGCCACGCCGGCGACGCCTTGGCCTGCCACCAGCAGATGAATCTCGCCGCCACCGGCCTGTGAAATCTGCTTGGCCGCGGCGACGACGTGCGCCATGGCCGGGGTCAAGGTGCCGTCATCATAGTCGGCGAGTACCAGGATGCTCATGGGATCCGCTCCTTTCAAAGCACGTTGGCGTGGTTCTTGAGTTGGTCGAGGAGCTCGTCCACCGAGCCCACCTTGATGCCGGCCTGGCGCTCCGCCGGCGGCTCGACCTTAAGCAGCTTGACGCGGCCGGCGATATCGACGCCGAGGTCCGCCGGCGTCTTGATATCCAGGGGCTTCTTCTTGGCCTTCATGATGTCCGGCAGCTTGGCGTAGCGCGGCTCGTTCAGGCGCAGGTCGGTGGTGACGATGGCCGGAAGCGACAACTCGACGGTCTGCAGGCCGCCATCGATCTCGCGGGTCACCTGCACTTTTCCCTCACCCTCGTCGCCGCTGATCTTGACCTCAGAGGCAAAGGTGCCCTGGGGCAGGCCGGCCAGGGCCGCCAGCATCTGACCGACCTGGTTGTTGTCGCTGTCGATGGCCTGCTTGCCGAGGATCGTGAGGCCCGGCCGCTCCTGCTCGACCACCCTGGCCAGCACCTTGGCGGCGGCCAGCGACTCGACGGGGGCCTCGGTTTCGGCTGACGTATCGATATGAATGGCGCGGTCGGCGCCCAGCGCCAGGGCGGTGCGCAGCTGCTCCTGAGCGGCCTTGGGACCCACGCTCACGGCCACGATCTCGCTGGCCACGCCTTTCTCCTTCAGGCGCACCGCCTCTTCCACGGCGATCTCGCAGAAGGGGTTCATGGCCATCTTGACGTTGCTCAGGTCGACGTCGGAGTGATCCGCCTTGACGCGGATCTTGACGTTGTAGTCGAGGACGCGTTTGACCGCGACGATTACCTTCATGGGGTGATACCTCGCCGAATATCAGGGGTGTCGGAGTGGGCGCGACGGGAGAGCGCCTCGGGCCGGGGCGCGGGATGCGTCGCCGCGCCGGGGGTGCCCAGCAGGAAGAGAAAGGTTTCCACCATGGTCATGCCTTCTTCGCTCAGGGAGGCCGGGGTGGCGTCACCCAGCCAGCGGTGGTAGAGCCCCAGCAGCAGGGTCTGCAGTAGCCGGGCCAGGGTGTCGGGGGCGGTGTCGGCGGGGAGTTGCCCCCGCGCCTGGGCCGCCCGGAAGACGCCGTGCAGGGCATCGAAGAGTCGCTCGGCGCGCCGTGCCATCAGGGCCGGCGGGTCGATCCCGTCGAAGGCCTCGCAGCGCAGCAGCAGGATGCGGTGCACGCGACGCTGGTGCGGCGCCTCCAGGCCGGCGAGGCCCCGCCGGCAGGCCGTGGCCAGGGACGCCAGCGGTGTCGCGGTGAGCGCCGCCGAATGCGCCTCACGGATCAGCGCCTGGAGGGGGGGATCGACGCGCTCCAGCAGGGCTCGAAACAGGTCGGCCTTGTCACGGAAGTGGCAGTAGATGGCGCCGCGGGTCATGCCCGCCCGCCGCGCCACGCGTTCCAGCGACGCATGGGCGAGGCCCTCGGCCTGGAATACCGCCTCGGCGGCGTCCAGCAGGCGGGTGCGGGTGATCCGGGCTCGCTGATCGGACATGGGTGACCTCGTTGCCATCCCTAGAAGCCGTCGGGACGCTGCTGGGCATCCATGCCGCCGTCGGCATGCAGCACGGCGCCATGGAGAAAGCCGGCCCCCCCGGAGTGCAGGAAGGCCACCAGGGCGGCGATCTCCGCGGGGGTGCCGGCGCGTCCCAGGGGCGCCACGAAGTCACGCACGGCCTGGCCGTAGCGGGGATCCGCCTGAGCCGCCCGATGCAGCGGCGTCTCGACGGCCCCTGGCGCCACCACGTTGAGGCGAATCCCCGCCTCGCCCCAGGCGACGGCCCGCCGGCGCACCTGCCGGGTGACGGCGCACTTGGAGGCGGCATAGACCAGCGCCGGCTCCAGGGCGGCGGCCTGCTCCCGGGCGGTGCCTTCGTCGCCGTCGAGCAGGGTATCGAGCAGCGGCAGCGACTGGCCGAGCAACTGATTGGCGGCCACCGAGCCGATGACGGTGGCCGCCGGGGCCTGGCCGGCGGCCAACAGCGGCCGCAGCGCGTCGAGCAGGGTGGTGGCGGCGAAGACGTTGACTGCGACGATCAGGCCGTTGTCCGGGGCGGTGACGCCCACGCCGGCGCAGCAGATCAGGCCATCCAGGCGCCCGTCACTGCGTTCGGTCACGGCCTCGATGGCCCGCCGACGGCCGTCGGGGGTGGCCAGGTCGGCGGTGATCTCGGCATCCCGACGATCGATGCCGATCACGCGATGCCCCTCGGCCGCCAGGGCCTGGACGATGGCGCGACCGATCCCGGAGGCGCTTCCGGTGACAACCGTGGTGGGCATGATGCTCTCCTGGGTAAGTGACTGTCGTTGCAGGGCCCGGGGGCGCCTAGCCGGCCTGGCGTGCCCGGGCCATGGACAGGGCGGTGTCCTCGATCATGTCCTCCTGGCCGCCCACGGTGCCGCGCCGCCCCAGCTCCACCAGGATGTCCCGGGCGGGAACGCCATACTTCTTCTCGGCGCGCTGGGCGAACAGCAGGAAGGAGGAGTAGACGCCGGCGTAGCCCAGGGTCAGGGCGTCGCGGTCGACGCGGATCGGCTGATCCATCAGCGGGATCACGCTGTCCTCGGCGACATCCATCAGCGCGAACAGGTCCACGCCGTGTGACACGCCCAGGCGCTCCAGCACCGCCACGAAGACCTCCAGCGGGGTATTGCCGGCGCCGGCGCCGAGGCCCGCGGCGGAGCCGTCGATGCGCGCGGCGCCGGCCTCGATGGCGGCCAGGGAGTTGGCGATGCCCATGCCCAGGTTGTGATGGCCGTGGAAGCCGATCTCGGTGGCCGGGTCGAGCTCGGCGCGCAGCAGGCCGATTCGCTCGCTGACGTCATCGGGCAGCATGTAGCCGGCGGAGTCGGTGCAGTAGATGCAGTTGGCGCCGTAGGCTTCCATCAGCCTGGCCTGCTCGAGCAACTGCTGCGGCGAGATCATGTGCGCCATCATCAAGAAGCCCACGGTATCCAGGCCCAGCTTGCGGGCCATGCCGATATGCTGCTCCGAGACATCCGCCTCGGTGCAGTGGGTGGCCACCCGCAGGGTGGTGACGCCGCAGTCGCGGGCCATGCGCAGGTGATCCAGGGTGCCGATGCCGGGCAGCAGCAGCGCCGAGACCCGGGCCTGGGTCATGCGTGGCACCACCGCCTTGAGGTAGGCCTCGTCGCTATGGGCGGGGAAGCCGTAGTTGAGGGAGGCGCCACCCAGGCCATCGCCGTGGGTGACCTCGATCAGCGGCACCCCGGCCCGGTCGAGGCCGGTGGCGATCTCGACCATCTGTTCCAGGCTGATCTGGTGCTGTTTGGCATGCATGCCGTCGCGCAGGGACATGTCATGCAGGGTGACGTGCTGGCCTTGCAGGTTCATGGGCGTTTCCTCAGGCGTCGGCGGGTTGCGGGGTCAGGGTGCCGGCGAGCATCTCGCGGGCGAACAGCTCGGCGGTGCGGGTCGCCGAGGCGGTCATGATGTCGAGGTTGCCGGCGTAGCGGGGCAGGTAGTCGCCGAGTCCCTCCACTTCCAGGAAGATCGAGACCTTGCGGCCATCGAACACCGGGCCGTTCTTGAGCTGGTAGCCGGGCACGTAGCGCTGCACCTCGGCGACCATCGCCTCCACCGAGCGGGTGATGGCGTCCTGGTCGGGCGCCTCGGCGGTCAGGCAGTGGATGGTGTCGCGCATGATGATCGGCGGCTCGGCGGGGTTGATGACGATGATCGCCTTGCCCTCCCGGGCCCCTCCGATACGCTCCACGGCGCCGGCGGTGGTGCGCGTGAACTCGTCGATGTTCTGGCGGGTGCCGGGGCCCACGGAGCGCGAGGAGACGGTGGCGACGATCTCGCCGTAGGCCACCTCCTGGACGCGGCTCACCGCATGCACCATGGGGATGGTGGCCTGGCCGCCGCAGGTGACCATGTTGACGTTGAGGCCCGGCGCCTCCAGCAACTGCGGGAGGTTGACCGGCGGCACGCAGTAGGGGCCGATGGCCGCCGGGGTCAGGTCGACCATCAGCACGCCCAGGGCGTTGAGGCGTCGGGAGTGTTCGGCATGGGCATAGGCCGAGGTGGCGTCGAAGGCGATGCGGATCTCGTCGGCCTCGACATGGGGCAGCAGCCCCTCGAGCCCATCGGCGGTGGTCTTGAGGCCCAGCTCGGCGGCCCGCGCCAGGCCCTCGGAGCCGGCATCGATGCCGACCATCCAGACCGGCTCGAGCACCTCACTGCGGCGCAGCTTGTAGAGGAGGTCGGTGCCGATATTGCCCGACCCGATCAGGGCACAACGTATCTTGGTCATGGGGGTATCCGTCCTGTCAGGGGTCAGCAGAAGGCGATCCGGCTGCTGCCCAGGCCATCGATGGTGAGGTGGAAGCGATCGCCGGCGGTGACCGGCAGCAGCGGCGCCAGGGCGCCGGAGAGGATGATCTCGCCGGCCTTCAGGGGCAGGCCGTAGGCGCCCAGGGTATTGGCCAGCCAGGCCACCGCCTCGGCGGGGTGTCCCTGCACCGCGGCACCGGTGCCTTCGGTGCAGAAGGCGTCATTCTTGTGGATCGTCATGCGCGCCGCGGCCAGGTCCAGGTCGCGGGGCGCGACCCGCGTCTCGCCGATCACGAAGATGCCGCAGGAGGCGTTATCGGCCACGGTGTCCTGGATACGGATCTTCCAGTCGTCGATGCGCGAGTCGACGATCTCGAAGCAGGGCGCCACCCAGGCGGTGGCCTCCAGCACCTCGTCGCGGGTGATGCCGGGCCCCTGGAGGTCGTCGCGCAGCATAAAGGCGATCTCGCCCTCGGCGCGGGGCTGGATCAGCCCGGCCTGAGCCAGGGAGACCTCGGCACCGTCGGCATACAGCATGCGATCGGTGAGGAAGCCGAAGTCGGGCTGGTGGACATCGAGCATCTCCTGCACGGCGCGGCTGGTGACGCCGATCTTCTTGCCGATCAGCCGCTCGCCGGCGGCCTCGCGGTGGCGCAGCAGGTTCAGCGAGATGCGGTAGGCATCGTCGATGGTCAGCCCGGGGTGGCGCGCGGTGAGCGGCGCCAGGGTACGCCCGTCGCGCAGCGCGCCCAGCAGTTCCTCGGCGAGCGCCTCCAGGGTCTGGTCGGTGATGATGGCGGCCCGGCTCATGAGCGCGCCTCCGGGGAGACGCGCGGCGCCTGGCGATGCCAGAGGTCGGGATAGCCCGGGTCGCTATTGTGAATCAGGCGCTTGAGCAGCAGCCGGAGGGCCCTGGCGTCGGCCTCGCCGAGCTGGTCGATGATCTCCTGCTCGACGCGCTTGGCCGCGGCGATGCGGCCCTGGGCGATCTCGCGGCCCCGGGCGGTCAGGCGATAGCGCGGGGTCTCGCCGGCCTCGTCGACCTCGAGATAGCCGAGGCGACACGGCTCGACGAGCTCCGCCGCCGCCAGGGGGCGGTCGGTGTAGGCGAGGAAGTCGTTGAGCTCGTCGAGGGACGGCGCCTCGCGAATCAGCAGCACCGAGAGCACATAGAAGAGGCGGTGGTCGAGGGCGCTCTCGGGCTCCTTGATGCGCAACTGATGCAGCATCTGGAAGTGGGCACGGCCCAGCAGGTAACCGAGCAGGTCCTCGGTATAGCTGCTCTGGGCGTCCGCGGGGGGCTCGCTCAGCCGCGGCGTCTCGCTCGGCTTGAGGGTGCTCAGGGCGTACTGCCCGGCCTGGAAGACCAGGGGCGGACGATCGTTGCGATCGAAGTCGAGCACCTCGCCGACGAAGATCAGATGATCGCCGCCGTCATGGACGAAGACGGTGCGACACTGGAAGCGTGCCGCGCAGTCGCTCAGCAGCGGGGCGCTGGAGATCCCCTGATCCAGGCGCAGGCCGGCGAACTTGTCCTCGCCGCGGGAGGCGAAGCGATTCGACAGGGCCTCCTGCTCCAGGGTCAGGACATGCACGTTCCAGTGCTCGCCGTTCTCGAAGGCCGGCAGGCTGTAGGCCGACTTGGCCAGGCTCCAGAGCACCAGGGGCGGCGACATGGAGACCGAGTTGAAGCTGTTGGCGGTGATGCCCACGGGGGCGCCATCCCGATCACGGGTGGTGATGATGGTCACGCCGGTGGTAAAGGTGCCCAGCGCCTGGCGAAAGGCGCGCGTGTCGAAGGCAGGCTGGCTCATCGGGGGACTCCTGCGGTTTCCGGTCACGACAGTATCGACAGCAGCGGTGGCCGACCTCATCGTCTTTCCGGACTAGCCGTGGCCCCCTCGCCCTCGTCCGCCTGGACGTGGCGGCGCGCCGCGGCGCCGGCGAGGCTGGGCCTTCCTTCGATCCCCCTGGAGAGACCCTATGACCGCAACGCTGCAGTCGCACGCCACCGACGGGGTCCTGACCCTGACGCTGAATCGTCCCGAGGCGCTCAATGCCCTGAGCGCCGAGCTCTACCATCGACTGGCCGACCACCTGGCGGCGGCGGATCGCGATCCGGCGATTCGTGTGGTGGTGATTCGCGGTGCCGGGCGCAGCTTCTGCGCCGGCAATGATCTGGGCGATTTCCTCGAGCCGAGTCGCGACGCCCTCGCCGGGCCGCGGCGGCTGTTGCATACCCTGGCGACGCTGGAGACGCCCCTGGTGGCCGCGGTGCAGGGCCATGCGGTAGGCATCGGCACCACCCTGCTGTTGCATTGCGATCAGATCGTATGCGGCGAGCAGGCGCGTTTTCTGTTGCCCTTCACCCGGCTGGGCCTGGTGCCGGAGGGCGGTAGCACGCGCCTGCTGCCGGAGTGGCTCGGCCACCCGCGGGCCTTCTCCCTGCTGGTGATGGGCGAGCCCTGTGATGCCGCCACCGCCCGCGACCTGGGCCTGGTCAACGAGGTGGTGCCGGACGAGGCGCTGGGCGAGGCGCTGGAGCGGCGTGTCGCGCGGCTGTTGGCGCTGCCCGACGAGGCGGTGCGCCAGGGCAAGCGCCTGCTGCGGGGTCAGGGGCGGCGCGAGGCGCTCGAGCAGGCCATCGAGGAGGAGCTGGCCCACTTCTCGCGGTTGCTGGCCGGCGAGGAGGCCCAGCGGGCGCTTTATGCCGCCCAGCGTGGCTAGCGCGCCGGACCATCGCCGTCAATGCGACCGCGACCGAGGAGAGTGGCCCCGCGTGGCTAGTGCGCCGGGCCATCGTCGTTAGCGCGACCGAGGAGGGCGGCCCAGCGTGGCTGGCGCGAAATCACGCGCGGCCCCGCCGGTATCACCGGCGGGGCCGCGAGGGGGTGCCTGGTCGGCTTACCAGGCCTTGCTGACCACCAGGGAGACGTAGTCGCGATCGGCGAGCAGACGCTCTTCCACCGGATCATCGACCTCGACGCCGCCCATGTAGTTGAAGTAGCTGACCCCGACTTCCACGCCGGAGCGGTGGACGAAGTCGGCGCCGATGCTCAGGCGATGATCGCCCTCCCCGCCCAGGCCGCCGACCAGGGTGCGACCGCTGATCTGGCGCGAGTAGCTGATCGGCACCGAGAGGTCCCAGTTCTCGGTGAAGCCCGGGTAATCCAGGGTGACGGTGCCCTGGAAGGCGAGGCCGTGCCCGGTGTAGAGGAGCTCATCGGTGGTGGGTGCCGCGGCCTCGGGCAGCCCGTCGGTGCCGGGCAGGCGCCGCGACTCCACGTCGAGGATATCCACATAGGCGAGCTCGCCGATCAACGTCACCGAGTCGGCGAAGGAGGTGCGTCCCACGTTATAGAGGGTGTTGAGGGTGCTCTGCAGGATATCCGCGCGGGTCGGCGAGGGGATGACATTGCCCATCAGCGAGGTGGCGACCATGGTCGGGGCCCCGCGCTGGTAGGTGATCTCCCCCGCGTAGGAGCCGTTGCCATGGGAGGTGGTAAAGGTCGCCGCGTACATCTCGATATCATCGAAGTAGCGAATGTTGTAGGCGCCCAGCCCCGCATTGGCCAGTGGATCGATCTCGGGCAGCGGAATCCGATCATGGTAGTTGAGGAAGTAGAGGCCCAGCTCGGTACTCAGGCCGAGGCGATAGCGGGCGCCGAGGCCCCACTGGCCCTGCTTGTCGTCGGGTTCGATATCGGCGCCGCGGGGGGCGAAGGTACAGGCCCCGCCGATGACCGGTCCCAGGCACTCGGCGCCCTTGCCGATGGAGCTGGTGGTGCTCAGGTAGCTGCCGGGCTCCGACACAGTGGTTTCGTGCCAGTCATACTGCCAGTGGCCGAGGAAGGACCAGTTGTTGCCCAACTGAAGCTGGAAGGAGACCTGATCCTCCGGCAGCAGGATGTCCTTGACCTGCACGCCGGGCACCCCGCTGCGGGTGTCATCGGCGGGCCCCTGGGCCATGGAAATGCTGGGCATGAAGAGTGCCTCGCCCCAGGAGACCACGTGGCGACCGGCGCGCAGGTTGAGGAAGGCGTTATCCCCCAGCCTCAGGTCGGTATAGGCGTAGGCATCCAGGAAGCGGGAATAGCCGCCATGGTAGCGCTCCGCCTCCGAGGTGAAGTCGCTGGGCGGCGCCGAGTAGGTGGTGAACTGGCTCTCGTTGGCGGTGGAGCCGTGGTAGACGTCGTCGTAGAAGGTACTGACCGAGGTGACCAGGCCGACATTGTCATGCCGCAGGTGGCCCTCCAGCAGCAGGCTGAGGCGGTTGGCGGTCAGGTCGCCCTTGGCGAAGTTCTCGTTACCCTCATGGCCCGGCCCACGCAGGCGATCGTCGCGGCTCGCGGTGCGCGCCGACAGGGAGTAGGTGGTGGTGGCCTGCCAGTCCAGGGTGGTATCGCCGGGTAGATCGAGGCTGCCGGCCCAGGCCGGGGCGCTCAGCCCGACGCTCAGCACGGCGAGCGCCAGCGGCGTTAGGCGGGGCATCAGTGGTGTCTTCGATGGCATCATGTCGGGGCTTCCTCAGTGGCTGGAACGACGCAGGGCGGCGGGGGTGAACATGTCGACGGGCAGGTCGTCCCGGTTCAGCTCGGGGCCCTCCTCCAGGTCCTGGAACAGGTTGAAGGCCAAGTAACCGCCGGTGGTCAGGTCGTGATAGAAGCTGGTGCCGGCGTGCCAGGCATTGAGGTCGAAGGCGTAGTAGTAGTTGATAAAGCCGTGCTGAACGAGGGTGCCGCGGGTGTCGTAGTAGTCGCCGACCACGCCGTGCCAGGTGTCCTCGTCGATATACAGGGTGCGCTTGCCGAACTTGTGGCGATAGTCATCCTTGAGGGTGCCCTCGATGACCCAGACGCGACGCAGCTCGTAGCGCATCTCGTCGGGGTTGGCGTGCCCGGTCTGCAGCAGGTCGTCGTAGCTGACGTCTTCGGAATGAAGGCGATAGGCGTTGGCGGGGACATAGATCTCCCGCTGGCCGAGGAGGGCCCAGTCGTAGCGCTCGGGGGAGCCATTCATCAGGCGATCCTGATCGATGGTCAGCATCCCCGAGGTGCCCGGCATGGGGCTGTCGAAGCCGAATTCCGGGGCCTGACGCACCCGTCGCGTGCCCGGGTTGTAGCTCCAGGCGAGGCGATCCCGAGCGTAGCTGTTGGGCTCGATGGCGACGGTGGCGTTGCCGCGATCCCGGGCCGGCAGCAGGGTCTTGACGAAGGAGTAGGCCATCACGCCTTCCGTGGAATCGCCATGGGGCAGGCCGACATTATCGGGATGGGTGGTGGCGTTATAGGTGATATTGACCTGGCGGCCCCAGGTGATATCGCCGCCGGAATTGACGTTGGCGATATCGCGTTCCCAGTTGGCCTCGGTATAGGCCAGGTAGGGGTTGTTATGGTTGGCGAGCACCTCCATGGCCGAAGAGGGAATCGGGAAGGGGATGGCGCCATTGTAGCCGGTATAGCCCAGGCCGCCGTCGGTCAGCTCGGCCTCCAGGGCGTTGCGCCGCGCCACCTCGCAGACCTCGTCGGGGTAGCGGAAATCGCGGCGCCCCGGGTAGACCGGCATGCGGAAGGTCTCGGGATAACGCTCGAACATGGCGATCTGGCCATCGGTGAGGTTATCGGCATAATCGCGGAAGTTCTGCCCGTCGATCACCAAGGTCGGCGTGTCTTCCGGGTAGGGGTCGACGGGGTGCTGGCCGCTGTGCAGTTCGTAATCCACATGCGGGGGCTTGCCCAGCCAGTGGCCGGAGAAGGGGGGGATGGTGCCCGCCTCGTTGCCGGCGGCGACGGCGCCGACGCAGGTCAGGTCGTTGCCCAGCCGTTCGGCCTCCTCGGGGGAGACCGCGGCCTGAACGGTGGCCGTGGAGAGGGCCACCATCAGGGATGAGGTGATGGCAAGGGTCTGTTTCATGATGCCTCCGGTCGTCTCTATGGAGTGGGTCTTGTCGTTATTGAGCACTTTTCAGTGCGACTGGCATCGGGTGCCGGCATCAGCCGGGAATCGGGGCGTCGTGGGGCTCGGGGGTGTAAGGCGCCACGCCGTTGGGGACATAGGTCCCCGCACATTGCCGGGTGTATTGTTCGGCCTGCTCGCGGGGGTTGTAGAACTGCTTGTACCAGGTGCGTCCCTTCATGAAGGGGCCGTCGCTGGGGGTGAAGAGGCCATGGATGCAGGGGGCCTTGTGCGTCCAGACCTCGAAGTCCTGCTTGAAGGAGTTGAGGCTGGCTTCCTGGAATTGACGGGCGGCGATGACGTCCTGGGTGTTGGCCTCGGCATTGCCGCCGGGGGACTTGACCAGCAGGGCATGCCAGACCCGGATGGAACCATCCTCGACGGGGGTGTGATTGATCATCAGCACGGTGTCGAAGTAGCCGGTGAGGTAGCTGATCAACACGCCCGGGCCGTGATAGGTGGTGATGGTGTCCAGCTCGGGGCTGCCGCCATCGGGGCGCACCAGGGTGCGGTGGGGCCCGGCCTGACGCTGGATGGCCAGGTGGCCACGGAACTCGTTCTCGTAGCGCTTGACGGTGGAGCCGTGGATGGGGCCCAGGTGGCTGTAGTCGCAGATATTGTCGATCACCTCCTGGGGGTGCTGCCCCAGGGTGCCGAGATCGTCGAAACGCCATTTCACCCAGTCGGGGCGATCCCACTCCGCCAGGCTGGGGTGCTCCCACTCGGGCTCGCCGCCTTCCGGATCGTGCCAGACCCAGATCGCTCCCAGGCTCTCGACCACCGGCCATGACTTGATGCAGGCGGTCTTGGGAATGGGGCCCTCGTGATAGGGAATTTCGTTGCACTGACCGTCCGGCCCGAAGCGCCAGGCGTGATAAGGGCAGCGAATATTGTCGCCCTCGATATTGGTGCCGTGACCATCCTGCACCACATAGGAGGTGTCATTGCGGGCGGCGAGATGCGTCTTCATATGCGGGCAATGGGCGTCCAGGAGCACGATTCGCCCGGTCTCCTGCCCCCGGTAAAGCGCGAAATCACGACCAAAAAAACGCAGGGCGAGCGGCTTGTGGCTGTTCACCTCTTCCGAGGTGGCGATCATGAACCAGCCCCGCGGGAAGGTGAAATCCCCCAGCCGATAATCCTTGGACGTTGCCATCTTGGTACTCCTCGCAGCATGGATAGGTCCCGACCGATTCTGTGAGGGCGACGCGGGCGGGACATACTCTATTCGGACGATGGGGAGGCAGGCCGGCCCTAGTCCGCTTTGACGATGCCCGGCTGGGTAGCGGCTCCCATGATCGGGGTCAGATGGCCGATTTCTCGGGCCCGGCAGTCGGGTCGCTGGCGGGAGCGGCCGGACAACGACAACAACGGGAGTTAGCTAGATGACCTCGCATGCGCAACCCGTGGACACCTTCGATGTCATCGTGGTCGGCTCGGGAGCCGGTGCCATGACCGCGGCCCTGTTCGCGGCCGAAGGGGGCCTCAAGACGCTGGTCGTGGAAAAGAGTGATCGCTACGGCGGGACCTCGGCCCTCTCCGGCGGCGGAATCTGGATTCCCTGCAATCCCCACCTCGAGCGGCGCGGTGGCGGCGACAGCCGCGACCAGGCGTTGACCTATCTGCGTGCCGCCACCCGGGGCGAGGTAGAGGACGAACGGCTCGAGGCCTATGTGGACCTGGCGCCGCGCATGATCGAGGAGCTCGAGCGCATCAGCCGAGTGCGTTACGCCCTGGCCGAGAAGTACCCCGACTACTATCCGGAGCTGCCCGGGGCCATGGCCGGCGGCCGCTCCCTGGACCCCGAGCTGTTCGATACCAGCCTGCTGGGTGACGAACAGGCGGTGCTGCGCGAGCCGTCCCCCGCCACCCTGCTGCTGGGGCGCATCGCCTGGACGGCCCGCGACGCCCACCAGGCCATGCAGCGCGGGCGCGGCTGGTGGCTGATGGTGTTGCGGCGGATGCTGCGCTATCAGCTCGACCTGGGGCGGCGCCTGAAGACGCGTCGCGATCGCCGCGCCGGCCTGGGGGGCGCCCTGGTGGCCTCGCTGCGGCGTTCGCTGATGGATCGCGAGGTACCGCTGTGGCTCAACACCGAGATGCGCGAGCTGGTCCGGCGGGACGGCCGGGTAAGCGGCGTGGTGGTGGCCCGGGCGGGCCGCGAGACGCTGCTGGAGGCGCGTTGCGGGGTCATCCTGGCCTCCGGCGGCTTCGAGCAGAGTCCCGAGCTGCGCGAGAAGTACCTGCCGGCGCCGACCCGCTGCAGCTGGAGCGCCACGCCGCCGGGCAACAACACCGGGGCGGCGCTGCTGGCGGGGCAGGCCGTCGGCGCGGCCACCGAACGGCTCGACCAGGCCTGGTGGGCGCCGACCATCAGCGTGGTCGGCGAGGAGAAGGCGCGGGGCATCTTCGCCGAGCGCTCCTCGCCGGGGGCCATCGTGGTCAATGGCGAGGGGCGGCGCTTCGTCAACGAGTCCGAGCCCTACCCGGAGTTCGTGGAGGCGATGTATGCCGATAATGCCCGGACCCAGGGGCGCAGCATCCCCGCCTGGGTGATCTTCGACGCCCACTTCCGCCACCGCTACGCCATGGGGCCGCTGATGCCCGGGCAGGTGGCGCCGGACCATCGCCTGCCCGAGGCCTGGCGCGACAGCGTCTACTGGAAGGCCGACAGCCTGGCGGCGCTGGCCCAGCGCATCGGCGTGGATCCCCAGGGGCTTCAGGAGAGCGTGGCCCGGCTCAACCGCTTCGCCGAGACGGGGCGCGACGAGGAGTTCGGCCGCGGCGGCAATGTCTTCGACCGCTACTACAGCGACAGCACCGTCGGCCCCAACCCCTGCCTGGCGCCGCTGGTCAAGCCGCCCTTCTATGCCATGCGCCTGGATCCCGGCGATACCGGCACCAAGGGGGGGCTGAGGACCAACGCCCGCGCCCAGGTGCTGGACGAGGGCGGTGCGGCGATTCCCGGCCTCTATGCCGTCGGCAACTGTTCGGCGGCGGTGATGGGGCCCTGCTATCCCGGTGCCGGCGGCACCCTGGGGCCGGCCATGACCTTCGGTTATGCGGCGGCCCGGGACCTGGTGCGCCAGCAACAGGAGGTGAACTCATGAGTGCCCAGGGACCCACCGAGATTCAGGCCCCCTACCGCTGTGCCGATCCCGCCGCCGAGGCGTGGCACGATCAGTGCGACGTCCTGGTGGTGGGCTGGGGGGGCGCCGGGGCCTGTGCGGCCCTGGAGGCCCGCGAGGGCGGCGCCGACGTGCTGGTGGTGGATCGTCTCGAGGGCGGCGGCGCCAGCGCCAAGAGCGGCGGCGTGGTCTATGCCGGCGGCGGCACCGACCAGCAGCGCGCGGCCGGCCAGACGGACTCCCCCGAGGCGATGTTCGACTACCTGCGCCACGAGACCCAGGGCGTGGTCTCCGAGGCCACCCTGTGGCGCTTCTGCCAGCAGAGCCGCGACAACCTGGCCTGGCTGGAGCGGCTGGGCACGCCCTACGAGGCCAGCATGCCCCCCGGCGGCAAGACCTCCTACCCGGCGGACGGCTACTACCTCTACTACTCCGGCAACGAGCTGGTGCCGGCCTGCCGCGGCGACAATCCGCCGGCGCCGCGGGGCCACCGCACCGTGAACAAGGGCCACGGCGGGGTGGTGTTCTATCGCCACCTGCGCCAGGGCTGCGTGGAGGCCGGGGTGCGCGCCCTGCTGCAGACCGCGGTCCGCCGCCTGGTGGTGGAGGAGGGCAGTGGCCGGGTGATCGGCGTCGAGGCCTGGCGCCTGGACCCGGAGAGCCCCGCGGGGCGGCGTCACCGCCGCCTGGCGCGGCGCATCGAGCGCTGGCAGGACCTGGCCCCCGGCCTGGGCGAGCGGCTGCGCCGCCGGCTCGGCGAGCTCGAGCGGCGCCACGCCGAGCGCTACCTGATCCGCGCGCGCCGCGGCGTGATCCTGACCACCGGCGGCTTTATCTTCAATCGCCAGATGCTGGAGCGCCATGCGCCCCGCTACCTGCGCAACTTCCGCATCGGCACCCCCGGCTGCGACGGCAGTGGCATCCGCCTCGGCGAGAGCGTGGGCGGCGCCACGGACCATCTCGAACGGGTCTCCGCCTGGCGCTTCATCAACCCGCCGCTGTGCTGGCCCAAGGGCATCGTGGTCAACGCCCAGGGCGAGCGGATCTGCAACGAGGAGGTGTACGGTGCCACCCTGGGCCACGCCATCTGCGAGGAGAGCGGCGGCCGCGCCTGGCTGATCCTCGATCGCCGCCTGCGGCGCCAGGCGATCCGCCAGGCGCTGACCGGCGGCTACTGGGGCTTCCAGGCGATTCCGGCGCTGCTGCTGATGTTCCTGGCCCGCCCCAGTCGCAGCCTCGAGGCCCTGGCACGGCGCATCGGCTGTGACGCCGAGACCCTGAAGGCCCAGTTCGAGGCCTATCATCGGGCCATCGACGAGGACGCCGAGGATCCCCAGGGCAAGTCGTCGTCGTCCCGGCAGCGCCTGGATCGGGCGCCCTGGTACGCCTGCGATATCTCGGTGACCAGCCCGGGCTTCCCGCTGAGCGCCATCACCCTGGGCGGCCTGCGCGTGGACGAGGAGACCGGGGCGGTGCTCGACGGCGAGTCCCGGCCGCTCGCCGGGCTGTTCGCCGCGGGGCGGGCCGCCGTCGGGGTGCCGTCCCATTCCTATATCAGCGGCCTGTCGCTGGCCGACTGCGTATTTTCGGGCCGGCGCGCCGGCCAGGCCGTGCTGCGGGCCGCGGACGGCGACGTCGTCCGGCCGTCCCGACAGCCCAGCGTCGAGGAGAGAGGGTGAACGCGATGAGCCAGCCGACCACCATTCCGGCCCTGCTGCACGAGGCCGCGGCGCGCCATGCCGGCATCGCGGCCCTGGAAGACGCCGGGGAGCGCATCGACTACGCCGAGCTGCCCGAGCGGGCCGCGGCGGTGGCCCGCGGCCTGCTGGCGGCGGGCATCGCCAAGGGCGACCGGGTCGCCCTCTGGGCGCCCAATACCAGTCGCTGGGTGCTGGCGGCGCTGGGCATCCACCTGGCCGGCGGCGTGCTGGTGCCGCTCAATACGCGCATGAAGGGGCGCGAGGCGAGCGATATCCTGCGCCGTAGCGGGGCGCGGCTGCTGTTCCTGGCCGGGGACTTCCTCGGCCAGGACTACCCCGCGCTGCTCGACGGCCTGGTACCGGAGACGCTGGAGCGGCGGGTGCTGCTCGGCGAGCGCGACGCCGCGCCCCTGAGCGGGCTGACGGCCTGGGAGGCCTTCCTGGCCGAGGGCGAGGCCGTCGAGGCGGCGGCGGTAGAGGCCCGGGCCGCGAGCCTGGGGCCCGAGGACCTCTCCGACCTGCTGTTTACCTCCGGCACCACCGGGGCCCCCAAGGGGGTGATGAGCGAGCATGGCCAGAACCTGCGCGCCTTCGGCGAGTACATTCGGGTGATCGGCCTGCGCCCCGGGGATCGCTACCTGGTGATCAACCCCTTCTTCCACGCCTTCGGCTACAAGGCGGGCTGGCTCTCCTGCCTGCTCGCCGGGGCCACCATCCTGCCCCAGGCGGTGTTCGATGCCGCCGCGGTGCTCGAACGCATCGAGCGCGAGCGGATCAGCGTGCTGCCGGGGCCGCCGACCCTCTATCTGTCGCTGCTCGCCGAGCCGCGGCTGGCCGAGGCGGACCTCTCCAGCCTGCGGGTCGCGGTGACCGGGTCGGCGAGTATCCCGCCGATCCTGATCCGGCGCATGCGCGAAGAGCTGGGCTTCGCGGTGGTCACCACCGCCTACGGGCTCACCGAATGCGGTGGCCTGGCCACCCTCTGCGATCCCGCGGCGGATGCCGAGACCATCGCCACCACCAGCGGTCGGGCCATCGCCGGCACCGAGGTCTCGATACGCGACTCCCGGGGGGCGGCGCTCGCCGCCGGCGAGAGCGGCGAGATCTGCCTGCGCGGCTTCCATGTGATGCGCGGCTACTTCGATCACCCCGAGGCCACCGCGGAGGCCATCGACGCCGCGGGCTGGCTGCACACCGGTGACGTGGGCAGCCTCGATGCGGCGGGCAACCTGCGCATCACCGACCGCCTCAAGGACATGTTTATCGTCGGCGGCTTCAACTGCTATCCGGCGGAGATCGAGGCGATGCTGGTGGAGCACCCCCGGATCGCCCAGTGCGCGGTGATCGGCGTGCCGGACGAGCGCCTGGGGGAGGTGGGCTGCGCCTTCGTGGTGCCCACCGCGGGTCCCCCGCCCTCGGCGGAGTCGCTGATCGCCTGGGCGCGCCGACAGATGGCCAACTACAAGGCGCCGCGCCATATGCGCCTGGTCGAGCGCCTGCCGGTCAATGCCTCCAACAAGGTGGTCAAGCCGGCGCTGCGCCGGCTCTTCGACCAGGGCTAGTCGTTCTCGATCGGGTTCCTTGGTGCTTGCTGTGTTTCGCCTGCCTCTCGGCAGGCGTTTTTTTGGCTGCCGCGTGGATCCGCGCTCGCGCCGACGGCTGCTAGTCCTATTGAAGGATGCCGCCGCTGGCCGGGCGCGGGATGATGCGGCGATGCCTGATAACACGGGAGACGCAGATGGATTTTAGCCTGACCGATGAGCAGCTGATGATCCGCGAGTCCGCCGAGAGCCTCCTGGCCGACCTCTCGGATTCGGCGGCGGTGCGCGCGGCGATGGCGGGGGAGACGGGTCACGACCCCGAGGTGTGGCGCCAGGTGGCCGAGGAGATGGCCTGGCCGGCGGTGCATGTGCCGGAGGCCTGCGGCGGCCTGGGGCTGGGCGCGGTGGAGCTGGCCATCCTTATGGAGCAGATGGGCCGGCGGCTGTTCTGCTCGCCCTTCCTGGCCACCTCCTGCCTGGCCAGCGTGGCCCTGCTGTGCGCCGGCGAGGGCCCCTGGCGGGAGCGCTGGCTGCCCGCCATCGCCGAGGGGCGGCTCACCGCCACCCTGGCCTTCGGCGGCACCCAGCCCTGGGGCGCCGAGACGATCGACGTGGTCGCCGAGCCGGATGGCGAGGGCTATCGGCTCAGCGGCACCTGCCGCCAGGTCCTCGACCTGACCACGGCGGGCCTGCTGCTGGTGGCGGCGCGCCTGCCGGACAGCCGCGGCGAGCGCGGCGTCTGCCTGTTCGCCGTCGACCCCGGCGCCGCCGGGGTGACCCGCACGGCGCTGCCCGGCATGGATCAGACCCGCCGCCTGGGGCGCCTCGAACTGAGCGCGGTGACGCTGGGCGCCGAGGCGCGCATCGGTGACGAGGGCGAGGCCTGGCCGGCCCTGGAGCAGGGCCTGCGTATCGCCGCCATCGCCCTGGCCGCCGAGCAACTGGGCGGGGCCCAGCAGTGCCTGGAGATGACCGTGGCCTATGGCCTGGAGCGTCAGCAGTTCGGGCGCCCCATCGGTGGCTTCCAGGCCATCAAGCACCGCGCCGCCGACATGATGCTGTCCATCGAGCGCACCCGCTCGGCGGTCTATTACGCGGCCTGCGTGGCCAGCGAGGCGCTCGATCCCCGGGGCGACGCGGCGGTGGCCGCCGAGCTGCCCCTGGCCGCCTCGCTGGCCAAGGCCCAGGCCTCCGAGACCTATTTCCACTGCGCCGCCGAGGCGCTCCAGCTCCACGGCGGCGTGGGCTTCACCTGGGAGTACGATCCCCACCTCTATTTCAAGCGGGCCCGGGCCGGCGAGGGCTTCCTCGGCACACCCGACTGGCACCACGAGCGGATCGCCCGACAACTGATGGGAGAGGCATCATGAAGATCGGTTTCAGCCCTGAGGACGAGGCCTTTCGCCAGGAGATCGCCACCTGGCTGGAGGCCAACCTGAAGGACGAGTTCGCCGCCCTGCGGTTCCGCGGCGGCCCCGGCGACGAGCACGCCTTCCCCGAGGAGCGCAAGGCCTGGGAGCGGCGCCTGGCCGAGGGCGGCTGGACCTGCGTGGGCTGGGCGCCGGAACATGGCGGCCGCGGCCTGTCGATCAGCCAGCAGGTGATCTTCCACGAGGAGTATGCCCGGGCCGGGGGGCCGGGGCGCATGGGCCATATCGGCGAGGGCCTGGCCGGGCCCACCATCGCCGCCTTCGGCAGCGAGGCCCAGCGGCGGCGCTTCTTGCCGGGCATCGTCGCCGGGCGTGACTTCTGGTGCCAGGGCTACTCGGAGCCGGGCGCCGGCTCGGACCTGGCCAATATCAAGACCCGCGCCTGGCAGGACCCGGACACCGGCAAGTGGATCCTCCAGGGCCAGAAGGTCTGGACCTCCCTGGCCCACGAGTCCGACTGGTGTTTCGTGATCGCCCGCACCGATCCCCAGAGCCGCGGCCGCGAGGGACTCTCCTTCCTGCTGGTGCCGATGGATCAGCCGGGCATCACGGTGCGCCCCATTCCCCAGCTCACCGCCACCTCGGAGTTCAACGAGGTGTTCTTCGACGAGGCCGAGACCGACGCCGACGCCCTGCTCGGCGCCCCCGGCGACGGCTGGCGGATCGCCATGGCGCTGCTCGGCTTCGAGCGCGGCGTCTCGACCCTGGGCCAGCAGATGCAGTTCCGCAACGAGCTGGAGACCCTGATCGGGCTGGCCCGGGACAAGGGGTGCGATCGCGATCCCCTGATTCGCCAGCGCCTGGCCCGCGCCTGGGGCGGCCTCAAGATCATGCGCTACAACGCCCTGCGCATGCTCTCGGGGCCCCAGGACGGCAGCCTCAAGCCCGAGGCGATGATCTACAAGCTCGACTGGTCGAGCTGGCATGTCGAGCTGGGCAAGCTGGCCATGGATATCCTCGGCGACGAGGCCGAGATCCTCGAGGCGGCGCCCTACGAGCTGGGACGCCTGCAGTCGCTGTTCCTGTTCAGTCGCGCCGATACCATCTATGGCGGCACCAGCGAGATCCAGCGCAATATCATCGCCGAGCGGGCCCTGGGCCTGCCCCGGGAGCCGCGGCCGGCGTGATCGCGGACCCGAGCGTGACGACAGAAGGGGGAGACCATGGTCTCCCCCTTCTGCATGGCGGCTGCCCCGGGTTCAGCCGGCCGCCGGCCGACGATTGAGCTCGGGGTCGCCGGGGCGCCCCAGCACGCAGGAGGTGCCGCCGTCGGTGTACATCATCGCCACGCAACGATTGCAGTGGGTGCAGCCGCTGTGGAGCGCCTGGCCGCGACACACCGCGGCGACGAACCCCGGGTCGTGGATCAGCACCCGGCCCAGGGCCACGCCCTCGAAGCCCTCGCCGAGCGCCCGCTCGACATTGGCCGCGCTGCTGACCCCGCCCAGGTAGGCCAGCGGCATGTCCACCGCCCGGCGCACCCGACGCGCCATTTCCAGCAGGTAGAGCTCGCGGAAGGGGATCTCGCGCTGGAAGCGCTCCTGCAGGTACATGCCGGCGCGCATGATGGGGTTGCTGACCACGGCGCGGTTCTCGGCGGGGAAGGAGGAGCCGAACATGGTGGTGATCGACTCGGCATTCAGCCCGGCGCTGAGCACCAGCAGGTGGGCCCCCTCGCGCTCCAGCTGGCGGGCGATCTCGACGCCCTCCTCGATGCCGTTCCCGCCGCGACAGCCGTCGGTCATGCTGTACTTGCAGATCACCGCCATCTCGTCACCCACGGCGTCGAGCACCCGGCGCAGCACCCGCCGCGGGAAGCGGGCGCGGTTCTCGAGGCTGCCCCCATAGGCGTCCCGCCGGCGGTTGTAGAGGGGCGAGAGGAACTGGCTGAGCAGGTAGCCGTGGCCCATATGGATCTCCACGGCATCGAAGCCGGCGCGGCGGGCCAGGCGGGCGCCCTCGGCGAACTGCTCGGCGATCCGCTCCATGTCCGCCTCGCCGAGGCCGCGCTTGAGAAACTGGCCGCTCATCAGGCCGATCTTGTTGAAGCCGCCGCTGGCCGAGAGCGGGCGGCCCCGGCCGCGGATAAAGGTGAAGCAGCCGCCATGGGTGATCTGGGCTGAGGCGGCGCCGCCCTGGCGGTGGACCGCCTGGGTCAGGACGCGCAGGTGGGGCAGGGCGGCCTCGTTGAGCTGGATCTGGTCGGGCAGGGTGGTGCCCTCGGCGCTCACCGCGCAGTAGGCCACCGTGGTCAGGGCGGCGCCGCCGGCGGCGATGCCCTCGTGGAAGCGCACCAGCTGCTGGGTGGGCAGGCCGTCGCGGGACATGCCTTCGTTGGTGGCGGCCTTGATCAGGCGATTCTTCAGGCGCAGCGGGCCCAGGGTCAGCGGGCTGCCCGCCTGGGGCATCGGTGTCGTCTGCGGTGCGTTCATGCGCCCTCCTGGGTCGCGGGGTTGAGGGGGCGGGGCGTGGTCGCGCCGCGGCGCCGGGCCTGGCCGGCACCCAGCCAGCAGGCCAGGGCCGGCAGCACGAAGATGGCGCCGAGCACGTTGACCAGGAACATGAAGGCCAGCAGCACGCCCATGTCGGCCTGGAACTTCAGCGACGACATGGCCCAGGTGGCCACGCCGATGGACATGGTCAGGGCGGTGAAGACGGCGGCGGTGCCGCGCTGCTTCAGCGCCTGGTAGTAGGCCTCGCGCAGCGGCAGGCGCTCCTGGCGCAGGATGCCCAGCAGGCGCTCGTAGATATAGACGCCGTAGTCGACCCCCACGCCGACCCCCAGGGGGATCACCGGCAGGGTGGAGACCTTGAGGCCGATGCCCAGCAGCGACATCAGGGCGTTGCACAGGATGGAGACCACGGTCAGCGGCACCAGCACGCAGAGCACGCCGCGCCAGGAGCGGAAGGTCAGCCAGCAGAGCAGGGCGATGGCGGTGAAGATCGACACCAGCATCTTGGTCTCGGAGCGCTCCACCGCCTCGTTGGTGGCGGCGGTGACGCCGGCATTGCCGCCGGCCAGGCGGAAGCTGACCCCCGGGGTGTCGTCGGCGGCGATAAAGCGCTCGGCCTCGGCCACCACATGCTTGAGGGTGTCGTTCTGCTGATTGCGCAGATAGACCATCAGGTTGATGGTCTCGCAGCCGGCGGTATTGAGGCCATTGGCCGGGTGGGCCGCCTCGCTGCC
The DNA here is from genome assembly GCF_050613175.1 of Halomonas sp. H5. Classification (GTDB taxonomy): domain Bacteria; phylum Pseudomonadota; class Gammaproteobacteria; order Pseudomonadales; family Halomonadaceae; genus Bisbaumannia; species Bisbaumannia salifodinae. The sequence continues at coordinate 251,633 of NZ_CP192510.1, forward strand.
GGCGCGCAGGGCCATGGAGGAGCGCTGCAGGGTCTGCCAGCGGGGGTTGCCCTCGTTGTTGCCCGCGGTATAGAGCCTGGCCAGGCCGGCCACGCTGCTGACCGAGTCGACCCCATCCACGCCGCGCATCTGCAGGTCGAAGCGGTCGATGGCGTTCATGATCTCCCAGTCGAGGCAGGCCTCCTCCTCGCCGCGGGTCTCGGCATAGATCGACAGCACGTTCATGCCGATGTCGTAGTCGCGCATGATGCTGGCGTTGTCCAGGTTGTAGCGGGAGTCGGCGCGCAGCTCGGGAATGCCCTCGCCGATATCCCCCACCACCAGCTGCCGCGACTGGTAGATGCCCAGGGCCAGCAGGCCGAGCATCACCGCCAGGCTGGCCAGGGCCGGGCCGGGTTCGGCCAGCCGCGAGACCGGCCACCACAGGCGGTGGCGCGCCGGGGCCGCCTCGCCGCCGGGCGTGACCAGGCCGCCGGCGGGCAGGAAGGAGAGCAGGATCGGCATAAAGCAGAGGTTGGAGAAGATCATCAGGCCGATGCCCAGGCAGGCGGTGACCCCCAGCTCGTGGAGCATGGGAATATCGATCAGCATGATCACCAGGAAGCCGAAGACATTGGTCAGCAGGGCGACGCTGCCGGGGATGGCCAGCTTGCGAAAGGCGTTCTCGGCGGCCTCGGCGGACCCCAGGCCGGCGGCCACCTCCTGTTTCCAGGCGTTGATCATCTGCACCGCGTGGGAGACCGCCATGGAGAACAGCAGGAAGGGCACCAGCATCGACATGGGGTCGATGCCATAGCCCATCCGCGGCAGCAGGCCCAGTAGCCAGGTCACCGGCAGCAGCGCCACGAAGATGGCGAAGGCGGTCAGGCGCAGCGAACGGGAGTAGCCCCACAGCAGCAGGGTGGTGATGACGAAGGCCACGGCGAAGAAGGTCATTACCGTGCCCAGGCCCTCCATGATATCCCCCAGCACCTTGGCGAAGCCGAGGATATGCACCTCGACGCGCTCATCCTCCAGCTGCTGGCGGATGTTCTCCAGGTGCGCGGCCACGGCGGCATAGTCGGTGCGCTCGCCGGTGGCGGGGTCGAACTCCAGCAGCTCGGCCTGGACCATGGCCGCCCCCAGGTCGTTGGCCACCAGGTTGCCGATCTGGCCGGACTTCTCCACGTTGCTGCGCACCTGGGCCAGGTGCTCGGGGCTACCGGTGAAGCGCGAGGGGATCACCTCGCCGCCCATGAAGCCGTACTCGGTCACCTCCAGGTAGCGGGTCTCCGGGGTGAACAGCGAGCGCACCGTGGTGCGGTTGATCCCCGGGGTGAAGTAGACCTCGTCGGTGGCCTGGCGCAGCCGCTCCATGAACTCGGCGTTGTAGATATCGCCGTCGCCCTGCCACTCCAGGCTGATCATCACCCGGTTGGAGCCGGTGAAGTGCTCGGCGTGGTCATGATAGGCCGCCATGAACTCGTGGTTCTGGGGCAGCAGCTTGGTGAGGCCGGCGTCGAAGCGGGTCTGGGTGGCGGCCCAGGCGAGCAGCAGGGTCAGCGCCAGCAGCAGCAGGCCGATGGGCACCCGGAAACGAATCAGGTGCCGGGCCAGGCAGTCCACCAGGCGGGGAATGGCAGTCCGTATCAGCGTGATCATCAGGAGGCTCCTGTCTCGTCGGGGGCGTCGAGGGCGAGGCGGCGCAGGCCCACGTCGGTGGTGAACCAGCCGTCCCCGGAGGGCGTCAGCTGGAGGCCGGTGAGGGTGGCGTTGCCCGCCTGGCGCAGCACCTGGAAGGTGGCGCCGCGATCGCTGGTGGCGATCAGCACGCCGCCCTGACCGCCGATCACCAGGGTGCCGTCGGCGAGACGCTGGTGAGCATGCAGGGAGAGGGGGGCGTCCAGGGCGACCGGGCGCCAGCGCTGGCCATGGTCACGGGTGACGAAGAGGTTGCCGCGCATGCCATAGGCGACCCAGGCGCCGCCGCCCAGGTGGCTGATGCCGTAGAGGGAGCCGTCGTAGAACTCGGGCAGGGCCTCCCAGTGGCGCCCCCCGTCCCGGGAGCGCAGCACCGTGCCCGCCTCGCCGACGATCATCCAGTGACCTCCGCCCTGGCTGCCGGCGATGGCGTTGAGGTGCCAGTCGGTGCCGTCGGGTGCCGGCTCGGCCTGCCAACTGAGGCCGTCGTCCCGGGAGCGGCGGACCTGGCCGAAGGCGCCCACCGCCAGCCAGTCGCCGGAGGGCAGCCGGGCCAGGTCCAGCAGGGGCTCGCTGCCCTCGGGGTCGAAGGCCACCTCCCGCCAGTGACGGCCGCCGTCGGTGCTGCGCAGGATCCAGCCCTCGTGGCCGATGGCCAGCCCCAGGGACTCGTCCTCGGTAAAGATCAGGCGGGTGATCAGGGCGTGGCGCTGCACGTCCAGGTCGGCCCGCTGCCAACTGACGCCCTGATCCGTGGAGAGCAACAGGTGACCCTGCTCCCCCGCCGCGACCAGCCCCGCCTCGGTGCGGGTGATATCGGTGAGCAGCATCCCCGCGACGGGCAGGGTGGCGGGCCGCAGGGGGGGCGGGATACGGGGCGAGAAGGCGTAGAGTCCCGCGAGGGCCACCACCAGGGTGGTGGCGAGGCCGACCAGCACGCGCATAGCTATCTCCTTGTCCGGGGCTTGTTGTTGTGTGCCTCCCGATTATTCGCGACGCAGGATTCGCCACATCGTCCAAACGAGCTAGGAGACCCTCGGCGCACGAGTCCGGCGCTCACCCGGGGGTGGCCGATGGCGCTTAGTCCGTATTGACGATGAGGGCGGTCGAGTGGCGTGGAAGCCTTGGCAGCAGGACGCCGCGAGGCGCCTCCCACTAGCGAAGTAGAGGAGCTCAATATGGGTGTGCTGTTCGAGAACGAGGGGTCCCTGCGGGTCACCGACGATGCCTACATGACCCCGGAGGCGGTCGCCCTGGTGGAGCGCGCCGAGGCGCTGGTGCCGCGGCTGGCCGAACGCGCCCAGGCGGCGGAGCAGGCCGGGCGGGTGCCCGATGAGACGGTGCGCGAGCTGGCCGAGGCGGGCCTGTTCCGGGTGCTGCAACCCAGGCGTTGGGGCGGCTACGAGCAGGACCCGCGGGTCTTCTACCGTATCCAGATGACCCTGGCGCGGGGCTGCATGTCCACCGCCTGGATCTACGGGGTGATCGGCGTCCACAACTGGCAGCTGCCGCTCTTCCCGGAGCAGGCCCAGCACGACGTCTGGGGCGAGAAGGGGGAGCGCAGTGGCGTGCTGATCGCCTCCACCTACATGCCGGTGGGCCAGGCCGAGCCGGTGGAGGGCGGCTATCGGCTGAGCGGGCACTGGGGCTTCTCCAGCGGGGTGGATCACTGCCAGTGGCTGCTGCTGGGCGGCCTGCTGCCCCGCCAGGATGGCGCGGAGGGGCTCGAGCACACCACCTTCCTGGTGCCGCGGGAGGATGTCGAGGTCGTGGCGAACTGGGACGTGCATGGCCTGCGTGCCACCGGCAGCCATGACGTGGTGGTCAAGGGCGCCTTCGTGCCGAGCCACCGCACCCAGCGCACCAACAATCACGACGACGCGGGGTGCCCCGGGCGCGAACTCAATGCTGGCTGGCTGTATCGCATTCCCTTTACCCAGGTCTTCCAGCGGGCGGTCTCCACCTCCTGCATCGGTGCCCTGGACGGCGCCATCGAGACCTTCCGTCGGCGGGCCGCCGCCCATGTCGGCAAGCACGGCGCCAAGACCGCCGAGGATCCCAATGCCCAGTTGGCGGTGGCCGAGGCGATGCTGCGCAGCGACGAGCTCAAGCTGGTGCTGATGCGCAACTTCCAGCAGATCGTCGACCACGCCCGGGACGGCTCCCAGATGGGCGTCGAGGATCGCCTGCTGCAGCGGGCCCAGTCGGCGCGGGTGGCCAAGACCTGCGCCAGCCTGGTCGACGAGCTGTTGCGGGCCTGCGCGGCCTCCGGCCTCTATCGCAGCAATCCCATCGAGCGCATCGTGCGCGACGTCCACCAGGCCCGCGGCCATATCGCCAACAACAGCGATGCCTACGGGCGCGCCTTCGGCGCGGTGATGCTCGGCCTGCCCAACGCCGATCCCTATATCTGAGCCCGTTGGAGGGAGAGCCCATGGACGCTCCACGCTATCACTCCCTGCGAGTGCGCGAGGTCATCCGCGAGACCGCGGAGGCCTGCTCGGTGTGGCTCGAGCCGCCCGCCGGCGAGGCGAGCCGCTTCGCCTACCGTCCCGGTCAGTTCCTGACCTTTCGCCTGCCGGTGGCGGGCCAGGAGCTACAGCGCTGCTACTCCCTCTCCAGCACGCCGGGGCTGGACGAGGGGCTGCGCATCACCGTCAAGCGGGTGGCGGGGGGGCGCGGCTCCCACTGGATCTGCGATGCCCTGAGCCCCGGCGATCACCTCGAGGCGCTGGCCCCGGGCGGGCGCTTCGTGCCGGCGACCCTGGAGGGCGACTTCCTGCTGTTCGCCGGCGGCAGCGGCATCACCCCGGTGCTGTCGATCCTGCGCGCGGTGCTGGCCGAGGGGCATGGGCGGGTCCGCCTGGTGTTCGCCAACCGCGACGAGGCGTCGGTGATCTTCGCCGAGCTGCTGCGCGAACTGCAGCAGCAATACCCCGAGCGCCTGCAGGTGATCCATCTGCTCGACTCGCTGCAGGGGCCGCCGAGCCGTGGCCAGTTGATGTGGCTGGCGCGGCCCTGGTGGCATGCCCAGGCCTTTATCTGCGGCCCGGGGCCTTTTATGGACGCGGTGGAGGCGGCGCTGGCCGAGCTGGGGATGCCGCCGGAGCGGATCCGGCTGGAGCGCTTCGCCGCCCCCGCCAGGGCGCCATCCCCCGGCGTACCAGCCTCCGCCGAGGCCGCCCGCGAGGCGCCCGACGCGCCGGCACCGGCGATGGCGGAGAGCGCGGTCAGCGTGGCCCTGGGGGGCGAGACCCTGAGTTTCGCCTGCCGCGGCGACGAGACCCTGCTGGAGGCGGCGGCGCGCCAGGGGATCGAGCTGCCCAGCGCCTGCCAGGCGGGGATCTGCGCCAGTTGCGTCTGCCAGGTGGTGGAGGGGGAGGTGACCCTGGGCCACAACGAGGTGCTCGATGAGCGCGACCTGGCCCAGGGCATGACCCTGAGCTGCCAGGCGCAGCCGGCCAGCGAGCGCCTGGCCCTGAAGTTTCTCTAGTCTCCCTGGACGATGGCGGCGGTGAGGCGTCGGGCCACTCTGGTCGGACGCGAGACAGTGAACCCGAGGAGATCAAGACAATGACAGCCAAGCTAGACAACAGGGTCGCCTTCGTGACCGGCGGTGGCAGTGGTATCGGCGAGGCCAGCGCGCGACTGCTGGCCCGCGAGGGCGCCCGGGTGGTGATCTGCGGGCGCCGCGAGGGGCCCCTGCAGGGGGTGGTCGAGGCGATTCGCGCCGAGGGCGGCGTGGCCGAGGCGCTGGTGGTGGACGTCAGCGACGAGCAGGCCCTGGTCGCCGCCCTGGAGGGCACCGCCGAGCGGCATGGCGGGCTCGATATCCTGGTCAACAACGCCATGTCCTTCACCTGGGGGGCGCTCACCGAGATGAGCACCGCGGAGTGGCACCGCAACTTCGCCACCACCGTGGACGGCACCTTCTGGGCCACCCGAACCGCCATGCGGCTGATGGCCGAGCGCGGCGGGGCCATCGTCAACCTGGCCTCGATCTGCGGCGAGCTGGGGGCCGCCGGCATGGCCGGCTATTCCGCCTCCAAGGCGGCGGTGATCAACTTCAGCCGGGCCGCCGCGGCGGAAGGCGCGGCCCAGGGCATCCGCGTCAATGTGGTGGTGCCGGCGGTGGTGGAGACGCCCTCCACCCAGGGCATGCTGGCCGACGAGCAGGCGCGTCGCACCACCGACAAGCTGATTCCCATGGGTCGCGTGGGGCGCCCCGAGGAGCTGGCCGAGGCGGTGGTCTTCCTGGCCAGCGATGCCGCCTCCTATATCACCGGCGCCGCCCTGCCGGTGGATGGCGGACGCAGTGCGGTGCTGGTCACCGCGGTGGAATAGCCGAGTGCTGGAGAGGAGTCACCGATGAGCAAGGTGCAAGAGAGCGTGGCGCCGCCCCGAGCGGCCTGCGAGGCGCTGTTCGCGCCGACCCACCTGGGGGCCCTGGCGCTGGCCAATCGCATCGTCATGGCGCCCATGACCCGCAATCGCGCCGATGCGCGCGGCGTGCCCACCCCGCTGATGGCGCAGCACTATGCGGCCCGCGCCGAGGCGGGGCTGATCGTCGCCGAGGGCAGCTGGCCCGATCCCGAGGGCCAGGCCTACTGTCGCCAGCCGGGGATCGCCAGCGACGAGCAGGTGGCGGCCTGGCGTCGCGTCACCCAGGCGGTGCATGAGCGCGGCGGCCGCATCGTCCTGCAACTGATGCATGCCGGGCGCATCGGCAGCCGGCATATCAAGGGCGAGGGCGTGGCCACGGTAGGGCCCGGCGACGAGGCGGCCCGGGGCAAGGTCTATACCGACAGCGCCGGCATGCAGCCCTTCGATACGCCGCGGGCCCTGACCACCGAGGAGGTGCGCGAGCGGGTGGCGATGCATGCCCGGGCGGCGTGGCGAGCCCGGGAGGCCGGCTTCGATGGCGTCGAGCTGCACGCCACCAGTGGCTACCTGCCGATGCAGTTCCTCTGCTCGCGGACCAACCGGCGCGACGACGCCTATGGCGGCAGCGTCGAGAACCGCGTGCGCTTCGCCGCCGAGTGCCTGGAGGCGATGAGCGAGGCCATCGGCGCCGATCGGGTGGGGCTGCGCATCAATCCGGGCAACCCCTTCAATGACGTGGCCGATGCCGATCCCGCCGCGACCCATGCGCGCTTGCTGCGGCGCATCGCCCCGCTGGGCCTGGCCTATGTGCATGTGATGCGCGCCCCGGTGGAGGGCCTGGATGCCTTCGCCCTGGCCCGGGAGCACTTCCCCGGCCCGCTGATCCTCAACGACGGCTTCGGCGCGGCGCTGGCCAATGAGGCGGTGACCCTGGGACGCGGGGAGGCGGTCTCCTTCGCCCGGGACTTTATCGCCAACCCCGACCTGGTGGCGCGGATTCGCCGCGGCGAGGCGCCGCGCCCCTTCGATCGCGCGACCCTCTATACCCCGGGACCGGAGGGCTACCTGTAAACGTCACGTCCGCATCCGACGCTCGCTACGGCTTACCCTTGACACCCTGCTCGCCGAGCAGGGTGTTTTTTTGTGTCGCTACGCCGCTAGAGAGGAAGGGCCGGATGGATCGATACGGCGACGCGCCCCGGGCGAAGGCCCGGGGCGCGTCGAGGGGGCCGCCGAGGCGGCTGGGTGGCGCTTACTGGATGGTGAAGCCGCCGTCGGCCAGGTAGTAGGAGCCGGTGACGAAGCTGGCCGCCTCCGAGCAGAGGAAGCCGATCACACCGGCCAGCTCCGGGGGCTCGCCCAGGCGCTTCATGGGCGAGGCCGCCAGCATCTGGGCGTTGCTCTCCTGGTTGTCGGTGACGATCTTGGTCATCGGGGTCTTGACCACGCCGGGGCCGACGGCATTGACCCGGATGCCGCGATCGGCGTAGTTCAGGGCCGCCGACTTGGTCAGGCCGACGACGCCATGCTTGCTGGCCACATAGCCGGGGATATGCGGGTGGGCGATCTGGCCCATCATCGAGGCCACGTTCACCACGGCGCCGCCGCCGCTCTCGAGCATCAGCGGAATGGCGTAATGCATGGCGTAGAAGCTGCCATGCAGGTTCACGGCGATCAGCTGGTGCCAGCTCTCCAGGGGCAGTTCATCCAGGGAGGAGAGCGGCCCATGAATGCCGGCGGAATTGATCAGCGCATCGAGGCGCCCGTGGCGCGCTTTCACCGCCTCGAAGAGTCGCTTTACCTGCTCCGGCTGGGTGATGTCGGTGGCGATAAAGGTGGCGCGTTGTCCCTGCGGATCCAGATCGGTGGCCGCCTTGGCGCCGCGTTCATCGTCCAGATCGGCCAGCACCACGCTGGCGCCTCGCTCGATAAACCAGGCCGCCGTGGCGAAACCAATACCCGAAACGCCGCCGGTAATGACCGCCACCTTGCCGTGAAATTCGCTCATTGTTGTTCTCTCCTGAAATGTGGGAACGGGATCAGTTAGCCATAGCCGAAAGCACGACGACATAGTCTGTCCGGACGAGGCTTCCCGGGGGCCTGAATGCTTTTCTTGGTCGACGAGGTTCGACGAAACGAGGGGCTAAGGCATCGCCATCGGCGGGATGTCACGCCCTCCCGGGAGGAGAGTCAGGATGAGTCAATGGGCCGGACAGGTGGCGGTGATCACGGGGGCGGGCAGTGGCATCGGTGCCGGCCTGGCGCGACACGCCGCCGCCCTGGAGATGCGGGTCATCGCCGTGGATGTGTGTGGCGAGGGGCTGGACGAGCTGCGGCGGGAGCAGGCGGCGCAGGGCCGGACGCTGCGCGGGGTGCGGCTGGATATTCGCGATGCCGAGGCCGTCGAGGCGCTGGCCGCCGAGGTCTTCGCCGATGAGGGGCGGGTCAATCTGCTCTTCAATAACGCCGGCGTCCTGGTGGATGGCAAGTCCTGGGAGCGCAGCATCGAGGCGTGGCGCCGGAGCTTCGAGGTCAATGTCCTCGGCGTGGTCAACGGCATTCGCAGCTTCGTGCCGAGGATGCTGCAACAGGGCGCGCCGGGGCGGGTGATCAATACCTCCTCCATCGGCGGCCTGCTGGGGGGCGGCCCCTTCATGGGGGCCTATCAGTCGAGCAAGCATGCGGTGACGGCGCTCACCGAGAGCCTTCACCACGAGCTGAATCGGGAGGCGGCGCCGATCGCCGCCTCGCTGCTGTGCCCGCCGGCGGTCAATACCGCCATCATGGCCGCGGAGCCGCCTCTCCAGGATCGACACAGCGAGGAGGAGGCACGCTTTCATCGACAACTCGCCGGCAAGCTGGCCGAGGGCGAGTCGCCGGAGGCCTTCGCCGCTCGAGTCTTCGAGGAGATCGCCGCCGAACGCTTCTGGATTATCCCCGATACGAGCCATCACCCGGCCTTGGCGCTGCGCCATGAATCCATCATGGCGCGCCGGAATCCCGTCGGCCTTTATTGACGGAAGGGGCGCTCGTCTCGGGCGATAAAGATGTCCACAAGGACTAGTCGATATGCGGGATTCTCCCTTTTTGTACGCGATTTAGCCTGTGTTAACACCAAGAATAAGAGGGTGATTGTTATGAGTGGTGAGCAACAACAACGTGATCTGCGTGTCGTGGTCCTCGGCGCGGGCATGGCGGGCATCCTGAGTGCCATCAAACTGCGCGAGGAGGGCTATCGTAATATCGTCGTCTACGAGAAAGGCGATAGCGTCGGCGGCACCTGGCGGGACAATCACTATCCCGGCCTGACCTGCGATACTCCGTCGCACAACTACACCTACAGTTTCGCGCCCAATCCGGAGTGGAGCCGTTTCCTCTCCCCCGGTATCGAGATCCGCGACTATTTCGAGCGGGTGGTCGACGACTTCGGGATTCGCGACCTGATCCGGCTGAAACATGAAATCACCGCCTGTGAATATGTCGAGGGCCGCTGGGTCCTGGAGATCAAGGGCGGCAAGCAGGATACGGCGGATATCGTGATCGCCGCCACGGGGGTGCTGCATCACCCCAGCTATCCGAAGATCAACGGCATGGACCGTTTCGAAGGGCGCCTGATGCATACCTCTCGCTGGGATGACGAGGTGGCGCTCGACGGCAAGCGTATCGGGGTGATCGGTAATGGCTCCACCGGGGTGCAGATGGTCTCGGCCCTGGCCGGCCGGGCCGAGAAGCTGAAGCACTTCCAGCGCTCGGCGCAGTGGATCATGCCGGTGGAGAACCCGGACTTCACCGAGGAGCAGAAGGCCGAGTTTCGTGCCAACCCGCAACTCCTGCATGACCTGAAGTACGACGAGACCTATATGGCGCTGGTCAAGCGCTTCACCACCGCGGCGGCGGATCCCGACTCCACGGAGATGCACGAGATCGAGGATATCGTGCGCAAGAACCTGGAGGAGAGCGTCACCGACCCCGAGCTGCGGGAGAAGTTGCGCCCCACCTATCGCGCCGCCTGCAAGCGCCTGATCTACTCCCCCAACTACTACCAGGCCATTCAGCACCCCAATGCCGAGCTGGTCACCGAGGGGATCGAGTGCATCGAGCCCGAGGGCATTCGCACCCGTGACGGCAAGCTGCATGAGCTGGATGTGATCGGCCTGGCCACCGGCTTCAATGCGCATATGTTTATGCGCCCGATGAAGGTCAAGGGACGCCATGGCGCCGACCTGGAGGAGCTCTGGGCCAAGCGTCCCAAGGCCTACCTGGCGATCACCATGCCGGACTTCCCGAACTTCTTCATGCTGAACGGGCCGACCGGGCCGGTGGGCAACTTCTCGCTGATCGAGATCACCGAGTTCCAGTGGGACTATGTCTCCCAGTTGATGGGGCTCCTGCGCGACGGCAGCTATCGCGAGATCTGCGTCTCCCGCGAGGCCATGGATGCCTACGAGGAGCGGCGCATCGCCAAGGCCAAGACCACCATCTTCGGCTCGGGCTGCAACAGCTGGTATCTGGATGCCGAAGGGGTGCCCTCCACCTGGCCCTGGGACTATGCGGCCTTCGAGAAGGCCATGGAGACCCCGGATCTCGAGGCCTATGAGCTGGTGAAGTAAGCGCCGTTGGCGGGGGTGCGGCCCCTGCCTCCTAGCCGAGGGTCGCTACGCTGCGCAGAATCAGGCGTATCAACTGTCCCTGCCGGGAGACGCCGGTCTTGGAGAAGATCGAGCGCAGGTGGGCCCTGGCGGTATAGGGGCTCATCTCCAGCAGTTGGGCAGCGGCTTCCACGTTGTGTCCATTGGTGAGATGCAGCGAGAGCCGGGCCTCGGTGGGGGTGAGCTCGAACAGGGCGCCGAGGGTCTCGATGGAGGGGGAGACCAGCTGATCCGGGTCGCTGAGGAAGACGATGGTGACCGGACCGCCGGTTCCTTCGGGGCGCTCGACCCGCGGCAGGGGACGCATCACCAGGCTCAGGCGCGAGCCATCCCGCGGCGAGACGGCGATCAGCGCCCGGGTCAGCAGGGGCGTGGCGTCGTGGCGGCTGCCTTTGACCTCGTCGAGCAGATGGCGGAAGCGCTCCTGATCGGCCGCCGAGCCCAGTTGCAGGCGCTCGTCGGCCAGGCGGATGCCGCTGCGCGAGGCCAGCAGGCGGTCGGCCAGCGGGTTGGTGCGCACGACCCGGCCGCGTTCGTCGATCAGCAGGCAGGCCACGGCCAGTTGCGCCATGGCGCCGGCATAGACCTGGCGCTCGGTGTCGATCTCGTTGAGCAGGACATGGGTGCGAATCGCCAGTTCGAAGTGGCGCAGCAGCAGGCCCAGCAGCCGTTTCTCGGCGGGGCCGAAGTCGGGCTCGTCGGGGCGACGGGTCAGGCGCAGGTTCACTCGCAGCCCATCGTCCCCATGCAGGTCGGCCCCCAGCACATGAAAGATGTCGAACGGCTCCAGCGAGAGGCGATAGAAGTCGCTGGCGAGCAGGGTGTCGGCATCGACGACCTCGCTGAGGGTCAGGGGCGTATTGGGGGTCAGGCCGGTGAAGGGGTCGATATTGTAGACCCCCTCGGTGTAATAGGTGCCGTCGGGGGAAACGCCGCCCGACGACCCGTCATAGATCATGATGCCGATACTCTCGTCATCCGGCCGCTTGAGGATCAGGAAAATATCCTTGGCGGCGAAGGCATCGCGTATCGCTTTCAGTGAGGCCCAGGCCGGGGATCCGTGAGGTCCTTCGTGAATGGCGGCGACGATATCGCCGAAGCTATCGAGGGAGACGTCATGGGTCATTTGCCTAAGTGTCCAGTCTTCTTACAACGGTGAAATAGGAGCCGTGCCATGCCACTCGATCCGCAAATCGCCGGGCTGCTCGAGGCCCTCCAGGCCACCCCTGTGCCCAAACCCTGGCAGGTGAGTATCGACGAGTATCGGGCCTGGAACAAGTTGCCCCCCGGCGCCGAGATCGAGGCGGTGGCGCGCGTCGAGGAGGGGGAAATCGGCGCGGGCCGGGTGGCGGCGCGCCTCTACCACCCGGGAGGCGACGCGGCGCTGCCGCTGCTGGTCTACTTCCACGGGGGCGGCTTCGTGCTGGGCGACCTGGAGACGCACGACAACCTCTGCCGGGCCTTTTGCAACGCCCTGCCGGCCATCGTCATCTCGGTGGATTACCGGCTGGCCCCCGAGCACCCCTTCCCGGCGGCGGTGGAGGATGCCTACGCCGCGGTGTGCTGGGCGGCCCGCGAGGCCGAGGCCCTGGGGGCGGATCCGACGCGGCTGCTGGTCGGCGGCGACAGCGCCGGCGGCAACCTGGCCGCCGTGGCCTCCTGGTTGGCGGCGCAGGCGGGAGGGCCCGCCATCGCCCATCAGCTGCTGCTCTATCCGGTATGCGATGCCGACCTGACGCGCGACTCCTATCGTCGGCTGGGGCAGGGCTACTTCCTGGAAACCGAGGTGATGGCCTGGTTCTGGGAGCAGTATTTGCCGAACCGGGCCGCGGCGGACGATCCCCGGGCCTGCCCGCTACGGGCGCCCCGGCTCGACGGCCTGCCGCCGACCACCCTGGTGACCGCCGGCCTCGACCCCCTGCGAGACGAGGGGCGTGCCTATGCGCGGCGCCTGCAGGAGGCCGGGGTGGCGGTGGAGCATCGGGAGTATGCCTCCGCCATTCATGGGTTCATGAGCTTTATCGACGGCGTGGACCTGGCCCGGGAGGCCGTGGAGGAGGTCGCGGCGCGGGTGCGGGTCAGCCTGGCGGGGTAAGCGAACCCGGGGGCAGGCCGCCTGGGCCTGCCCCCGGGGGTGATGCCGGGGCGAGGGCGGTGGGGTGCCGCGGGGATTAGGCTCTGTACGAAAACTGTCTGCGCTCGCCCATACGGCGTTAAAAATCGGCTCAAAGTACTCATTTACACCGCGTAAACTCCGTCTTTTCGCCGATTTTTGCCTTGTCTGGCCATCGCTCGCCGACTTTTCGTACAAAACCTAGTGGTTGGTGACCGAGCTGAGGGCGGCGACGCTGTTGAGCAGCAGCCGTACCAGTTCGGTCTGGCGGGTCACGCCGGTCTTGGAGAAGATCGAGCGCAGATGGGCGCGGGCGGTATTGCGCTTGATGCCCAGGTTCTCGGCCGTCTCCTCGAGGGTAAAGCCATCCACCAACTGTGCGGCCAGGGCGGTTTCCGAGGGGGTCAGGCCGTAGAGCTGGCGGATCACATCCTGGGGCGCCCGGGCGGAGCGTTCGGGATTGCGCAGGAAGAGGGCCACCGCGGGACGCACGCCGCCTTCCGACCACTCGCTGATCGGAATGCTCTGGATCACCGCCCCCAGGGCCTCGCCGCCGGTGGATTGCATGATCGACATGGCCTCGGCCATATGCGGGTCCCGGGAGGTGCTCTTGGCGATGGCTTCCTTGATCAGCTTCTGTAGCTGGCGATTCTCCGGGCCGAACTCGGCCTCCAGGCGGCCCTTGAGGAGGCGCAGGCCGCTCCGGCTCTCCAGCAGTTCATCCGCCACCTGGTTGCACTGCATCACCTTGCCGTGCTCGTCGATAATGATGGTGGCGATCATCAGGCTGTCCACGGCGCCGGAGTAGAGCTTGCCGATGATATTGCTGCAGCCCACCCGGCTGCGCATGAACAGCGCCCGGCGCAGGTGCGGCAGGAGGGTATTGCAGAAGGCCTTGTCGTCGGCGCTGAAGGGGGCGGCGGCGTGGGAGCGAGTGATGACCAGGCGGCAGCTCTCCCCGTCCGGCAACTGCATCTCCGCGCTCATCAGATGATAGATATCCATATGCCGCAGGAACTGCTGGTAGTAGGGCGACCCTTCCCAGCTCGGGCGGTCCATGATGTCATCGATGGCCAGCATATGTTCGGTGGAGCCGCCCAGGAAGGGATCCATCATATAGTACTGGCTGTAGTAGGCATTCACCGATTCCTGGGCGGCTCCACCGATATCCACATGCAGGCCGTTATCTTCGGGGGTCGTCGGCCGGATGATCAGGGTGACGTGTTTGGCCTCCAGGCGCTGATGAATCGAGGTCAGGGCCCTTTTCCAGGGCACTTCCTCCAGGGAACCATCATAGATCTGGCCGACCAGTTGGTTGAGCTCCTCGGCCGTCAGGCTATCCGGAATATGGAAAGACCTGGCTCCTTGGTGGCGTGACGCAAGGTTGAGCATGGCGTTCATGGCATTTCACCCGGATCGTTATTGGCGTTATCTTGGCGTGTTGCGATTATTTCTATTTTTATTTATTTAGTTGTTTCTGATTCATCGGGTCTCTTCCGTGAATTCAGCAGTCTCCCTGCCGCTCTCGGATCGCGTCCAGCATTAGCGATCTCGCGCATCGTCCCTCGGGTCCGTGGGGCCTCGCGGGCCACTCCACCGGCCTCCCTTCATACATACGCGTATTTATCCGGGCAGGCATCGTTCATTTGAACGAGGCCCGGCGAGCCAGGCAAGAAAAGCGCTGATGTAGTTCATATGAACGAGGCCGCCCCGCTCCGGCCTTGCTACAAGTAGGTATCAGGCGTCGCCGAGCCTCCCTTTATACCCGGCGAGGCGCCTTATAAAACAACTACAAAACCAAGGGAGAAGAAAATGAAAACGCCAAACTTTTCCATATCTAGTATTCGATCCCGTGGCCTGTCGATTCTGCGTGGGATAATCGTCTTTCTGGTCGCGATGCTGCTGGCGCTGTCCACCATCAGTCAGTTGTCCGCCACGGCCGAACCCCAGGGCGTGCGGCAAGCGACCGAGATGCCGAGGCCGGTGATCGCGCACTTCAGCATCGCTGACGTCTTCGGTTACTGAGCGGCCTCGCGGCGATACATCAGCGCTCCTCCCCGGCATCGCTGACGTCTTCGGTTACTGAGCGGCCTCGCGGCGATATCAGCGCTCCTCCCCGGCATCGCTGCCGGGGAGGGGCGCTTGAGGTTTGGCGGCTGGGGTTGCTAGCCGTGATGCAGGAAGTCGAGGCAGCTGCGATTGAAGAGGTCGCGATGTTCCACCTGCACCCAGTGGCCGCAGCGGTTGAGCATCACGAAGCGTGCCCGGGGCGCCCCGGCCAGCATCTTGTCCGCGCCGCCGGGCGGGTTGAAGCGGTCGTCGATCCCCCAGAAGCCGAGGACCGGGCAGGCGAGCTCGCCCAGGCGCGCGGTCATGTTGGGCACCCGCATCGAGGAGAAGAGGTTGTCGGGCTGGGTCACGGCCACCGCGGCGCGCTCTTCCAGCAGCGCCTCCTCGATCTGGGAGGCGTCATAGAGCTGCAGGCTCATCAACTGGCGCATCTCCTCCACCCCCATGGGGCCCTCGCCGAAGATCGTCACCATGCGCTGGATGCCCTCCATGCGGAAGTAGGTCTCGCGCTCCTCCAGGCCCCCGGGGGCCATCAGGATCAGCCGCTCCACCCGGGCGGGCTGGTCGAGGGCCAGGCCCAGGGCGATGGCGCCACCCAGGGAGTTGCCCAGCAGGGTGACGCGAGGCAGGTCCAGGGTGTCCATGAAACCGTGCAGGGCCGCGACGAAGAAGGCCAGGTCATAGTCGACGTCCGCGGGCTTGTCGGAGCGACCGAACCCCGGCAGGTCGAGCACCAGGTTGCGGAAGCCGGCGGCGGCGAAGGCGGGGTAGTTGCCCTTGAAGTTGCTGTGGCCGCTGGCGCCGGGGCCGCTGCCGTGCAGCCAGATCACCACCGGGCCCTCGCCCTCGTCCAGGTAGTGCAGGCGCAGCCCGCTGGGCAGGGTGAGGTAATGCCCCTCCGGTAAGGGCAGGTCCTGTCTCGGCATGCTGGGGTCTCCTCTGGGAATGGGAGCCTCGATGCTCCGGCAGGGGCGGGGGGCGGGCATCGTCCATTCAGACCAGGCGCGCACGGCGGGCAGGCGCGGCAGCGGGGGGCAAAATAGTCTCGATGGACGATTCCGGCCATTCCCCGGGGGTCGATGATGCGGACATGGCGGCGACGCCGTCGCCCATTCGTAGTGACCGTCAGGAGGAAGCATGAAACATCGGGACAAGGTGGTGGTGATTACCGGCGCCGGCCAGGGCATGGGGCGCGCCATGGCGCAGCGCTTCGCCGCCGAGGGGGCCCGGGTGGTGGCCCTGGACCTGCAGGAATCGGCGGCGCGGGATACCGCCGCGCTGCTCGGCGAGCCGGCCCTGGGCCTGGCCTGCGACGTGGCCAGCGCCGAGTCGGTCAAGGCCGCCATGCAGGCGGTGCGGGCGCGCTTCGGTCGCCTCGACGTGCTGATCAACAGCGCCGGCACCGGCGCCGTGGACGGCTTCCTGGACATGCCGGACGAGAACTGGGCGCGGGTGCTCGGCGTCAACCTGACCGGCACCTTCCTGTGCTGTCGCGAGGCGGCGAAGGTGATGCGGGACGTCGGCCAGGGGGGCGTGTTGATCAATGTCTCCAGCACCTCCATCGCCTCCGGCGAGGGGCCGGGGCACTACTGCGCCTCCAAGGCCGGGGTGGTCGGCCTGACCCGCAGCATCGCCCGGGAGCTGGCCCCCCTGGGCATTCGCGCCAATGTGCTGGTGCCGGGACCCACCAATACCCCGATGATGGCCGGCATTCCCGACGAGTGGCGGGAGCAGATGGTGGCCGCCATTCCGCTGGGGCGCATGGCCGAGCCCGAGGACATGGCCGGCGTGGCCTCCTTCCTGGCCAGCGACGACGCCGCCTATATCACCGGCCAGAACCTGGCGGTCAACGGCGGCATGATGTTCCTGTGAGCGGAGGCGATATGACCACGAATTCCCTGGAGCGGCGCCTGGATCGCCTCGAGTCCATCGAGGAGATCCGCCAACTGGCGGCCAAGTACTCGCTCTCCCTGGACATGCGCGACCTCGACGCCCACGTCAACCTGTTCGCGCCGGATATCCGCGTGGGCCGTGAGCGCACCGGGCGCGCCCATCTCAAGGCCTGGCTCGACACCACCCTGCGCGACCAGTTCACCGGTACCTCCCACCACCTGGGGCAGCACCTGATCGAGTTCGTCGACGCCGATCATGCCACCGGCGTGGTCTATTCGAAGAACGAGCACGAGACCGGCCCCGAGTGGGTAATCATGCAGATGCTCTACTGGGACGACTACGAGCGCATCGACGGGCGCTGGTACTTCCGCCGCCGCCTGCCCTGCTACTGGTACGCCAGCGACCTCAACCGGGCGCCCATCGGCGAGCGCAAGATGCGCTGGCCCGGCCGCGAGCCCTATGAGGGGACCTTCCACGGCCTCTTCCCCTCCTGGCAGGCGTTCTGGGCCGAGCGCCCGGACAAGGACGCCCTGCCCGAGGTGGCCGAGCCGGCCCCCCTGGAGGGCTTCCTGACGGCGCTGCGCGGGGATGCCCCACCGCCGCGGATTCGCGTCCGCTAACCGCGCGCCGAGTCCTCGACGACCGACGCCCCCGCCCCGGCCAGACGCCGAGGCGGGGGCGTTGTCTCGATAGGGCGATGGGGATTGGCATCGCCTCGATAGCGCTTGGCATCGATAGCGGCTTGCTTGGCGGTCGAGGCGCGCCCGGCAGGCCGGGGGCGGGCGAAAAGGCGAGGGCGGTAGGCCGCCCGGGGGAACCGGGCGGAGCGGTAAGGAAGGGGCGAGCGGTCAGTGCCCGGCGCTGCTGGCGCTGCGGTAAGGAAGGGTCGGGGCGAGCGGTCAGTGCCCGGCGCTGCTGGCGCTGAGGAAGGCGGGCCGCTCGCCGCCGCCGTGCAGCAGCAGGTTGCAGCCGCTGGCGTAGCTGGCCAGCGGCGAGGCCATGAAACAGCAGGCGCGGCCGATATCCTCGGGGGTGGCCAGGCGCCCGGCGGGAATGGTTTCGCCCACGGCGGCCACCCCCGCCTCGTCGCCGTAGTGGAGGTGGGACATCTCGGTGTGCACCAGCCCGGGGCTGATGGCCACCACCCGCACCTTGGGCGCCCACTCCACGGCCAGCGACTGCACCAGCGACAGCACCCCGGCCTTGGCGGCGCCATAGGCGGCGGTACCGGGGGAGGGGCGCAGGGCGCTGATGCTGCCGATAAACAGGATGCTGCCGCCCTCGGCCTGCTGCTGCATCAACCGGTTGGCATGCTGAGCCAGTTCCAGGGGCGCCACCAGGTTGAGGCGAATCACCCCCTCGTGGAAGCGCGGCGAGGCCTCGGCGGCCTCGGCGGCGGGACTGCCGCCGGCATTGTTGATCAGCACATCGAGGCGGCCGAAGCGCTCGCGGATCCGCTCGAAGAGCTGCGCCTGGGAGTCGCGATCGCGCACGTCGGCCTCGAGGAAGCTGGCCTGGCGATCGTCGACCCGCGGCAGCGTCTCGGGGGGCTTCCGCCCGCAGACGACCACCTCGGCCCCGGCGGCGAGAAAGCAGCGCGCGATACCGGCGCCGACGCCGCGGGTGCCTCCGGTGACCAGGACCACGCGCCCGGCAAGGCTGGGCAGTGATGAAGCTGCATCATACATGGGGGGTTCCTCGCTTCCTGACGGATTGCCGCCAGTCTAGGGAGACGGCCCCGGGCGCCTCGTCGTCTGAACGGACGATGCTCCCGGCGCGCCGCCGGGCGCATCGTCGCCAGGGTTCGTCACTTCATGTCGCCACTTCAGGAGATCCCATGTCCGAGGCTTCGACTGCCGAGCTCGTGCGGCTCGACTGGCCCCGCGATGGCGTGGCGCGGCTGCGCCTGCACCGTCCCGAGGCGGCCAATGCCCTGAGCCTGGCGCTGCAGGCGCGGCTCGCCGATCACTTCCGGCACCTCGCCGAGGCGCCTCGGGCCCGCTGCATCGTGCTGACCGGCGGCGACCATGTCTTCGCCGCCGGGGGGGATATCCACGACCTGCTCGACAGTGACCCGATCGATATCCATCGGCGCCATGCCGAGCGCCTCTGGGCGCCGATCCGCCACTGCCCCAAGCCGGTGGTGGCGGCGGTGTCGGGTCAGGCCCTGGGCGGCGGCTGCGAGCTGGCCCTGCAGGCCGACGTGATCATCGCCGGCGAAGGGGCCAGTTTCGGCCAGCCCGAGGTGCGTATCGGCATCATGCCGGGGATCGGTGGCACCCAGCGCCTGGTGCGCGCCGTCGGCAAGGCCAAGGCGATGCAGATGGCCCTCACCGGACGCCCGATCGGTGCCCGCGAGGCCTGGGTCGCTGGCCTGGTCAGCGAGCTGGTGGCGGACGCCGATGTCCAGGCGCGGGCCCTGACGGTGGCCGAGCAGATCGCCCGGATGCCGCCGCTGGCCGTGGAGCAGATCAAGGAGGTGATCCTCGCCGGCCTCGATGCGCCCCTGGAGAGCGCCCTGGCCCTGGAACGCAAGGCCTGCGCCCTGCTGTTCGCCTCCCGGGACCAGCGCGAAGGCATGCGCGCCTTCCTCGACAAGCGCCCGCCCAGCTTTCAGGGGCGCTAGGTTCGTTCCCCATCTGGCTAGTCCGAATAGACGGTGTGGCCCGTCACCGTCTTGCCGAGACTGGACCGGAGGGTCCGCGACAGTGGCGGACGAGACACAACAACGAGATGACCTCGAAGGAGAAGACGATGAGCAAGCTGGAAGGCAAGGTGGTGCTGATTACCGGGGGCGCGCGCGGCCAGGGGGCGGCGGAGGCGCGTCACTTCGTGCGCCAGGGCGCCCGGGTGGTCATCGGCGATATCCTCGATCAGGAAGGTCGGGCGCTGGCCGACGAGCTCGGCGAGAGGGCGCGTTACCAGACGATGGACGTGACCCGCCAGGCGGACTGGGACGCCGCCATCGCCGTGGCCACCGAGCAGTTCGGTCGTCTCGATATCCTGATCAACAACGCCGGCGTTCTCTCGGTCGGGACCATCGAGGAGTACGGCGTCGAGGACTTCCGCCGGGTCATGGAGGTCAACCAGCTGGGCTGCTGGCTGGGCATGAAGTCGGTGCTGCCGGCGATGAAACAGGCCGGCGGCGGTGCCATCGTGAATATCTCCTCGGTGGGCGGCATGCAGGGGATCGGCGGGTTTTCCGCCTATGTGGCCAGCAAGTACGCCGTGCGCGGCATGACCAAGGTGGCGGCGATCGAGTTCGGCCAGTACGGCATCCGCGTCAACTCGGTGCATCCCGGCGGCATCGATACCCCGATGGTCAATGTACCCGGCGAGCCCCAGGACGAGGCGGGCGAGAGCAGCTTCGCCGGCCTGCCGATCCCCCGGGTCGGGCGTCCCGAGGAAGTGGCGGAGCTGGTCGCCTTCCTGGCCTCGGAGTCGTCTTCCTACTGCACCGGCGCTGAATTCGTCATCGATGGCGGCATGCTGGCCGGCCCCAACTATCTCGGCTGATCGATCGGTCCTGATATCCGATGCCCGCCGCGGGGCGTGACCTCGCCGCGGGCGTTCTCGAGGAGAAGAGACAATGCGTATCCTGCTACTGGGCTGTGGCGGCGTGGGGTCGAATGTGGCCCGCCTGCTGGTGCCGCGCCATCCGACGGTGGAATTCATTATCGCCGACCGCTATCTCGAGGTCGCCGAGTCCCTGGTCGGCGAACTGGGCGGCCGGCCCCGGGCCCTGGCCCTCGACGTCCAGGACCCGGAGCAACTGGACGCCGCCCTGGCGGGCGTCGACCTGGTGTTCAATAGCGTCGGCCCCTTCTACCAGCATGCCCTGGGGGTGATCGAGGCGGCGATTCGCGCCGGGGTCGATTATCTCGATATCAACGACGATCACGACGTGGCCGAGCGCCTCTTCCTCGATCCCGATATCGACCTTCGCGCCCGGGAGGCCGGCGTCCAGCTGGTGATCGGCTGTGGCTCGACCCCCGGCCTGACCAACGTGATCACCCGCTACCTGGCCGAGCGAATGGATCGACCGCGCTCGGTCAGCCTGGCGACCGCGGTGCCTTTCTCCCCGGCGCTCTTCTCGCCGGCGGTGCTCGATCATATGTTCCATATCACCAGCGGCGAGGTGGTGCAGTTTATCGATGGCGCCTACCGCAAGGTGCCGGGCTGGGGCGGGCGCCGGGAGATCGATTTCGATGCCCCCTTCGGGCGTTGTGCCATGTTCCATATCGGCCATGGCGAGGCGGTGACCATTCCCCACTTCATCAAGGGGCTCGAGGAGGTGCAGGTACGCCTGGGGTTCATTCCCGAGGCGGCCTCGACGCTGTGGCGCACCCTGGTCGATTTCGGCTTCGATCAGACCGCGCCGGTGGCGGGCGCGGGCCTCTCGCCGCAGCAGTTCCTGGGGCACTACCTGGCCTCCGAGGCGGGGGCGTCACGCCTGCAGGTGCCGCTGGATGACGCCCCCTGGGGGGCGGCCTTCCGCGTCGAGGTCAGCGGTCAGCGCGGCCATGACGAGGTGTTCAGCGCCCTCGAGTTCCATCATATGCTGCCCACCGAGGAGAGCGCCGAGGCCGAGTTCATGGCCGACCCGACGCCGATCTGCGCCTGGCTGGCGGTGCAGGCCTGGATCGAGGGACGCATCCATGGCGAGGGGCTGCTGGCCCCGGAGGCCTGCCTGGAACCGGAGCCCTACCTGCGCGCCTTCGCCGAGGCCTCGGGGGCGCGCTTCGTGCTGCGCGAGCACCGGGTGACTCCCGACCTCTATGGCGCCGCGACGACCCCCGCCGTGGCGGGAGAGCCGCAGCCGGCCTGATCTCCCATCCCTGGACCCATCCCTGGCCCACCCCGCCGAGGCGGCATGGCATCCTGCCCTGCCGCCTCGGCATTTTTTAGGTTCCTCGCACTCTGGCGTGAACACCATTGTGGGAGCGTGGATCCCGCGCGATATCGCCCGAAGGGCGATCAAGGCGCCTGGCCGGCGCCAATCGCTCGGCACAGCCAAGCTCCCACAACAGCAAGCTGGAGATATGCCATGTCGTGGTTTCACGCTGATCTGTGAAGAACCATTTTTTATGGTCGCGCGCCCTCCCGCATCGCCGGGGGCGCGCGAGGCCGGCCCGCTTTCCCCGGGTTAGTCTCAACGGACGATGAGCCCCGGCGCCACGGTTGCGGATACTGCTCCCAGGTCAATGACATAGCGAGGAGCCAGAACCATGGAAATCCGCAGCCTGGCGTACCTGGTGGCCCAGAGCGACGACCTCGCCGAGTGGCGCGAGTACGCCGAACGGGTACTGGGCATGATGACTCGGGAAGCCCCGGAGGAGGGGCTCTATCTGAAGATGGACGAACGCCCCTATCGGATGCTGATCGTCCCGGGCCGCGAGCGTCACTATGTGGCCTCCGGCTGGGAGCTGGCCGACGAGGGCGCCTTCCAGGCGGCCCTGGCCGAGCTCGACGCCAAGGGCGTGGGCTATGAACTGGGCGACGCGGCCCTCTGCGACCAGCGCGGCTTCCAGGCCGTAGCGATCTGCCGCGATCCCTCCGGCAACCGTCACGAGCTGGTCTGGGGGCATCGCTCCGACTGCCTGCCCTTCGTCTCGCCCCAGGGCGTGCCGCGCTTCGTCACCGGTGACATGGGCCTGGGCCATACGGTGCTGCCGGCCCCGCAGTTCGACGACACCCTGGCCTTCGCCCGGGACGTGCTGGGCTTCGAGCTCTCCGACATCTTCCACTTCCGCCCCGACCCCGATGTGCCGCCGGTGCGCATCTACTTCCTGCACTGCCGCAACGCCCGCCATCACAGCCTGGCCCTGGCCGAGTACCCGGTGGCGAGCGGCTGCGTCCACGCCATGGTGGAGGTAGACGACATGACCGAGGTGGGGCGGGCCGACGATCGCCGCCGCGCCCACGGCGTGGCGCTCTCGGCGACCCTGGGCGAACACCTCAATGACCGCATGACCTCCTTCTATATGAAGACCCCCTCCGGCTTCGATCTGGAGTATGGCCATGGCGGCCTGCAGGTGGACTGGGAGGCGCACAGCGTCTTCGAGTTCACCCGAGTCAGCCTGTGGGGACACGACTTCTCGGTGGGACGGCAGACGCAAGGAGACGACGCATGAACAAGGTGATGACGGCCGCCGAGGCGGTGAGCCAGCTCGAGGATGGCATGACCCTCGGCTTCGGTGGTTGGGGGCCGCGGCGCAAGCCCATGGCGCTGGTCCGCGAGATCCTGCGCAGCGACCTCAAGGAGCTGACGGTGGTGGCCTACGGCGGCCCCGAGGTGGGCATGCTGTGCGCCGCCGGCAAGGTGAAGAAGCTGATCTACGGCTTCGCCACCCTGGACGCCATCCCCCTGGAGCCCTGGTATCGCCAGGCCCGCCAGGCCGGCGAACTGGAGCTGATGGAACTCGACGAGGGGATGTTCCAGTGGGGCCTGCGGGCCGCCGGCATGCGCCTGCCGTTCCTGCCCACCCGCTGCGGCATCGGCACCGATGTGCTGACCCGCAATCCCGACCTGGAACTGATCCGCTCCCCCTATGCCGACGGCGAGACCCTGGTGGCCATGCCGGCGCTGACCCTCGATGCGGCCTTTCTTCACGTTAATGTCGCCGACCGCCTGGGCAACACCCTGATCCAGGGTCGCGATCCCTACTTCGATCACCTCTTCGCCCGCGCCGCCGAGCGTTGCTTCGTCTCCGCCGAGCGGGTGGAGGAGCGGCTCGCGCTGACCCCGGAGCAGGCCCGCGACAACACCTTCGAGCGCTACCTGGTCAGCGGCGTGGTGGAGGCCCCGCTGGGGGCGCATCCCACCAGCTGCGATCCCGACTACGGCTGGGATCTCGAGCACCTCAAGCGCTACGCCGCCAGCGCCGGCGAGGAGGGCGGCTGGCCGGCCTATCACCAGGCCTTCGTGGCCCCGGACGAGGCGGCCTACCAGGCCGCCAACGGCGGCAGCGAAGCGATCCGTCGTCTGCCGCGACCGATTTTCTGAGGAGAGAGGCGATGAGCGAGACAACCGATTTTACCCTGGCCGAACTGCTGATCGTGGCGGCCTCGGAGGCCTGGCGCGGCGACGGCGAGGTGATCGCCTCCGGCCTGGGCGTGCTGCCCCGCCTGGGCGCCGGCCTGGCCAAGCTGACCCACACCCCGGAACTGCTGATGACCGACAGCGAGGCGCTGCTGGTGGAGGAGCCGATCCCGGTCGGCCCCCGCGACGCGGCGCCGAGCTATGCCGGCTACCTGCCCTTCGAGCGGATGTTCGAGTGCGTGGCCGGCGGGCACCGCCACGCCATGATCGGGCCGACCCAGGTCGACCGCTTCGGCCAGACCAACCTCTCCTGTATCGGCGACTACGCGCGGCCCAAGGTGGCCATGCTGGGAGTGCGCGGCCTGCCGGGCAACAGCATCAACCATATCAACTCCTTCTTCGTGCCCGCGCATACCCGCCGGGCCTTCGTCGAGGGCGAGGTCGATATGGTCTCCGGGGCCGGCTACAACCCGGCGCGCTACGCCGAGGGGATGCGCCGCGACTTCCTGGAGATCCGGCATATCGTCACCAACCTCTGCGTCATGGACTTCGGCGGGCCGGATCACGCCATCCGCGTGCGCTCCCTGCATCCCGGGGTGAGCTTCGAGGAGGTCCAGGACAATACCGGCTTCGCACTGCTCCAGGCCCCGGGACTCGGCGAGACCCCGGCCCCCAGCGCCGAGCAGTTGGCGCTGATCGCGCGCCTCGACCCCCATAACCTGCGTGCCAAGGCACTCAAGGGCAACCCGCCGGGTCGCCGCCCGTCCGTCTGAGGAGGTCACCATGCAGCATGACGACAAAAGCGTCGAACGCGTCGACGAGGCCCAGTACGAGACCGACGAGCCGGTGCGCTACGCGGTGGACGCGGGGATCGCCACCCTGACCCTCAACCGTCCCCGCTTCAACAACGCCCAGAACTCCCAGATGACCTACGCCCTGGACGATGCCTTCCGCCGGGCCGTGGACGACCCCGAGGTCAAGGTGATCGTGCTGTGTGGCGCCGGGCGTCACTTCTCGGCGGGTCACGATATCGGCACTCCCGGGCGCGATATCAATCGCCCCTTCGAGCGCCGCCATCTGTGGTGGGATCACACCGACAAGCCCGGCGGCGAGTACCTCTATGTGCGCGAGCAGGAGGTCTACCTCAACATGTGCCGGCGCTGGCGGGAGATCCCCAAGCCGGTGATCGCCAAGGTGCACGGTGCCTGCGTGGCCGGCGGCCTGATGCTGGCCTGGATCTGCGACCTGATCATCGCCAGCGAGGACGCCTTCTTCCAGGATCCGGTGGTGCGCATGGGCATCCCCGGGGTGGAGTACTTCGCCCATCCCTATGAGATGGCGCCGCGCCTGGCCAAGGAGTTCCTGTTCCTGGGCGAGCGGGTGAGCGCCGAGCGCGCCTGGCAGATGGGCATGGTCAATCGGGTGGTGCCCCGCGACGACCTGGATGCCAGCGTGACCGATATCGCCGCGCGCATCGCCACCCAGCCGCGCATGGGCCTGGCGCTGACCAAGCAGGTGATCAATCACGTGGAGGACCTGCAGGGCAAGCGCAGCGGCATGGAGGCGGCCTTCGCCTGGCACCACTTCGCCCATGTGCATAACGAGCAGGTCTCCGGCGACCTGCTGGGCGGCTATGACGCCCGCGGCATGGTTCGCGAGAACAAGGCCGCGGCGGGAGCGCGCTCATGAGCCTGCCCGCCACGCCCTTGACCGAGCGGCTCGGCTGCCGTCACCCGATCATCCAGACCGCCATGGGCTGGGTGTCGGATGCCAAGCTGGTGGCCGCCACCACCCGTGGCGGCGGCTTCGGCTTCCTGGCCGGGGCGACCATCCCCCCGGAGGCCCTGGAGGCCGAGATCCTCAAGGTGATCGAGCTCACCGGCAGCCGCTGCTTCGGCCTCAACTTCCATATGTTCCAGTCCAACGCGGCGGAGTGCGTGGAGCTGGCGATCCGCCACCGCCTGCGCGCGGTGAGCTATGGCCGCGGGCCGGATGCGGCGACCGTGGCGCGGCTCAAGGCGGCGGGGGTGCTGTGCATCCCCACCGTGGGGGCCGTCAAGCACGCCATCAAGGCCGAGGCCATGGGCGCCGACATGATCACCATCCAGGGCAGCGAGGGGGGCGGCCATACCGGCAGCGTGCCCTCGTCCATCCTGCTGCCCCAGGTGCTCGACAGCGTGACGGTGCCGGTGATCGCCGCCGGTGGCTTCTCCACCGGGCGCGGCCTGGCCGCGGCCCTGGCCGCCGGGGCCGCCGGCATCGCCATGGGCACCCGTTTCCTGATGACCACCGATTCGCCGACCCCGGCGAGCACCCTGGAGCGCTACCTGGCGGTGCGGGACCCTGCCCGGGTCAAGGTCTCCCTGGCCGTGGACGGCATGCGCCACCGCATGATCGACAACGCCTTTATCCGCCGCCTGGAGGGCGCCGGACCGCTGCGTCGACTGCTGATCGCCCTGCGCAGCGCCCGGCGCTGGCAGCGCGACACCGGCATGAGTCATCGCCAGGCCCTGGGCATCCTATGGCGCGCCCTGCGCGAGGACCCGGCGACCCTGGCCCAGACGGTGATGGCGGCCAACCAGCCGGTGCTGCTGCAGCACTCCATGGTGGCGGGACAGGCCGAGGCGGGCATCCTGCCCAGCGGCCAGGTCGCCGCCGCCATCGATCGCCTGCTCGGCGCCGACGAGCTGATCGCAACGATCGTCGATGACGCCGAGCGTTGTCTCGAGCGCCTCTGTCAGGGGCGTGACCACGGGGCCGTGGCGGCCCCTGCCACCACGGAGGTGAAGTGAGATGGGTGCCTTTCAGACGCGCCTCGCGGCGCATATCGCCGAGGTGGTCATCGACCGCCCCCCGGTCAATGCCCTGAACAGCGAGGAGTGGCACGCCCTGGCCACCGAGATCGACCGCCTGGGCGACGCTCCCGAGGTGCGCGCCATCGTGCTGCGCGCCGAGGGGCGCGGCTTCTGCGCCGGGGTCGATATCAAGGAGCTGGATCGCCATCCGGAACGCATCGTGGCGGTCAATGCCGGTAACTACGCCACCTTCCGCGCCATCCACCGCTGCCCGGTACCGGTGATCGTGGCGGTGCACGGCTATGTGCTGGGTGGCGGCATCGGCATGACCGGCGCCGCCGATATCGTGGTGGCCTCCCGCTGCGCCAGCTTCGCGCTGCCCGAGGTGGATCGCGGCGCCATGGGCGGCGGCGCTCACCTGCAGCGGCTCTTCCCGGTGCAGAAGGTGCGCTACCTGTTCTTCACCGGCGAGGCCATCTCCGCCCCCGAGGCGGAGCGCTACGGCTTTATCGAGCGCCTGGTGGAGAAGCATGAGCTCGCCGCCACCGCCCGGGAGATCGCCGAGCGGATCGCCGCCAAGAGTCCGGCGATGATCCGGATCGCCAAGGAGGCGCTCAACGGCATCGAGGACGGCAACCTGGAAGACAAGTATCGCTGGGAGCAGGGCTTCACCCTGCAGGCCTACACCAGCCCCGATTCCGCCGAGACCCGTCGCGCCTTCGTCGAGAAGCGCGACGCCACCTTCTGAGGAGCCGCCATGGACCTGACCTATACCCCCGACCAGCAGGCCTTCCGGCGCGAGGTGCGTGCCTGGCTGGCGGACAACGTGCCCCGCGAACCGCTGGCCAGTTACGACACCCGCGAAGGCTTCGAGCAGCACCGCGCCTGGGAACGCCGCCTCTTCGACAACCGCCTCTCCATGGTGATGTGGCCCGAGCACCTGGGCGGCCGCGGCTGCGATCTGATCGACTGGCTGATCTTCGAGGAGGAGTACTACGCCGCCGGCGCCCCCCAGCGCATCAACCAGAACGGCCAGTTGCTGCTGGGGCCGACCCTGATGGAGTTCGGCACCGAAGCGCAGAAGCAGCGCTTCCTGCCGCCGATGGCCTCCAGCGAGGAGATGTGGGCTCAGGGCTGGTCGGAGCCCAATGCCGGCTCGGACATGGCGGCGATCGCCAGCAAGGCGATCCGCGACGGCGACCACTACGTGATCAACGGCCAGAAGACCTGGTCGACCCGCGCCAGCTTCGCCGACTGGGCCTTCGGTCTGTTCCGCAGCGACCCCGCCTCGAGTCGTCACCGCGGCCTGAGCTACCTGATGGTGCCGCTGGATGCTGAGGGGGTGACGATCCGCCCGATCCGCGCCCTCAACGGCAAGCAGGCCTTCGCCGAGATCTTCTTCGACAACGTGCGGGTGCCGGTGGACAACCGCATCGGCGAGGAGGGCGCCGGCTGGCAGGTGGCCATGGCCACCGCCGGCTTCGAGCGCGGCCTGCTGCTGCGCTCCCCGGCGCGCTACCAGGCCGCCGCGCGGCGCCTGGTGGAGCTCTATCGCCGCTACCCCGAGCAGGCCGAGCGCGACCCCTCGCTGCGCGATGCGGTCTGCGAGGCCTGGGCCGGGGCCGAGGCCTATACGCTTTCCGCCTACCACACCGTGGGGCGCCTGGCCCGGGGCGAGAAGATCGGCGCCGAGGCGAGCATCAACAAGATCGTCTGGTCGGAGCTCGACCTCAAGCTGCACGAGACCGCCATGCGCCTGCTCGGCGCCCGCGGCGAGCTGCTCGCCGAGGCCCCCGAGATCGGCGCGGACGCCGGCTGGCTGGACGGCTTCCTGTTCGCCCAGGCCGGCACCCTCTATGCCGGGGCCAACGAGATCCAGCGCAATATCATCGCCGAGCGCATGCTTGGCCTACCCAAGTCCTGAGGTCACGCCATGGATTTTACCTTCAACGATGACCAACTGGCCTTTCGCGAGGCGATCGGCCGTTTCCTGATGGTCGAGGCGGCCCCCGAGACCCTGCGCGAGCTCTGGGAGACCGATAGCGGCCGCTCCCCGGACCTGCGCGGCAAGATCGCCGAGCAGGGGCTCACCGCGCTCTCCGTGCCCGAGTCGGCGGGTGGCCTGGGCATGGGCGATATCGCCTGGTCGCTGATGACTCAGGAGCTGGGCTACTACGGGATTCCCGACTCCCTGGCCGATACCGCCTACGTGGCCTGCGGGCTGCTCCAGGGCCTCCCCGAGTCCCTGGGCGGCCGCCAGGGCTGGCTCGAGCGGGTCGCCGACGGCAGCCTGCGCATCGCCCTCGGCGATCCGGTCAATCCCCTGGTGGCCGATGCTCACCTGGCCGACCTGCTGCTGATGGCGCATGGCGACGAGGTGCATGTGCTGTCCCGCGAGGAGGTGGCGCTGGAGGCCAATCCCAGCATCGATGCCTCGCGGCGCCTGCGCCGCGTGCGCTGGCAGCCCGCCGCCGCCACCCGGGTGGCGAGCGGCGAGGCCGGCCGGGCGCTATGGCAGCAGACCCTGGATCGCGGGGCCCTGTCGGTGGCCGGCCAGTTGCTCGGCCTGGCCCAGCGCATGCTCGACCTGTCGGTGGACTATGTCGCCCAGCGTCGCCAGTTCGGCAAGCCGTTGGGCGCCTTCCAGGCGGTCAAGCACCAGTTGGCCGACGTGGCCGGCAAGATCGAGTTCGCCAAGCCGGTGCTCTACCGCGCCGCGGCGTCCCTGGAGCGGGGCGACCCCCGGGCCGCGCTGCACGTCTCCCAGGCCAAGCTGGCCTGTGGCGAGGCATCCTGGCTGGCGGCACGGCATGGCATCCAGGTGCACGGCGCCATGGGTTACACCTGGGAGGTCGACCTGCAGATATTCATGAAGCGTGCCTGGGCGCTGGATGCCGCCTGGGGCGATCGCGGCTATCACAAGGCGCGCATCGCCGACGCCATTCTCGCCGAGGGTGCCGAGCTGGGCCCCGGCCACACCTTCCGGGAGGCCTCATGAGCGACGCCTATATCGTGGATGCGCTGCGCACCCCCACCGGGCGGCGCAAGGGCGGGCTGGCCGAGGTGCATGCCATCGACCTCGGCGCGGCGGTGCTGGAAGCCCTGGTGGGGCGCAACGCCGTGCCCGCCGACGAATACGACGACGTCATCTTCGGCTGCGTCGACACCATCGGCGCCCAGGCCGGGGATATCGCCCGCACCAGTTGGCTGGGGGCGGGGCTGCCGCTGAACGTGCCGGGGACCACCGTCGATCGCCAGTGCGGCTCCTCCCAGCAGGCCCTGCATTTCGCCGCCCAGGCGGTGATGAGCGGCACCCAGGATGTGGTGGCGGTGGGCGGCGTGCAGACCATGACCCGGATCCCCATCTCCTCGGCGATGCTGGCCGGCCAGCCGCTGGGCTTCCCGGATCCCTTCTCGGGCAGCCGGCGCTGGCGCGAGCGCTTCGGCGACGCCCCGGTCGACCAGTTCTACGCGGCCCAGCGCATCGCCGATCACTGGGGCTTCTCGCGGGCCCAGATGGAGGCCTATGCCCTGGAGAGCCACCGCCGGGCCCTGGCGGCGCTGGACGACGGCCGTTTCGACGCCGAGTTGGTGCCGGTGGCCGGGGTCTCGCGGGATGAGACCCCGCGCCGGACCAGCCTGGAGAAGATGGCCGAGCTGGAGCCGGTGAGCCCCGACTACCCCGGCATCACCGCCGCGGTGTCGAGCCAGACCGGCGACGCGGCGGCGGCGCTGCTGGTGGTCTCCGAGCGGGCGCTCGAGCGCTACGGGCTGACGCCCCGGGCGCGTATCCACCACCTGAGCGTGCTCGGCGACGACCCGATCTGGCACCTGCGGGCACCGATTCCCGCCACCCAGGCGGCGCTCGAGAAATGCGGCCTCACCCTGGACGCCATCGACCGGGTGGAGATCAACGAGGCCTTCGCCTCGGTGGTCATGGCCTGGCTGGCCGAGACCGGCTATGACCCCGCCCGCACCAACGTCAACGGCGGCGCCATCGCCCTCGGCCACCCCCTGGGGGCCACCGGGGCGCGGCTGATGACCACGCTGCTCCACGAACTGGAGCGCAGCGGTGGTCGCTACGGGCTGCAGACCATGTGCGAGGGCGGCGGCCAGGCCAACGTGACCATCATCGAACGACTCTGAGGAGGCAGCATGGGAATCTGTGAGCAGCGCAGCGTGATCATCACCGGGGCCGGCGGCGGCCTGGGGCGGGCCTACGCCCTGGCCTTCGCCGCCGAGGGCGCCCGGGTCTGCGTCAACGACATTCGCCGCGAGGCCGCCGAGGCGGTGGCCGAGGCGATCCGCGAGCAGGGCGGCGAGGCGATCGCCGTGGCCGACGACATCACCAGCCTGGCCGGCGCCGAGCGCATCGTGGCCGCCGCCGTGGAGGCCTTCGGCGATGTCCAGGTGCTGGTCAACAACGCCGGGGTACTGCGCGACAAGATGTTCGTCGGCCTCGACGAGGAGGACTGGGACCTGGTGATGCGGGTCCACCTCAAGGGCCACTTCTGCCTGGCCAACGTCCTGGCGCGGCGCTGGCGCGAGCAGGCCAAGGCCGGCCAGCGGGTCGAGGCGCGGATCATCAACACCAGCTCCGGCGCGGGGCTGCAGGGCTCCATCGGCCAGGCCAACTATTCGGCCGCCAAGGGCGGGGTGGCGTCCCTGACCCTGGTGCAGGCGGCGGAGTTCGCCCGCTACGGCGTCACCGCCAATGCCCTGGCGCCGGCGGCGCGCACCGCCATGACCGAGAGCGCCATGCCCGAGGTGGTCAAGGCCCCCGAGGACGGCGGCTTCGATGCCTGGGCGCCGGAGAACGTGGCGCCGCTGGTGGTGTGGCTGGGCAGCACCGCCTCGCAAGGGGTGACCGGCCAGCTCTTCGAGAGCCAGGGCGGGCGCCTGTCAGTGTGCGACGGCTGGCGCAGCGGCCCCGAGGCCGACCAGGGCAAGCGCCTGACCCCGCAGCAGGCCGGCGAGACGATTCGCCGCCTGATGCGCCAGGCCGAGCCGGCCCAGAAGGTCTGGGGCAGCTGAGCCGCGCCCCTCCCCATCGGCCGCTATCGACCGGCCTTCCCCGCCGAATCTCCGGGGCAGCTGAGCCGCGTCCCTCTCCATCGGCCGCGATCGACCGGCTCGCCCTGTGACGCGCCCCGCCGAATCTCCGGCGGGGCGCGTCCTTTCTGGTCCGTTTTGACGATGCCGCGCCCCGGGCCGGCCACCTATAACGGAGGGCAGGATTCCGACCGAGGTGCCATACCGTGACGCAAGTTCCCCCCTATGTCCCCGGCCACCAGCTGCTGGCCGGGAAGTCCGTGCTTATCACCGCCGCCGCCGGCGCCGGCATCGGCCATGCCGCCGCCCGGCGCTGCGTCGAGGAGGGCTGCCGGGCGCTGATGATCTCCGATATCCATCCCCGCCGCCTGGAGGAGGCCGTCGAGCGGCTCAGGGCCGAGACCGGCCTCGAGGCGATCCATGGCCAGTTGTGCAACGTCACCGACGAGGCCCAGGTGCAGGCCCTGGTGGCGGCCGCCGAGGAGGCCCTGGGCGGCGTCGACGTGCTGATCAACAACGCCGGCCTGGGCGGCCAGCGGCGCCTGGTGGAGATGGCCGACGAGGAGTGGCAGACGGTGCTCGACGTGACCCTCACCGGCACCTTTCGCATGACCCGCGCCATGCTGCCGGCGATGCAGGCCCGCGGGCGCGGGGTCATCGTCAATAACGCCTCGGTGCTCGGCTGGCGCGCCCAGAAGGAGCAGGCCCACTACGCCGCGGCCAAGGCCGGGGTGATGGCGCTGACCCGCTGCGGCGCCCTGGAGGCGGCCGAGCACGGGGTACGCATCAATGCCGTGGCGCCCTCCATCGCCTTCCACGAGCACCTCAGGAAGAGCGCCAGCCCCGACCTGCTGGAGTCGCTGGCCGCCCGGGAGGCCTTCGGCCGCGCCGCCGAGGTCTGGGAGGTGGCCAACGTGATGATGTTCCTGGCCAGCGACTACGCCTCCTACATGACCGGCGAAGTGGTGTCGGTCAGTTCCCAGCGTGCCTGAGGAGACTCCCATGCCCCTGACCTTTGCCACCCCCGAGGCGCTGCTCGCCGCCGAGGGCCGCGACCTGGGCACCACCGACTGGCTGGTGGTGGACCAGGCGCGTATCGACCGCTTCGCCGACGCCACCGACGACCACCAGTGGATCCATGTGGATCCGGTGCGGGCCGCCGAGGGCCCCTTCGGGGGCTGCATCGCCCACGGTTACCTGACCCTGTCGCTGGCCAACCGCTTCCTGCCCCAGTTGATCACGATCGACAACCTGGCCATGGGCGTCAACGTGGGCTGTGACCGGGTGCGCTTCCCCGCGCCGGTGCCGGTGGGCGCGCGGATCCGCGGCCGCGGCGAGATCCTGCGCGTGGTGCCCAAGGGCGAGGCGGTGCAATCCACCGTGCGCATCACCATCGAGATCGAGGGCAACGAACGCCCCGGCTGCGTGGTCGACACCATCAGCCGCTACACCTTTGCCAACCCGACCAGCGAGGAGCCGTCATGAACCCGCAGGATGCCGTCATCGTCAGTACCGCCCGCACGCCCCTGACCAAGGCGTTTCGCGGCGCCTTCAACGACACCGAGGCGCCGGTGCTCGGCGGCCATGTGGTGCGCGCCGTGCTCGAGCGCGTCGGCGTCGAACCCGAAGCCGTGCAGGACGTGATCATGGGCGCCGCGGTCCAGCAGGGCACCCAGGCCTACAACATCGGCCGGCTGTGCGCCTATACCGCCGGGCTGCCCCAGAGCGTGCCCGGCATGGCCCTGGATCGCATGTGCGCCTCGGGGCTGATGAGCATCGCCACGGCGGCCAAGGGCATCATGGCCGGCGAGCTGTCGGTGGCGGTGGCCGGTGGGGTGGAGTCGATCTCGCTGACCCAGACCAAGCACAAGAACGGCTATCGGGCCCAGTCCGAGGCGGTCAAGGCGGTGGTGCCGGCGGCCTATATCCCGATGCTCGAGACCGCCGAGCTGGTGGCCAGCCGCTACGGCATCTCCCGGGAGGCCCAGGACGCCTATGCCCTGCAGAGTCAGCAGCGCACCGCCGCGGCCCAGGCGGCGGGGCGCTTCGATGATGAGATCGTGCCGCTGGAGGCCGAGCAACTGCTGTTCGACAAGGAGCGCAAGCCCGCCGGCCACCAGCGGGTGACCGCCCGCCGCGACGACTGCAACCGCCCGGACACCAGCGCCGAGAGCCTGGCCGCGCTGGCGCCGGTGTGGCCGGGCGGCGACTGGGTGGCCGAGGGGCAGAGCGTGACCGCCGGCAACGCCTCCCAGTTCTCCGACGGCGCGGCGGCCTCGCTGCTGATGAGCCGCGCCGAGGCCGAGCGCCGCGGCCTGACGCCGCTGGGCACCTATCGCGGCTCGGTGGTGACCGGCTGTGGGCCCGAGGAGATGGGCATCGGCCCGGTGCATGCCATCCCGGCGCTGCTCGACCGCTTCGGGCTGACGGTGGGCGATATCGGCCTGTGGGAGATCAACGAGGCCTTCGCCAGCCAGGTGGTCTACTGCCGCGACCGGCTGGGCATTCCCGACGAGCGGCTCAACGTCAACGGCGGCGCCATCGCCATCGGTCATCCCTTCGGCATGACCGGCGCGCGGATGGTGGGTCATGCCCTGCTCGAGGCGCGGCGTCGCGGCGAGCGCTTCGTCGTGATCGCCATGTGCATCGGCGGCGGCATGGGCGCGGCGGGGCTCTTCGAACTCGAGTAAACCGATTTTCAGACAAAAAAACAGCCACTTATAAGTGGCTGTTTTTTTGCTTAGTTGGTGGAGGCGGCGGGGATCGAACCCGCGTCCGCCGGCACTCGCCTATCAGCTCTACATGCTTAGTTTCGTCTTTTGATTTAACCCGGCTGGCTCCGACGAGCAGGATCCAGACGCGCGATTCTTCAAGAGTTTAACGACCGGCGTGAAGACGCCACCGGACGCGATCCCATCAGTCTTGGCTCATATCCCCTCGGCGATAAATGGGCACATCGCGTTGGGGCCGGACAAGAAGCTAACAGCGTTTAAGCTGCCAGCGCGCCCTGAGCGTAGTTTTCGTCGTTTGCGACTATTTAATCGTGATGTTGGATTTACGAGATACATCACGCTCTCGGCATGCACCTCAAGGGTTGCCACCGGCGTCGAAGCCATGTCGCCCCCATAGCCAGGCATTCTATCAGCTTGCCCGAGGATATGACAGCCTAGGCCTTGGCGTGTTCCCGCATGATGCGGCCCTTCTGACGGTTCCAGTCGCGATCCTTCTCGGTGGCCCGCTTGTCGTGCTGCTTCTTACCGGTCACCAGGGCCAGTTCGCACTTCACCCGGCTACCCTTCCAGTAGAGCTTGAGGGGCACGCAGGTATGCCCCTTGTCCTGGGTGCGCGAGAAGATCTTGGCGATCTCCTTCTTGTGCAGCAGCAGCTTGCGGGTACGCGTCGGGTCGGCGATCTCGTGGGTGCTGGCGGTGTTCAGCGGCGTGATATGGCTACCCAGCAGGTAGGCCTCGCCATGACGCACCAGGATATAGGTGTCGGTGAGCTGGCCCTTGCCGGCGCGCAGGCTCTTCACCTCCCAGCCGGCCAGCACCAGGCCCGCCTCGAAGGTCTCGTCAATATGGTATTCGAAGCGCGCCTTCTTGTTTTGGGCGATGACATTGCTGCCGGGGCCCTTGCCCTTGCCTTTCTTGGCCATGGAACCTCGTGTCGTGATCTAGCGTTGGCTGGCCCCTCCGGTAGGGGGGGGAAGCGTGATACCATTCGTGAAAAACAACCGCTCATGATACGCCCAGGGCCCTGTAAAGTCAGCGGAGAGGTAGATGCCAACGGTCAATCGGTCCGCCCTCGTGCGGCACTCCCCCCAGGCCATGTTCGATCTGGTCAATGATTTCGAACGCTATCCGGAGTTCTTGCCCGGCTGCCGACGTGCCCGGCTGCTCGAGCACGATGATGCCCACCTGGTGGGGGAGCTGACCCTGGCCAAGGCGGGCATCGAGCAGAGTTTTACCACCCGCAACGACCTGCATGCCCCGGAGCGCATCGAGCTCTCCCTGGTGCATGGGCCCTTTCGCCGCCTGCAGGGACGCTGGCTGTTCACCCCCATGGGCGAGGATGCCTGCAAGGTGAGCCTGGAGCTGGAGTTCGAATTCGCCAGTCGCTTGCTGGGCATGGCCTTCGGGCGCCTCTTCCAGCAGGTGGCCGGCCAGTTGGTGGACTCCTTCACCCGTCGTGCCGACGACGTCTATGGCCGCTACTGAGACCCTGGCGGTGGAGGTGGCCTTCGCCCTGCCGGAGAAGCAGCGCATCGTCACCCTGGCGGTGGCGCCGGGCACCACGGCGCGACAGGCGGTGAGCCTGTCGCGGATCGCCGAGCAGTTTCCCGAGCTGCCCGCCGACACCTTCGACCGGGCCCCCCTGGGGATCTTCGGCAAGGCGCTGCGGCAACCCGAGGCGCAGGCCCTGCGCGAGGGCGATCGGGTCGAGATCTATCGCCCCCTGCAGGTCGATCCCAAGACGGCCCGCCGCCGGCGAGCCGCCGGGGGTTGAGCCGTTTACTCGACGGGCGCGAGCGTGGCCCCTGGCTGGGCACTTTCGCTGGCGGGGCCGGCCTCCTCGACGCTGGGCAGCGGAATCTCCTCGGAGAGATCGCCCTGGATCGCCACATCGACCAAGCGGTCGCCGGCGAAGGTCAGGGTGACCCGGCGCTGCTCCACGCCGTCGTAGGCCTTGTCGAGACGATAGACATAGTCCCACTGGTCGGCGTCGAAGGGCGCCTCGAGCAGGGGACTGCCCATCAGCTGGCGCACCTGGTTGCGGCTCATGCCGGGTTGCAGTTGCTCCACGGCGCTCTGCTCCACCAGGTTGCCCTGGGGCAGGTCGCGCTTGTAGACGCCGAAATAGCTGCAGCCGCTGACCAGGGTCAGGGCGACGGAAAGGGTGACTGTTTTAATCAGCTTTTGCATTTGCGCCTGTTCTTCACTATCGTTGATTTGGTCGATCATACCCGACCCTACACCTTACTGCGAAGAGCAACCATGGCCGACCAGAACCATGAATTGCGCAAGGCCGGGCTCAAGGTAACCCTGCCGCGCGTCAAGATCCTGCAGATCCTCGAGAGCTCCAGTGGCCGCCACCTGAGTGCCGAGGATGTCTATAAAGCCCTGTTGGACGCCGGTGAGGACGTTGGCCTCGCGACCGTCTACCGGGTGCTGACCCAGTTCGAGTCCGCCGGCCTGGTGATGCGCCATAATTTCGATGGCGGTCACGCCGTCTTCGAGCTCTCCCACGACGAGCACCATGATCATATGGTGTGCCTGGAGAGCGGCGAGATCATCGAGTTCTTCGATGAGACCATCGAGCGCCGCCAGCAGGAGATCGCCGAGGAGCACGGCTTCGAGCTGGTGGACCATGCCCTGGTGCTCTATGTGCGCCCCAAGGGCTCCAAGGCGACCCGCCAGGAAGGCATCCAGAAGAAGTAAGTGACAACGCCCTGCCTAGCCAATGACTCGGCCCCGATCATCGATCGGGGCCGAGTCCGTTTTGGGATGCGGTTGTTTATCTCAGTGATGGGCCCGCTGGCTGGCATCGAGCATCTCCCTCGCGTGGGCCGGGGGTATCGAGAGCTGTCGGACAGGGGCTTTCTCGGTCTCAGTGATGAGCCCGCTGGCTAGCGTCGAGCATTTCCCGGGCATGGGCCAGGGTCCTGTCGGACAGGTTGACGCCACCCAGCATCCGCGCCAGTTCGCGCACCCGGCCGGCCCCGTCCAGCAGCGCCATACGGGTCAGGGTGGTGTCGCGCTTGGCCTGCTTCTCGATATGCAGGTGCTGGTGGGCCTGGGCGGCCACCTGGGGCAGGTGGGTCACGGTCAGCACCTGGCCCGAGGCGCCCAGGCGCTTGAGCAGTTGGCCGACGATCTCCGCGGTGGCGCCGGAGATGCCCACGTCCACCTCGTCGAAGACCAGGCTGGGAATGGTGGAGTGGCTGGCCGCCACCACCTGAATGGCCAGGCTGATGCGTGACAGCTCGCCGCCGGAGGCCACCTTGGCCAGGGGGCGGGGCGGTTGTCCCGGATTGGCGGCGATCAGGAAGGCGACGCGATCCAGGCCCTCGGCGGCGGGGGCCTCCCGCTCGCCGACTTGCACCTCGAAGCGGGCCTTGCCCATGGCCAGGAAGGTCAACTGCTGCTGCACCGCCTTGGCCAGCCGGCCGGCGGCCTCGTGGCGTGCCTTCGACAGCGCCTTGGCCTGCCGGCGCCAGCGCTCGCCGAGGGTCTCCACTTCGGCGGACAACTGCTCCAGATCCCCTTCGCCGCCCTCCAGGCCGGCCAGTTCCGCCGCCAGGCGCTGATGCAGCTCGGTCAGCTCCTCGGGCAGGCAGTGATGCTTGCGGGCGATGCGATGCACCTCGCCCAGGCGGCCATCCACCCAGGCCAGGCGCTCCGGATCCAGCTCGGTGGTGTCGGCGAAACGCTGCAGTTCGCGGCTGGCCTCGTTCACCTGGATCTGCGCCTCCTCGAGCAGTCCCAGGGCCTCGGCCAGGGCGCCGCGATCACAGCCCGGCAGGGCGGCCAGGCGGCTGGCCGCCTGGTGCAACAGGGTCAGGGCGCCGCCGTCGTCGTCATCGCAGCACTGGGCGGCGAACTGCGCCTCGCGCAGGCTCTCTTCGGCATGGGCCAGGGTCTCC
Source organism: Halomonas sp. H5 (assembly GCF_050613175.1). Classification (GTDB taxonomy): domain Bacteria; phylum Pseudomonadota; class Gammaproteobacteria; order Pseudomonadales; family Halomonadaceae; genus Bisbaumannia; species Bisbaumannia salifodinae. Next base: position 289,953 of record NZ_CP192510.1, read on the forward strand.
TGCTCCTGCTCCAGGGCCTCCAGCTCGCCGTCGGCCAGGGCCAGGGCGTCCAGTTCATCCACCTGGTAGCGCAGCAGCTGGCGGCGGGCGGCCAGCTCCTCGCCGCTCTCCGCCAGCCGCTTGAGGCGCCGGCGGCTGGCCTGCCAGAGGCGGAAGGTCTCGGCCAGCTCGACGGCGGCGGTAGCCTGGCCGGCGAAGTCGTCCAGCAGGCTGAGGTGGGTCTCCTCGCGCAGCAGCGCCTGATGGGCGTGTTGGCCATGCACCTGAATCAGGCGCTCGCCGAGGCCGCGCAGGTCGGTCACGGTGGCGGGCTGGCCATTGATCCATGCCTTGGAGCGGCCGTTGGCGGTGATCACCCGGCGCAGCAGGCAGTCGTCGGCGGGCAGGTCGCGGGCCTCGAGCCAGGCCCGCGCCTCGGGCAGTTCGGAGATCTCGAAGCGGGCGCTGAGGTCGGCGCGTTCGGCACCATGGCGCACGCTGCCGGCATCGGCGCGCTCGCCCAGGCACAGCCCCAGGGCGCCCAGCAGGATCGACTTGCCGGCCCCGGTCTCCCCGGTGATGGCGGTCATGCCGCCGCCCAGGTCCAGTTCCAGGTCATCGACGATGGCGTAATCGTGGATCGCAAGCTGCACCAGCATGGCCTATTTCCTCCCTGGGTCGTGCGGCGGGACCGGCGAGTGAGTCTGTTCTTTTATACAGTGTTTTATACAGTAGCCCAGGGGCGACGACAATGCCCGAGTCGTCGCATGCCTTGAGATCGCCGCAGGCATCCCCATATCAGGGAGCAACTCATGCTCAACCCTTTAGTGAGGTGGCCCCGGGCCGCCGCCGACGTCAGGAGAACCCCATGGCCAAAGACCCGCAGACCCCGTTGGATGAGGAGCTGATGCGCCAGGAGCAGGAAGCCGAGCCGCAGCCCGTGGAGGGTGAGGTGGAGTCCGCCGCCGAGCAGGCCGAGGATCAGGGCGAGGTCAGCGACAACCCCGAGGCCGAGGTGCTGGCGGCCCGGGTCGAGGAGCTCGAGCAGGGCCTGGCCGAGGCCAAGGATCAGGCCCTGCGCGCCGCCGCCGAGGCCCAGAACGTGCGCCGCCGCGCCGAGCAGGAGGCCGAGAAGGCGCGCAAGTTCGCCCTGGAGAAGTTCGTCAAGGAACTGCTGCCGGTGGTGGACAGCCTGGAGAAGGCCCTGGAGACCATGGGCGAGGAGGCCTCCGAGGCCCATCGCGAAGGCGTCGCCATGACCCTCAAGATGCAGCTCGATGTGCTGGCCAAGTTCGGCGTCGAGGCGGTGGAGCCCGCCGGCGAGCCCTTCGATCCGCAGGTGCACGAGGCCATGGCCATGGTGCCCAATCCCGAGCTGGACCCCAACACCGTGATGGATGTGATGCAGAAGGGGTATCTGCTCAATGGTCGCCTGGTACGCCCGGCCATGGTGGTGGTCAGTCAGGCCGCCGGCTGAGCGAGGCACACAGGGGGACTTGAAAAGCCGCGAGGCCTCCCCCACATACAGCACAACGCCGCGGCAAAGGCCGCAACGCACGAATCAAGATCACGAATTTTCGAGGATTTCCTATGGGACGCATCATCGGTATTGACCTGGGGACCACCAACTCCTGTGTGGCCGTACTCGACGGCGATAGCGCCAAAGTCATCGAGAACGCCGAAGGTGGCCGCACCACGCCGTCCATCATCGCCTACACCGATGATGGCGAGACCCTGGTGGGTCAGGCGGCCAAGCGCCAGGCGGTCACCAATCCGCAGAACACCCTCTACGCCATCAAGCGCCTGATCGGTCGCCGCTTCAAGGACGACGTCGTTCAGAAGGACATCAAGATGGTGCCCTACGCCATCACCGAGGCCGACAACGGCGACGCCTGGGTGGAAGTGAAGGGCAAGAAGCTGGCGCCGCCGCAGGTCAGCGCCGAAGTGCTGAAGAAGATGAAGAAGACCGCCGAAGACTACCTGGGTGAGGAAGTCACCGAGGCGGTCATCACCGTGCCGGCCTACTTCAACGACAGCCAGCGTCAGGCCACCAAGGACGCCGGCCGCATCGCCGGTCTCGAGGTCAAGCGCATCATCAACGAGCCCACCGCGGCGGCCCTGGCCTACGGCATGGACAAGTCGCGTGGCGACAAGACCATCGCGGTCTATGACCTGGGTGGCGGCACCTTCGATATCTCCATCATCGAAGTGGCCGACGTCGACGGCGAGACCCAGTTCGAGGTGCTGGCCACCAACGGCGACACCTTCCTGGGTGGCGAAGACTTCGACATGCACCTGATCAACTACCTGGTCGCGCAGTTCAAGGCCGACAGCGGCATCGACCTGTCCGGCGACAACCTGGCCATGCAGCGCCTCAAGGAAGCCGCCGAGAAGGCCAAGATCGAGCTGTCCAGCGCCCAGCAGACCGACGTCAACCTGCCCTATATCACCGCCGACAACACCGGTCCCAAGCACCTCAACGTCAAGGTGACCCGGGCCAAGCTGGAGTCGCTGGTGGAGGACCTGGTGCAGCGCTCCCTGGCGCCCTGCAAGACCGCCCTCAAGGACGCCGGCCTGTCCGCTTCCGAGATCGACGACGTCATCCTGGTCGGCGGCCAGACCCGCATGCCGCTGGTGCAGAAGAAGGTCGCCGACTTCTTCGGCAAGGACGCCCGCAAGGACGTCAACCCGGACGAAGCCGTGGCCGTGGGTGCGGCGATCCAGGGCGGTGTGCTGGGCGGCGACGTCAAGGACGTGCTGCTGCTCGACGTCACCCCGCTGACCCTGGGCATCGAGACCCTGGGCGGCGTGATGACCCCGCTGATCGAGAAGAACACCACCATCCCGACCAAGAAGACCCAGACCTTCTCCACCGCGGATGACAACCAGACCGCCGTGACCATTCACGTGCTGCAGGGCGAGCGCAAGCAGGCGGGCGGCAACAAGTCCCTGGGTCGCTTCGACCTGGCCGACATCCCGCCGGCGCCGCGCGGCGTGCCGCAGATCGAGGTCGCCTTCGACCTGGACGCCAACGGCATCCTGCACGTCTCCGCCAAGGACAAGGCCACCAACAAGGAGCAGTCGATCGTCATCAAGGCCTCCAGTGGCCTCTCCGATGACGAGATCGAACAGATGGTCCGCGACGCCGAGGCGCATGCCGACGAGGACAAGAAGTTCGAGGAGCTGGTGGCCCTGCGCAACCAGGCCGACGGCATGATCCATGCTTCCAGGAAGACCCTGGAGGAGGCCGGCGACAAGGTCTCCGACGAGGAGAAGCAGGCCATCGAGGGCGCCATCGGCGAGCTCGAGGAGGCGCTGAAGGGCGACGACAAGGACGCCATCCAGGCCAAGCTGGACAAGCTCACCGAAGCCTCCGGCCAGGTCGCCCAGAAGATGTACGCCGAGCAGGCCGAGGCCGCCCAGCAGGCCGGTGGCGAGGCCGACGAGGCCGCTGCCAAGCAGGACGATGACGTGGTCGACGCCGAGTACGAAGAAGTCAACGACGACCAGAAAAAGCAGTAAACCACGACATCGGCATCAAGGATGACACCAGCGCGGGGGCCTGACTCCCGCGTTGGTGTTTCCGCGGTGCCGCGATGGAGGCGGACAGACCGATGTCCAAACGCGATTATTATGAGGTGCTGGGCGTAGAGCGCGGTGCCGACCAGAAAGAGATCAAGAAGGCCTACCGACGCCTGGCCCAGAAGTTTCACCCCGACCGCAATCCGGACGACGACGGGGCGGCGGCCAAGTTCCGCGAGGTCTCCGAGGCCTACGAGGTGCTCGCCGACGGCGAGAAGCGCGCCGCCTATGACCAGTTCGGTCATGCCGGCGTCGACGGCCAGGCCGGCGGCTTCGGCGGCGGTGGCTTCGGTGGCGCCGGGGCCGGGGCCGGGGGCTTCAGCGATATCTTCGGCGACGTGTTCGGCGATATCTTCGGCGGTGCGGGTGGCGGCCGGCGTAACCCCAATGCCCCCCAGCGCGGCAGCGACCTGCGCTACAACCTGGAGCTCGACCTGGAGGATGCCGTCAGCGGCACCAGCGTCGATATCCGCGTGCCGCGCCATGTGGAGTGCGAGCGCTGTGACGGCGAGGGCGCCGAGCCCGGCTCCAGCAAGGAGACCTGCCCGACCTGTAACGGCCATGGCCAGGTGCGCATGCAGCAGGGCTTCTTCGCCGTGCAGCAGACCTGCCCCACCTGCCATGGTAGTGGCCAGCACATCAAGGTGCCCTGCCACAAGTGCCACGGCGAGGGCCGGGTGCGCGAGACCCGCACCCTGTCGGTGAAGATTCCCGCCGGGGTCGATACCGGCGACCGCATTCGCTTGAACGGCGAAGGCGAGAGCGGCATCAACGGTGGCCCCCCCGGGGACCTCTACGTCCAGGTGGCCATCAAGCCGCACCCGATCTTCCAGCGCGACGGCCGCCACCTGCAGTGCGAGGTGCCGATCAACTTCGTCGACGCGGCGCTGGGCGGCGAGCTGGAGGTGCCGACCCTGGACGGCCGGGTCAAGCTGAAGATCCCCGCCGAGACCCAGACCGGCAAGCTGTTCCGCCTCAAGGGCAAGGGCGTCAAGCCGGTGCGCGGCGGCCCCGCCGGCGACCTGCTGTGCCGGGTGGTGCTGGAGACCCCGATCAGCCTCTCCGAGGAGCAGAAGGAGCTGCTGCGCCGCTTCCAGGAGAGCCTCGGCGAGTCCAACAGCCACTCGCCGCGCAAGAAGAGCTTCTTCGACGGCGTGAAGAAATTCTTCGAGGATATGAAGCCCTAAGCGGCATCACCTCCCGAAGTCCCGCCAGCCCCCGGTATCCCCTGATACCGGGGGCTGGTCGTTTCGGCTCAGCGCCACAGGTGTTCCAGGCGCCAGGCCAGCGCCTCGCGGCAGGGCCGGAGGTCGGGATCCCGGGGCAGCACCAGGGGCCGGCCGTCCAGTTCGCAGAGCCAGCGGTTATCGGCGATCAGGCCGTCGATGCCGGGGCTGAGATGCCAGTGGAGATCCGGACCCGGGGCGATCAGGTGATTGTCCATGGCCCAGTGCAGGTTAGGCGTCAGGGCGATGCCGTTGACCGGTCGATCGTCCTGGCTCTCGGCGAAGGGGATCAGGTGGGCCGCCTCCACCAGGTAGTGATAGTCCGGCGTGATATGGCGCAGGCGGCTCGCCGCACAGCGGTAATCGTAGGCCTCCAGGACTAGCTCGCGGAATGCCCTCGAGCGTGCCTCTCGTGGCTCGGGTTCGTGAATCGCCGCAGCCAGTCTCTCCGGGTGCCTCTCGTAGTCGCCACTGGCGAGGGCGAGCTCCAGATAGTCTTGGAGACGCTGATAGGCCGGGTGATTCGCGGAGAGGTAGCGCTGGCTCAGCAGGGCGCAGGCTTCGCGTGCCGTCGCGGGTGCCTGCAGGGCGGCGAATAGCTCGGGGTCCAGGCTCGCCTCGGTAAACCGCTCTTCCAGTTGAGAGAGGGATTTGGGCTGCCCCAGCTGCTTGACGACGCCTCTCATGGCCTTGGAATAGTGTGGTCTCCATAGCGCGCCGCTGGGCCCCTCGCGGTTGCGCAGGGCCCATAGCGGCATCCAGGGGCGGGCTCGGTGACGCTCACCGCTCACTGTCTCGAAGAGATCGTGATAGCGGGCGAGCAGTCGAGTATCCAGCCTGACCCGGGGCGAGGTGATATGCCCCGCCTGGATCTCGCAGAGGATCGCCAGCAAGAGGCAGGGCTGGTGGGGCGCCGGTTCTCCCTGGCTGCGGTCGACCCTGAGCCTGCCCAGGCACTCCAGGGATGCATTCACGTCGTTTTCCTTTATCGGCTTTTGCGAATTCAAGTCCAGCCTAGCATAGCGGTCCTTGGGTGGCCCCGAACAGACAAAAAAGCCCCCTCCGAAGAGGGGGGAAGCGCAGCAGATTGTGCCGGGTGGCGTGGCGGGGCTAGAAGAGCCGCGCCGGCAGCCACAGGGCGATGCTCGGGAAGGCGCTGGATAGAGTGGACTCCGACGCTGGTCGTCGGGCGCCGTCCGCTATGCTGCTCGCTTTGCTCCTGCCCGGGTCGTACCCTTATTGGGAAGAGGACGGGCGGCCGTCTTTTGGATTCCCCGGCCCGTGGCCTGTTGCCATCGGGCCCTGCCCAGCAAGGAACCGCAGGCATGACTCGTGAGACCCTGGTCCTGGGTGCCGGCATGGTCGGCACCTCCATCGCTTACCACCTCGCCCAACGGGGGCGTTCGGTCACCCTGATCGACCGCCGTGCGCCGGGGGAGGAGACCTCCTTCGGCAACGCCGGGATCATCCAGCGCGAGGCGGTGTTTCCCCATGCCTTCCCTCGCGACCTGGGTACCCTGTTGCGGGTGTTGCCCAACCGCAGCATCGATATTCGCTATCGCCTCAAGGGCATGGCCGCCGCCGCCGGGCCGCTCTTCCAGTACTGGCGCCACTCGGCGCCGGCCAGCTACCGGCGGATCGTGCCGGAGTACGCCTCCCTGATCATGCGTTCCACCGAGGAGCATCAGCGGCTGATCGATGCCGCCGGGGCCGAGGCGCTGATCAGCAAGAAGGGCTGGTTCGATGGCTTCCGCAGCCAGAAGCACCTGGAGGCCTTCGCCGGCGAAGCCGAAGAGGCCGCCCGGCGCTTCGGCGTCGGCTACCGCACCCTGACCCCCGCCGAGCTCAAGGCCCAGGAGCCCCACCTGGCCGCCGAGGCCTTCGTCGGCGCCATCGAGTGGACCAACAGCTGGACGGTGCTCGACCCCGGCGGCCTGGTGCGGGCCTATGCGGGGGCGTTTGAAGCCGCCGGCGGACGCTTCCAGCGGGGCGAGGTGCGCCAGGTGGTGAAGACCGCCAGCGGCTGGCGCCTGGACCTGGCCGACGGCAGCCTGGAGGCGCAGGAGCTGGTCCTGGCGGCGGGGCCCTGGAGCGGTGACTGGCTCAAACAACTGGGCTATCGCCTGCCGCTCTTCCCCAAGCGCGGCTACCATATGCACTACGCCGGCGAGGGCGAGGCGCGACTCCATCACTGGTTGATGGACTTCGACGCCGGCTACCTGCTGGCGCCGATGCGTGCCGGGGTGCGCCTCACCACCGGCGCCGAGCTGACCACCCGGGACGCCCCGGCGCGCCACGAGCAGTTGGCGGCGGCGGAGAAGGTGGCCCGCCGGCTCTTCCCCCTGGGGCCCCGCCAGGACGCCGCCCCCTGGGTGGGCAACCGGCCCTGCATGCCGGACATGAAGCCGGTGATCGGGGAGGCGCCGCGCCATAAGGGGCTCTGGTTCGCCTTCGGCCATGGGCATCAGGGCTTTACCCTGGGGCCCATCACCGGCCGCCTGGTGGGCGAGATGATGGATGGCGAGGAGACCGCGGTGCCCATGGCGCCGTTCCGGGCCGAGCGCTTCGCCGGGGTCTGAACGCCGGGGTGGCGTCCCGGCTGGCCGCGCCTTAGTCTAGAGGCGTTGATTTCATTGCCAGGAGGCCAGCATGCCCATTTCCCGCGCCGTGATCGCCACCGACTCCGGGGCCCGCTTGATCAACCGTCTGTGCAAGCACTGGGCGCATAAGCTCGAGGTGGAACAGGAGGAGAGCCAGGGACGGGTCGCCTTCGACGAGGGCGTCTGCCTGATGCGTGCCGATGGCGAGGCCCTGACGGTGGCCATCGAGGCCCTGGACGAGGAGGCGCTGGATCGCCTGGAGGGCGTGGTGGCCAGTCATCTCGAGCGCATGGCCGGCAAGGAGCCGCTGGATATCGTTTGGGAGAACTGAGTCGCGCCCATCTGGGCATGGCGTGCTGGGCCCTGCTGGTGGGGTTCTCCTTCCCGGTGGTGGGGCTGCTCGATGCGCTGCCGCCCCTGCTGCTGACCGCCTTGCGTTTCGTTGTCGCCTGCGCCGGCCTGATCTGGCTGGTGCGCGGTGAGTCGGCCTTCCTGCCCCGTGGCGGGCAATGGGGGCTCTATGGCCTGCTGGGCGCCTGCCTGGCGGGCTTCTTCGGCGCCATGTTCTGGGCCGCCCATCACACCACCGCCCTGGCCATGGCCACCCTCTTCGTCAGCGTGCCCCTGCTGGCCTATCTGATCGGTCTGCTGTTGCGCGTCGAGCGCCTGGGCTGGCGGCTGCCCGCCATCCTGGCCCTGGGGGCGCTGGGCGCCCTGGGGCTGGCCCTCGCCGAGGCCCGGGGCCCGACCCCGGGCCTGGCCTTCGGTCGCGGCGAGGCGGTCTTCTTCCTGGGCTGTGTCGCCTCGGCCTGCTATCCGGTGCTCAGCAAGTGGGGGTTGTCGCGGGGCCGGCTCCCCGAGTCGGCGGTGGTGCGTACCTTCTGGAGCCTGGCCTGCGGCGCCCTGCTGGTGGGGGCGCTGGGGCTGGTGCTGGAGTCGCCGGCGCGCCTCATCGGCCTGGGCTGGCGGGATGCCCTGCTGATCGTCTACCTGGGGCTGGGCTCCAGCGCCCTGACCTTCTGGCTGCTGCAGCGGGCCACCGCCCTGCTTGGCCCCGCGACCGTGACCGCCTATGGCTATCTGGTGCCCTTCGTCTCCATGCTGCTGCTCTTCGTGCAGATGCCGTCGCGTATCGACTGGATCTGGCTGCCCGGCAGCCTGCTGGTGCTGCTGGCCATGGGGCTCTTGTTGCGCCAGGGGCGTGCGTCTTCGGTGATCGGTTAAGGGGGACCTTCCTGGAGGTGGGAGCCGGGGAGCAGCAGGCGGGGAAAGCGGCCGCGGACCTCGGTCAGCAGGGGGCGAGGGTCTCCCGCATGGCGGCGGGAGAAGTGGAAGGGCGCCAGCCACTCGACCCGGGCCGTGGCGGCGATCTCGCCGCAGGCCCTGGCGGTCAGGTGCCCGGTGCGGGCGGCCTGCTCGGCCTCGCGGGCGAGGAAGGGGGCCTCGCAGAACAGCACCCGGGCGCCCCGGGCCAGGCGAGTCAGGCGGCGGCGGTTTTCGGCGGTGTCGCCCAGGTCGGTGGCATAGACCAGGCGCTGACCGGGCAGGGTCAGCAGCAGGGTCTCGGCCAGGCGTGTCGCCGGCAGGGTCCGCCCATCGGGGAGCAGGATAGGCGCCTCGCCCTCCCCGGCGAGCATCCGTCGCTTGAGCTCGCCGAGCCAGGGCCCCGGCGACCAGGGCGTGGCGCCGCAGGCGGTCACCATGCAACTCCAGGACCTCGAAACGGGGGGCCTTGTCGCCGACCCGGTCCCAGAGGATGCCCCGCATCAGGCCGGCGAGGTGCTCACCCAGGCCGGGTGGGCCGAAGATCCGGCAGGGCGGGAAATCGCCGATCCGTGAGCGCAGCAGCCACAGGAAGCCACCGATATGGTCGAAGTGGGCATGGCTGATAAAGACATCGCTCACCCGGTGGGCCAGGCGCGCCGGTAGCCGCCCGGGGTCGCCGAGGTCGAAGAGCAGGCTGCGCCGTTGCTGGCTGAGTCGCAGGTGCAGCAGGGGGTCGCCGAAGACGCCGTTGACCAGGGTCGCGGTGACCGTCTCCAGGCGCACCCGGGGCCCGGGAGCATCGCCGGGGAGCGGTGCCCCGGCCGGCTCGGCGACGGGCGCCGGTGTCAGGGGGCGGGCGCTGCCCAGGTAGCCGTCGCGACGGCGTCGGGCATCGCGAATCATCAGGCCGGCGATCGGTCGTGGCGTGGGCGACGCCCGGAGTCGCAGGCGTTGACCCTCCAGGCTCAGCGCCTCGCCCAGGGCCAGGGTCGTGCCCCGGCGATCCAGCAGGCCCAGTTGGCGGCCCTGCCAGGCCTCGGGGGCCGTGTCGGGGGGTGGGGTGCCGATCCGTGCAAGCCGGCCGAGGTCGAGGTCCCGTACCTCGCTGCCTTCCAGGTAGGCATCCCAGGCCGCGCTGCGCCACTCGCGGCGCCTCTGCCGCCCCGGGGGGCGGGCCTCCGGGGCGGGGGCCAGGTAGAGTCGCTCGAGGCCCAGGGCGCGACACTCCTCTGCCAGTGGTGGGGGGCGGTCGGTGGCGACCAGGATCACCAGGGCGTCGGCCGTGCAGGCCCGGGCCAGGGCCATCAGTAGCTCGGCGCCGGCCACGCCGCGCACTACCCCGGGGGTGTCCACCAGCAGGGGGCCCGAGGGCGCCTCGTCGGCCAACTGACGCGCCGCCTCGATCAGGGGCAGGCGAAAGCGGGCGGCGTCAAGGGACGCCAGTGCCGCCAGGGTCTCCAGCCGCCAGTCATCCGCCTCCCAGTGCCCCAGGCTCAGGGCGCCGGGCGGGCCGAAGCCGGGCTGCCCCGGGTCGGCGCTCAGGCAGTGGCAACTCTGGCCCTCGAGAGCCAGGCGGCCGGCGGCCGCCCGCGCCAGGGTCGTCTTGCCGCTGCCCGGGGCGCCAAACAGCAGCACACGCCGTCGGCGGCGCAGCAGGGCCACCAGGGGGTGCTCCGAGGGCAGGGGGACGGCGTCGGTCGGTGGCATGGGGCCTCCGGGGCGGTCGTGACGAGGGGCTGCTTGGGTTCAGTGTGGGCGATCCCGGGCACGGCGTCTGGCGGAGGGCTGCTATACTGGCGCGCCTTTTCCGGGCCTGGGAATCCCGGGTTCTCTCTTTCCACTCCGCCAAGGATGCAAGGTCGCATGGAAAACAGCGCGGATCGGCCGCTGGCCGGTATTACGCTCAGGCTGCTGTCGGGGATTCTCTTCACGGCGATGATGGTGTGCGTCAAGGCGGTGAGTACCGCGGCCCCGCTGGGACAGACCGTGTTCTTTCGCTCGGCCTTCGCGCTGCTGCCCATCGTGCTATTCCTGGCCTGGCGGCGGGAATTCCCCACTGGGCTGGCCACCCGGCGGCCGGGGGGGCACCTGTTGCGCTCGGGGCTCGGCGCGGCGGCGATGTTCGCCTCCTTCGCGGCGCTGGCGCTCCTGCCGGTGGCCGAGGCGACGCTGCTGGCCCAACTGACCCCGGTGATGATGGCGCTGGGCGGCGTCCTGCTGCTGGGCGAGCGGCTCACGGCGCATCGCGCCGGGGCCCTGCTGCTGGCGCTGACCGGGGTCGCCGTGCTGGCGCTGCCCGCCCTCGGGGCCGGCGAGGCCTCGGCGGTGGGCTATGCGCTGGGGGTGCTCGCGGCGTTGCTCTCGGCGGGGGCGCTGCTGACGGTGCGACGCATCTCGCGCACGGAGACGGCGGGGGCGATCGCCTTCTACTTTATCCTGGTCTCGGCGCTGGCGGGGCTGGCCACCTGGCCCCTGGGCTGGGCCGCACTCACCGGGCCGGAGCTGGGACTGCTGGTGCTCTCGGGGCTGTTCGGCGGGGCGGCGCATATCTGCATGACTTTGGCGCTGCGTTATGCGGAGGCCTCGCGGCTGGCGCCCTTCGAGTACCTGGCCCTGATCTGGCCGGTGCTGGCCGACCTGGCGATCTTCGGGCTGGCGCCCTCCTCGGGCTTCCTGCTGGCCCTGCCCTTGGTGCTGGCCGGGGCGGGCCTGGCGGCGCTCGAGGGGCGGAGGGTCAGATGGCCTCTTCGACGATAAGCTGGGGCCAGCCCTTCGAGCAGGCCTCGATGCGCGACTCCACCCGATAGACCCGCCGCAGCAGCTCGGGGGTGACCACCTGCTCTGTGGGGCCGCAGGCGATCAGCCGGCCGCTCTCGAGCACCATCGCCTGATCGGTGAAGCGCAGGGCATGGCCCAGGTCATGCAGCGCCACCAGGATCAGCATCTGGCGCTCCCGGGCCAGCCGCTTCAGCACCGTCAGCAGGCCGATCTGGCGGTTGAGGTCCAGTGCCGAGGTGGGCTCGTCGAGCATCAGGATCTCGGGTTCCTGCACCAGGGCCTGGGCGGCGCTGACCAACTGGCGCTGGCCACCGCTCAGGTCGCCGATGTCCCGCGCGCCGAGGGGCGCGATGCCCAGCTCCGCGAGGGCCTGGTCGACCCGGGTCAGGTCCTCGGCGTCGACCTTGAGCGCGCGACCCTGCATGCGTGCCAGCAGCACCGATTCGTAGACCGTCAGTACCGCCTGGGCGCCGGTGTCCTGGGGCATATAGGCCACGGGCCGCTCGGCGGTGGCGCCGTCGATCACGACTTCCCCCCCGCCCTTGAGCAGGCCGAGGATGCGGCGGAAGAGGGTGGACTTGCCCGCGGCATTGGGGCCGAGCAGGGCCACGACCTGGCCGCCCTCGAAGCTGGGGGTGGTGATTTCCGCCAGGATCTGGCGGCGGCCGTAGCCGGCCGAGAGGCAGTCGAGTCGCAGGGTTACCATGAGGCCTTCTTGTGGCTGAGGATAAGGAACAGGAAGAAGGGGATGCCCACCAGGGAGGTGATGATGCCGATGGGGATGATGGTGCCGGGGATGATGATCTTCGACAGCACCGAGCCGACGGAGAGGATCAGGGCGCCACACAGCGCCGCGCCCGGCAGGAAGAAGCGCTGATCCTCGCCCAGTAGCAGGCGCGCGATATGCGGCCCGACCAGGCCGATAAAGCCGATGGTGCCGACGAAGGCCACGGCGATGGCCGCCAGCAACGACACCAGTACCAGCACCTCGAGGCGCAAGGCGCGCGGCTTCACGCCCATGCTCTCGGCCTTGGCGTCGCCCAGGCGCATGGCGGTGAGCGCCCAGCCGTGGCGCGCGAGCAGCGGCAGCACGGCCGCCAGGACGCCGAGGGCGACCCACAGCTTGGGCCAGGTCGCCTTGGTCAGGCTGCCCATGGTCCAGAACACCACCGCGGCCACCGCCTGCTGGCTGGCGAAGAACTGGATCAGCGCCATCAGCGAGTTGAAGATAAACACCATGGCGATGCCCAGCAGCACGATGGTCTCGATGGTGACCCCGCGCTTCAGGCTCAATGCATGGATCAGGAAGGCGGTGAGCATGGCCATGACGAAGGCGTTGATCGGCACCACGTACTCGATGGCCGCGGGGATGATGGCCACGCCGAAGGCCAGCGCCAGGGCGGCGCCGAAACTGGCGCCGGCGGAGATGCCCAGGGTGAAGGGGCTGGCCAGCGGGTTGCTGAGGATGGTCTGCATCTGGGCACCGGCCACCGACAGGCTGGCGCCGACCACCAGGGCCATCAGCGCCACCGGCATGCGGATCTCCCAGAGGATCACCCGGGCCTGCTGGCTGACGGCATCCGGGGTGAAGAGGGCGGCGATCACCTCCCCCAGGCCGAAGCGGGCGGGCCCCAGGGCGAGGTCGACACACAGGCTGAGGAACAGCGCCAGCACCAGGGCGGCGAGGATCAGTTGGCGCTTGAGCACCAGGGCGCGATAGAGGTCGCGCCCCTGGGGGACATCGGCGGCGATCGTCTCAGTGGTCATGCAGCGACACCCAGTAGCCCGGTACATAGTCCACCGGCAGGAAGCGCTCGTGGAGTTCCTGCATGGTGGCCTCGGGGTCGAGGTCGGCGAACAGCTCCGGGTGGAACCACTTGGCCAGCTGCTGCACGGCCACGAAGTAGTAGGGGCTGTTGTAGAACTGGTGCCAGATGGCGTGGAAATCGTCGCTCTCCACGGCCGCGATGCCGGTCATGGCGGTGCGCTCGGTCAGCGCCCCCAGCTTGGCCCGGGCATTCTCCATGTCGGCCCCCGGCCCCACGCCGACCCAGTCGCCGCCGGGCACGTAGGCGTCCCAGTTGCCGCCGGTGACCACCACCTGCTCGGGGTCGGCGGCGAGGATCTGCTCCGGGTTCAGCGAGCCGAAGGTGTTGGGGATGATGCCATCGGCGATGTTGCTGCCGCCGGCAAGCTCCACGTATTCGCCGAAGTTGCCGGGACCGAAGCTCATGCAGCAATCCTCGGAATAGCCGCCGGCGCGGTCGATAAAGACCCTGGGGCGCTCGGGATCGGCGTCGGCGATGACCTCGGTGACGCGGGCCATCTGGGCCTCGGAGAAGGCGATAAAAGCCTCGGCGTCTTCTTCCTCTCCCAGCAGCTGGCCCATCAGGCGCATGGAAGGCAGGGTGTGCGCGAGCGGGTCCTCGCGGAAGTCCACATAGACGATGGGGATGCCCAGCTCGGCGAGCTTGTCGTCATAGCCGGCGTCCTCGGTGGCCGTCCTGGCCTCCAGGTTCATCAGCACCACGTCCGGCTCCAGCGCGGCGGCCTGCTCCACGTCGAAGGTGCCGTCCTTGAAGCCGCCGAAGGTGGGGATCTCCTCCAGCTCGGGAAAGCGCTCGGCGTAGACGGCGTAGTTGTCCGGGTCGGCCTGGGAGAAGTCCTCCCGCCAGCCCACCACGCCGGCGAAGGGAGTCTCGGGCTGCAGGGCGCCGAGCAGATAGATCTGGCGGCCCTCGCCCAGGATCATGCGCTCCACGGGGGCCTCAAGGGTGACCTGGCGGCCGGCGATGTCGGTCACGGTGATCGCGTCGGCCTGGGCGGTCACGCCGGTCAGCGCGAGGGCCGTGGCAAAGGCGGTCTTTAACAGCGGTTTAGGCATGTTCAGGTCTTCGTTGCTGGTGATGGCTGTCATGGGCTGGGGCGTGCCGCGATAAGCGCACCGCATCGGCTAGGTAAGAGGGCGACTCGCTAGCCGTGGCGTCTGGTTCTCATTCAGGGTCGCGTAGTATGGTCGAATCTCGCCATGCCGTCGAGCCGTCCGGGGGAGTATCGAGCGGCGCTCTGCTATACTGCGGCCCTTTCCCAGTCGTCACCTTTCAGGAGTCCACATGACCCGTATCGCCATCGTCGGTGTCGCCGGCCGCATGGGCCGCACCCTGGTCAACGCCGTGCAGCAGGATCCCCAGGCCAGCCTGGCCGGGGGCAGCGTCGAGCCGGGCAGTTCCCTGGTGGGGGCCGACCTGGGCGAGCTGGCGGGCCTGGGCAAGCTGGGCGTCACCGCGGTGGACTCCCTGGCGGCCATCGTCGATGACTTCGATGTGCTGATCGACTTCACCGCGCCCCGGGTGACCCTGGGCAACCTGGCCTTCTGCGCCGAGCACGGCAAGCGCATCGTGATCGGCACCACCGGCCTGGATGACGACGAGCTGGCCGAGCTGGACGCCTATCGGGATCGGGTGCCCTTGGTCTTCGCCCCCAATATGAGCGTGGGCGTCAACCTGACCCTCAAGCTGCTGCAGACCGCCGCCAGGGCGCTGGGCGACGAGGGCTACGATATCGAGGTGGTGGAGGCGCACCATCGCCACAAGGTGGATGCCCCCTCCGGCACCGCCCTGAAGATGGGCGAGGTGGTGGCCGAGTCCCTGGGGCGCACCCTCAAGGAGCATGGCGTCTTCGAGCGGGTGGGGCAGTGCGGCCCGCGGAGCGACAAGGAGATCGGCTTCGCCACCGTCCGCGCCGGGGATATCGTCGGCGAGCACACCGTGATGTTCGCCACCGAGGGCGAGCGTATCGAGATCACCCACAAGGCGTCGAGCCGCATGACCTTCGCCAAGGGCGCGGTGCGCGCGGCCCGCTGGGTCGAGGGGCACCAGGCCGGCCGCTACGATATGCAGGATGTGCTGGGTCTGGCGGATTAGGGGCGAGGAGGGCGCCGGGGGTGGCGAGCTCGCGGCGAATCCTGTAATATTCCAAAAATTTTGGCCGGGCGCTGCGAGAATCTGTCCCGCAGAGGCGTGTCGAGGCGGCCCAAGGGCATAGAATAATGCTAAAAAGCGGGATGAAACCGGTCTTATCGGCTTTCGTCCCGCTTTTTTACGACTCGAATCAGGCGCCCACCAGCGATTACTTTGTCGGTTATCGAGACCGCCTCTCCGGCCGGTCTCACCAGCATGGGAGGAAGTTGCGTTGAACAGACCCGCGATATTGGCCTTGGAAGATGGTAGCGTTTTCCATGGGTCTGCCATCGGAGCCGATGGCCTGACCAGCGGTGAGGTGGTGTTCAATACGGCCATGACCGGCTACCAGGAAATCCTCACCGATCCCTCCTATTCCCGACAGATCGTCACCCTGACCTACCCCCATATCGGCAACACCGGCATCAATGCCGAGGACGTGGAGTCCGATGCCATCGCCGCCGCCGGCCTGGTGATCCGCGATCTGCCGCTGCTGGCCAGCAGCTTCCGCTGCGAGCAGTCCCTGGATGCCTACCTCAAGAGCCAGAATGTCCTGGGCATCGCCGATATCGATACCCGTCGCCTGACCCGCATCCTTCGCGACAAGGGCTCCCAGAACGGTGCCATCCTGGCCGGAGCCGACGCCGAGGGCGAGGACGCCGTGGCCCGCGCCCTGGAGGCCGCCCGCGCCTTCCCGGGCCTCAAGGGCATGGACCTGGCCAAGGAAGTGACCTGCCAACGCGCCTACGAGTGGAGCGAAGGCGAGTGGGCCCTGGGCGAGGGCTATGCCGATACCACCCGGACCGAGCGCCCCTACCATGTGGTGGCCTACGACTACGGCGTCAAGCGCAATATCCTGCGCATGCTGGCCTCCCGCGGCTGCCGCCTCACCGTGGTGCCGGCTCAGACCCCGGCCGCCGAGGTGCTGGCCATGAACCCGGACGGCATCTTCCTCTCCAACGGCCCCGGTGACCCCGAGCCCTGCGATTACGCCATCGCCGCGATCCAGGAGATCCTCGAGACCGGGATCCCGGTGTTCGGCATCTGCCTGGGTCACCAGCTGCTGGCCCTGGCCAGCGGGGCCAAGACCGTGAAGATGGGCCATGGCCACCACGGCGCCAACCACCCGGTGCAGGACCTCGACGGCGGTCAGGTGATGATCACCAGCCAGAACCACGGCTTCGCCGCCGACGAGGCGAGTCTGCCCGGCACCCTGCGCGCCACCCATCGTTCGCTGTTCGATGGCACCCTGCAGGGCATCGAGCGCACCGACCGCCCGGCCTTCGGCTTCCAGGGGCACCCGGAAGCCAGCCCCGGGCCGCGTGACGTGGCGCCGCTGTTCGACCGCTTTATCGAGATGATCAAGGCGCGCCGATAATCGCCCGACCGTCATCGAGATGATCCGGGCGCGCCGTCAATCGCCCGTCCGTCGATCCTCGTTCGTCACCCTTTTTCTGCGGGAAGCACCATGCCCAAGCGTACAGACATCCAAAGCATCCTGATCATCGGCGCCGGCCCCATCGTCATCGGCCAGGCCTGCGAATTCGACTACTCCGGCGCCCAGGCCTGCAAGGCGCTGCGCGAGGAGGGCTACCGGGTCATCCTGGTGAACTCCAACCCGGCCACCATCATGACCGACCCGGCCATGGCCGATGCCACCTATATCGAGCCGATCACCTGGCAGGCGGTGGAGAAGATCATCGAGGCCGAGCGCCCCGATGCCATCCTGCCCACCATGGGCGGCCAGACCGCGCTCAACTGCGCCCTCGACCTGGACAAGCATGGCGTGCTCGAGAAGCACGGCGTGGAGATGATCGGCGCCAACGCCGATGCCATCAACAAGGCCGAGGATCGCGACCTCTTCGACAAGGCGATGAAGAACATCGGCCTGGAGTGCCCCAAGGCCAAGGTGGCGCACTCCATGGCCGAGGCCTGGGAGATCCAGGCCGAGCTGGGCTTCCCGACCATTATCCGCCCCTCTTACACCATGGGCGGCTCCGGCGGCGGCGTGGCCTACAACAAGGAGGAGTTCGAGGAGATCTGTATCCGCGGCTTCGAGCTCTCCAACAACCATGAGCTGCTGATCGACGAGTCGCTGCTGGGGTGGAAGGAGTACGAGATGGAGGTCGTTCGTGACAAGAACGACAACTGCATCATCGTCTGCGCCATCGAGAACTTCGACCCCATGGGCGTGCACACCGGTGACTCCATCACCGTGGCCCCGGCCCAGACGCTGACCGACAAGGAATACCAGATCATGCGCGACGCCTCCCTGGCGGTGCTGCGCGAGATCGGCGTCGAGACCGGCGGCTCCAACGTCCAGTTCGGCGTGGATCCCAAGACCGGTCGCGTGGTGGTCATCGAGATGAACCCGCGGGTCAGCCGCTCCTCGGCCCTGGCCTCCAAGGCCACCGGCTTCCCGATCGCCAAGATCGCCGCCAAGCTGGCCATCGGCTACACCCTGGACGAGCTGCAGAACGACATCACCGGCGGCCGCACCCCGGCGTCCTTCGAGCCGTCCATCGACTATGTGGTCACCAAGATTCCGCGCTTCACCTTCGAGAAGTTCCCCCAGGCCAACGACCGCCTGACCACCCAGATGAAGTCGGTGGGCGAGGTGATGGCCATCGGGCGCACCTTCCAGGAGTCGCTGCACAAGGCGCTGCGTGGCCTGGAGACCGGCAACGACGGCCTCGACCCCATCGTCACCGAGTTCACCACCGAGAGCATGGCGCAGATCAAGGGCGAGCTGCAGGCCGCCGGCGCCGAGCGCATCTTCTTTGTCGCCGATGCCATGCGCGCCGGGATGAGCGTCGACGAGATCTTCGCCCTGACCAGGATCGACCCCTGGTTCCTGGTGCAGATCGAGGACCTGATCAAGACCGAGGCCGACCTGGCCACCCGCTCGCTCTCCGAACTGGACGCCCGGGCCCTGCTGCGCCTCAAGCGCAAGGGCTTCAGCGATGCCCGCCTGGCCAGCCTGCTGGGCGTCTCCGAGAAGGAGTTCCGCAAGACTCGCCAGAAGGCCGGCATCCGTCCGGTCTACAAGCGCGTCGATACCTGTGCCGCGGAGTTCGCCTCCGATACCGCCTACATGTACTCCACCTACGAGGAGGAGTGCGAGGCCGAGGTCAGCGACCGCCAGAAGATCATGGTGCTGGGCGGTGGCCCCAACCGTATCGGCCAGGGCATCGAGTTCGACTACTGCTGCGTCCACGCCGCCCTCGCCATGCGCGACGACGGCTACGAGACCATCATGGTCAACTGCAACCCGGAGACCGTCTCCACCGACTATGACACCAGTGATCGCCTCTATTTCGAGCCGGTGACCCTGGAGGACGTGCTGGAGATCGCCAACAAGGAGCAGCCGGTGGGCGTGATCGTCCAGTTCGGCGGCCAGACGCCGCTGAAGCTGGCTCGGGAGCTGGAGGCCGCCGGCGTGCCGATCATCGGCACCACCCCGGACGCCATCGACCGCGCCGAGGACCGCGAGCGCTTCCAGCAGATGATCGACAAGCTGGGCCTCAAGCAGCCGCCCAATGCCACCGCGCGCAGCTTCGATGAGGCCTTCGCCAAGGCCGAGGGCATCGGCTATCCGCTGGTGGTGCGCCCCAGCTACGTGCTCGGCGGCCGCGCCATGGAGATCGTCTACGACGCCTCCGAACTGGAGAACTACATGACCCACGCGGTCAAGGTCTCCAACGACTCGCCGGTGCTGCTCGACCACTTCCTCAATGCCGCCATCGAGATCGATATCGATGCGGTCTCCGACGGCCAGCAGGTGGTGATCGGCGGCATCATGCAGCATATCGAACAGGCCGGGGTGCACTCCGGTGACTCCGCCTGCTCGCTGCCGCCCTATTCGCTGCCCGCCGAGGTGCAGGACGAGATGCGCGAGCAGGTCAAGCGCATGGCGGTGGAGTTGGGCGTCAAGGGCCTGATGAACGTGCAGCTGGCCTGGCAGGACGGCGAGATCTACGTCATCGAGGTCAATCCGCGGGCCTCGCGCACCGTGCCCTTCGTCTCCAAGTGCATCGGCACCTCCCTGGCTCAGATCGCCGCCCGCTGCATGGCCGGTACCACCCTGGCCGAACAGGGCTTCGAGCACGAGATCGTGCCGCCCTTCTACAGCGTCAAGGAAGCGGTCTTCCCGTTCAACAAGTTCCCCGGCGTCGATCCCATCCTGTCGCCGGAGATGAAGTCCACCGGCGAGGTGATGGGCTCCGGCGAGACCTTCGCCGAGGCCTTCTTCAAGGCCCAGTTGGGCGCCAACGAGCCGATGCCGGGCCTCAATGGCCAGCGGCTGGCCTTCCTCTCGGTGCGCGAGCCGGACAAGGCCGCCATCGTCGAGGTGGCCCGATCTCTGCTAGCATTGGGTTTCTCCCTCTGCGCCACCCGCGGCACCGCCGCCGCCCTCGAAGCGGCCGGCCTCGAGGTGTCGGTGGTCAACAAGGTCTACGAGGGGCGGCCGCATATCGTCGATCGGCTCAAGAACGACGAAGTGGCCTATATCGTCAACACCACCGAGGGGCGTCAGGCCATCAACGACTCCTCGATCATCCGCCGCACCGCCCTTGCCCGCAAGGTGCCCTATGCCACCACCCTGGCGGGGGCCCGCGCCGTTTGCATGGCGTTGGAGTACGGGAACCAGATCACCGTGCGGCGGCTTCAGGAATTGCATGCAGGAGCCAGTCAATGAACAAGGTCCCGATGACCGTGGCAGGCGAGCAGCGCCTGCGGGGCGAGCTGGATCAGCTCAAGAGCGTCGAACGGCCGAAGGTGATCAATGCCATTGCCGAGGCTCGTGAGCATGGCGATCTCAAGGAGAACGCCGAGTACCACGCGGCCCGCGAACAGCAGGGCTTTATCGAGGGGCGCATCAAGGAGATCGAAGGCAAGCTCGGGAGCGCCCAGGTGATCGATGTCACCAAGCTGCCCAAGACCGGCAAGGTGATCTTCGGCGTGACCGTGGGGCTGCTCAACCTGGATACCGACGAGGAGGTGACCTACCGCATCGTTGGCGAGGACGAGGCCGATATCAAGGCGGGGCGCATCTCGGTGACCTCGCCCATCGCCCGGGCCCTGATCGGCAAGGAAGAGGGGGATGTGGTGCTGGTCAAGACCCCCGGCGGCGACGTGGAGTACGAGATCTCTGGCGTCGAGCACCTGTAAGCGCCGAGCACCAAGCCACAAGCGCCAAGCCGCTCGGTGACGGGCGGCGGGTGCGGCAGGATACGCCAGGCATGAAGAAGCCCCGCAGACGAGAGTCTGCGGGGCTTCCTTTCTTGGCCGCCTGGCCCGCTGGCGCTCGGGCGTCAGTGCCGTCCGTGGTGGTCTTCGAACCGCTTGATATTGGACAGCTTGGGGTTGGCCTTGGGGTTCTTGCGGTAGAGCAGGGCCATCTTGCCGATGGTCTGCACCAGCTCGGCGCCGCTGGTCGCCACCAGTTCCTCGATCATGGCGGCGCGGTCGTCCCGCTCCGGCAGGGCCAGCTTGACCTTGATCAGCTCGTGATCCGCCAGCGCCCGGTCCAGCTCGGCCAGGACGCCCTCGGAGATGCCGTTCTCGGAGAGGGTGACCACGGGGTTGAGGTGGTGGCCGATGCTGCGAAATGCTTTCTTTTGTGCCTGTGACAAGCTCATGGTATCGTGAGGTTTCCGGTTGCGCTGAACCCGCCATGGTAAGGCGAAAACCGCCGCGGTGAAAGCCTTCCGTCGGCGCCTTCCGGCCCCGCTCTAACGTGTGGCGAACTCACGATCCCAGGTGCTGTAGTGACATCTCCTTCCCGTCCCCGCAAGTCCGCGTCTCCGCGCCAGGCCAGCAAGTCCAGTGCCGGTTGGCTCAAGGAACACTTCGATGATCAGTATGTGCAGCGCTCCTGGCAGGACGGCTACCGCAGCCGGGCCAGCTACAAGCTGATGGAGCTGGACGCGAAGGACCGGCTGTTCACGCCGGGCATGACGGTGATCGACCTGGGGGCGGCCCCCGGCGGCTGGAGTCAGGTGGCCGCCGAGAAGGTGGGTGCCAAGGGCCTGGTGATCGCCTCGGATATCCTCGAGATGGATGCCCTGGCCGGGGTCGAGTTTATCCAGGGGGATTTCACCGAGGAGGCGGCCCTGGAGGCGATTCTCGCCACCCTGGGCGAGCGCCCGGTGGATCTGGTGATGTCCGATATGGCCCCCAATATGAGTGGCATGGCCGCCATCGATCAGCCCCAGGCCATGTACCTGGTGGAGCTGGCGCTGGATCTGGCTCGCCAGACCCTGAGCCCCGGGGGGCGCTTCCTGGCCAAGGTGTTCCAGGGCGAAGGTTTCGATGCCTACCTGAAGGAGCTGCGTGGCAGCTTCGCTCGGGTGGTGACCCGCAAGCCGGAGGCTTCCCGGGCACGTTCCCGTGAGGTCTACCTGCTGGCGGAAGATTTCCGAGGCTAGGCTGACAATAGCCTCCCTCAACCGAGGCGATAGCCAGACAGGGCGGATGCATTTGTGTCACTGTCCCTCTTGGGGTGGTTGAACACCCGCGGCTGCTGTAATGTCAAATGCCTAGCCGGTACGCAGATCGATTTAGCAATGAGGGTGTTCCCTTGAATGATATGGCGAAGAACCTGATCCTGTGGTTGGTCATCGCGGCGGTATTGCTGACGGTGTTCAACAACTTCAGTGTCGACAGCTCACCCCAGGCGATGAACTATTCCCAGTTCGTCCAGCAGGTGCAGAACCAGCAGATTCGTAGCGTCACCATCGATGGCTATACCATCAGTGGCGAGCGCAGCGATGGCTCCTCCTTCCAGACCATCCGCCCGGCGGCGGAGGATCCCAAGTTGATGGACGACCTGCTCGCCAACAACGTCACCGTGATCGGCAAGGAGCCCGAGCGGCAGAGCCTGTGGACACGGCTGCTGGTGGCCAGCTTCCCGATCCTGATCATCCTGGCGATCTTCCTCTTCTTTATGCGCCAGATGCAGGGGGGCGGGGCCGGCAAGGGCGGGCCGATGAGCTTCGGCAAGTCCAAGGCCAAGCTGCTCTCCCAGGACCAGATCAAGACCACCTTCGCCGACGTGGCCGGCTGTGACGAGGCCAAGGAAGAGGTGGAGGAGCTGGTCGACTTCCTGCGCGACCCCTCCAAGTTCCAGCGCCTGGGCGGCACCATCCCCCGCGGCGTGCTGATGGTGGGGCCGCCGGGGACCGGCAAGACATTGCTGGCCAAGTCCATCGCCGGCGAGGCCAAGGTGCCCTTCTTCTCGATCTCCGGTTCCGACTTCGTCGAGATGTTCGTCGGCGTGGGCGCCTCGCGGGTCCGCGACATGTTCGAGCAGGCCAAGAAGCAGGCGCCCTGCATCATCTTTATCGACGAGATCGATGCCGTGGGCCGCTCCCGGGGCGTCGGCATGGGCGGCGGCAACGACGAGCGCGAGCAGACCCTCAACCAGTTGCTGGTGGAGCTGGACGGCTTCGAGGCCAACGAGGGCATCATCGTCATCGCCGCCACCAACCGCCCCGACGTCCTCGATCCGGCGCTGCTGCGCCCGGGCCGCTTCGACCGCCAGGTCACCGTGGGCCTGCCGGATATCCGCGGCCGCGAGCATATCCTCAATGTGCACCTGCGCAAGGTGCCCCTGGCCGACGACGTCAAGCCGTCGCTGATCGCCCGCGGTACCCCGGGCTTCTCCGGCGCCGACCTGGCCAACCTGGTCAACGAGGCCGCCCTGTTCGCCGCGCGCCGCAACAAGCGCCTGGTGAGCATGGAGGAGCTGGAGCTGGCCAAGGACAAGATCATGATGGGCGCCGAGCGCAAGTCCATGGTGATGTCCGAGAAGGAGAAGCTGAACACCGCCTACCACGAGTCGGGTCACGCCATCATTGGCCTGGTGATGCCCGATCACGATCCGGTCTACAAGGTCACCATCATCCCCCGTGGTCGGGCGTTGGGCGTGACCATGTTCCTGCCGGAGGAGGATCGCTACAGCCTCTCCCGCCGGCAGATCATCAGCCAGATCTGCTCGCTGTTCGGCGGGCGTATCGCCGAGGAGATGACCCTGGGGCCGGATGGCGTCACCACGGGGGCGTCGAACGATATCAAGCGTGCCACCGAGCTGGCCCACAACATGGTCGCCAAGTGGGGGCTCTCCGAGGAGCTCGGGCCGATCATGTACGACGAGGACGAGTCGCACCAGTTCCTCGGCGCGCCGGGGCAGGGCGGCGGCAAGTTCAAGTCCGGCGAAACCACCTCCAGGCTCGACAAGGAAGTGCGGCGGATCATCGACGAGTGCTATGCCAAGGCCCGGCAGATCCTCGAGGAGAACCGCGACAAGCTGGATGCCATGGCCGGGGCGCTGATGAAGTACGAGACCATCGACGCCGACCAGCTCAAGGACATCATGGAAGGCCGCGATCCGCGTCCGCCCGAGGGGTGGGATGACGATGGCAGCGGCGGTGCCGGTATCACTCCGGATGCCCAGGTCAAGCCCGACGAGCCCCAGGCCCCCGAGGCCGAGGATGGCGATAACGAGGAGGATGACGAGCCGCGCCGCCGGCCCTCGGATCCCCTCGGCGGCCCCGCCGGCCAGTAAGCCGATACAGGCGCCCCTCGGGGCGCCTGTTGCGTTATGTCGGGGGAGACGCCCGTGTGGCATTCCGGCGGCAATGGCCCCGATGGGCCTGTCTGTCGCCTTGCATGGGACGCGGTGGCTGATTAGAGTAGTTCCCCTCCCTTTCTTGCCCATCTCGTCAGGATCCGCCCATGAGCGACGGACAACCCGCGCCCCTGCTGCACTGTGGCCGCCATCGGCTCGACCTCTCCTATCCCCGGGTCATGGGGATTCTCAATGTCACCCCGGACTCCTTCTCCGACGGCGGTCGCCATGTGGCGCTGGACGATGCCCTGCGCCGTGCCGAGCAGATGCTCGCCGAGGGCGCCGCCATCATCGACGTGGGCGGCGAGTCGACCCGCCCCGGCGCCGCCCCGGTGTCCCCCCGGCAGGAGCTGGATCGGGTCGCCCCGGTGGTGGAGGCCCTGGTGCGCGAGCTGGATGCCCTGGTCTCGGTGGATACCAGCAGCCCCGAGGTGATGCGCGAGAGCGCCGCCCTGGGGGCGGGCATGATCAACGACGTGCGCGCCCTGCGCCGCGATGGCGCCCTGCAGGCGGCGGCCCACAGCGGCCTGCCGGTGTGCCTGATGCATATGCTCGGCGAGCCCGGCGATATGCAGGCGGCGCCCCATTACGAGGTGCCGGTGGAGGAGGCGGTGGCCGACTTCCTCGAGGCGCGGGTGGCCGCCTGCCTGGCGGCGGGGCTGCGTCCCGAGCGGCTGTTGCTCGACCCCGGCTTCGGCTTCGCCAAGACGGTGGAGCATAACCTGCGCCTGCTGCACCGCATGGAGCGCCTGCAGGCACTGAAGCTGCCACTGCTGGTGGGCATGTCCCGCAAGAGCATGATTGGCAAGGTGCTGGAGCGCCCCGTCGAGGAGCGCCTGCCCGGCGGCCTGGCCCTGGCGGCCCTGGCCGTGGAGCGCGGCGCACGAATCCTGCGTGTCCATGATGTGGGGCCCAGCGTGGATGCCATCAATATGACCTGGGCCGTACTCCAGGAAGGATGTGACTCATGAGTCGACGCTATTTCGGCACGGACGGGATCCGTGGCACCGTGGGGGAGTTCCCCATCACCCCCGACTTCATGCTCAAGCTGGGCTGGGCCACCGGCCGGGTGCTGGCCCGCCAGGGGCGCACCAAAGTATTGATCGGCAAGGATACCCGGATCTCCGGTTACCTCTTCGAGTCGGCCCTGGAGGCGGGGCTCTCCGCCGCCGGGGTGGACGTCTCGCTGCTGGGCCCGATGCCGACCCCGGGGATCGCCTATCTGACCCGCACCTTCCGTGCCGATGCCGGTATCGTAATTTCCGCCTCCCATAATCCCTTCGCCGACAACGGCATCAAGTTCTTCTCCGCCGAGGGGGTCAAGCTGGGCGACGCCATCGAGGCGCGCATCGAGGCCGAGCTGGACGAGCCGCTGACCACGGTGGCTGCCGCCGAGCTGGGCAAGGCGGTGCGGATCAATGACGCCCCGGGGCGTTATATCGAGTTCTGCAAGTCGACTATTCCCGACCGCGTCAGCTTGCACGGCATGAAGATCGTGCTCGACTGCGCCCATGGGGCGACCTATCACATCGCCCCCAGCGTGTTCCGCGAGCTGGGCGCCGAGGTGAGCCTGATCGGCGCGGAGCCGGACGGCCTCAATATCAACCGCGAGGTGGGCTCCACCCATCCGGCGGCCCTGCGCGCCGCGGTGATCCAGCGTGGCGCCGACCTGGGGATCGCCTTCGATGGCGACGGTGACCGGGTATTGTTGGTGGATGCCGACGGTCGCGAGGTGGACGGTGACGATATCCTCTACCTGATCGCTCGCGATCGCCACGAGCGGGGCGAGCTGGGCGGTGGCGTGGTGGGCACCCTGATGACCAACTTCGGCCTCGAGCTGGCCTTCGCCCGCCTCGGTATTCCCTTCGAGCGGGCCAAGGTGGGCGACCGCTATGTGATGGAGCGCCTGGCCGCCAACGGCTGGCAGCTGGGGGGCGAGTCTTCCGGGCATCTGGTCTGTGGTCATGTGCAGACCACCGGCGACGGCATCGTCGCCGCCCTCCAGGCGGTGGCCATCATGGTCCGCGAGGGGCAGTCCCTGGCGCGGCTGCTGGCCGGGTTGGAGAAGGTGCCCCAGGCGCTGGTCAATGTGCGCCTGGCGCCGGGCAGTGACGCCAAGTCGCTGATGGCGACCCCGGCGTTGAAGGAGGCGGTGGCCGCCGTGGAGGCGGAGCTCGGCGATGAGGGGCGCGTGCTGCTGCGCCCTTCCGGTACCGAGCCGCTGATCCGGGTGATGGTGGAGGGGCGTGCGCACTTCGACGTGGAGGCCCTGGCCGAGCGGATCGCCGCCGATGTGCGTGCCCAGATGGCCTGAGCGGGAGCGGGGCCGGCACGCCTCTCCGCCCTTGGCCATTTCAAGGTGATGGGCCCGGGGCGGAACGGCGAGGTTGTCAGGCTGCGGTTGTCATGCTAGGGCCGCTCCTATACCATTTCGCTCCACCTTGAACGAGGACAGTCTATGCGTACGCCGCTGATTGCCGGCAACTGGAAGATGAACGGCTCCCTGGCGCTGGTGGAGCGCTTCGGGCAGGCCCTGGCTACCGCCTCGCTGCCGGCCGGCGCCGAGGTCGCCCTGGTGGTGCCCTTCCCCTATCTGGCGGCGGCGGGGCAGGCCCTGACCGATGCGCCGGTGGCGCTGGGGGCTCAGACCCTGCATCAGGCCGTCGAGGGCGCCTATACCGGCGAGGTCAGCGGCCCCATGCTGGCCGAGCTGGGCGTACGCTATGTGTTGGTGGGCCATTCCGAGCGGCGCACCCTCTTCCACGAGGACGATGCCGGCGTACTGGCCCGGGTCCAGGCCGCCCTCGGGGCCGGCCTGACGCCGATCCTGTGTGTCGGCGAGACCCTCGCCGAACGCGAGGCCGGGCGCACCATGGAGGTGGTGCTGGGGCAGGTCAAGGCGGTCTATGACGCCCTGACCGCCGAGCAGCGCGCCCGCCTGGTGATCGCCTATGAGCCGGTGTGGGCGATCGGCACCGGCAAGACCGCGACTCCCGAGCAGGCCCAGGGGGTGCATGGCGCCCTGCGTGGCTGCCTGGCGGCCTATGATGGGGCCCTGGCCGAGGCCACTCGGTTGCTCTACGGCGGCAGCATGAACGCCGGTAATGCCGCCGAACTGCTTTCCCAACCCGATATCGACGGCGGCCTGGTGGGCGGTGCCTCGCTCAAGGTCGACGATTTCCTAGCCATCTGTCAGTCAGCAGGTTGAAACCATGCAAGTGCAAGTTGCCATTCTTATGATCCACGTGGCGATCGCCATCGCCCTGGTCGCCCTTATCCTGCTGCAGCAGGGCAAGGGCGCCGAAGCCGGTGCCGCCTTCGGCGGCGGTGCCTCCCAGACCGTGTTCGGTTCCCGCGGTACCGGGGGCTTCCTGGCCAAGCTGACCGCCGTGCTGGCGGCCGCCTTCTTCGCCACCTCCCTGACCCTGGCCTACTTCGCCGGCCAGGCGGGGCAGGCACCGGAGGCCGGTATTCCCGATGCACGCCTGATCGAGCAGCAAAATTCCGTGCCGACCCTTGACGAAGGGCCGCAGGATCTGGATAATTCAGCGCCAGTGCTCGAGGAGACAGGCGAGTAGTCGGTCTTCGAATAGCGCTCCCCTGATGCCGAAGTGGTGGAATTGGTAGACACGCTATCTTGAGGGGGTAGTGGCCTTATGGCCGTGCGGGTTCAAGTCCCGCCTTCGGCACCATTCGAAAACGCGGCGCGTTTTCAGCAAGATCAGCACCCAGGCGACGTAATGGCTTGACTCGATAGCAACCATTACCTATACTCGCCGACCTGTAGATGCGGGGTGGAGCAGTCTGGTAGCTCGTCGGGCTCATAACCCGAAGGTCATCGGTTCAAATCCGGTCCCCGCTACCATTTTGGCGAGACGGCCAATATGGTGTGAAAGGTTTCTTGTAAAAGGCCCCTTCCAGTGAAGGGGCTTTTTGTTAGCCGCTCATCCACTTGGCCGTCTAGTTGACAGCCTGTCTGGCAGCACGCCCATCGGTCACCTAGCTTATCTTTCGCTCCTGGCCAGGTGCCTGATGCAACGGCTGTAGGAGTCTTCGTCGTGGCAATCAAGGACTCAGCGCTCGAGGCGCTCATCGAACCGGTGGTGACCGCCATGGGCTTCGAGCTCTGGGGGATCGACCATCTTTCCCAGGGCAAGCATTCCCGTCTGGTGATCTATATCGACGGCCCCGAAGGGGTCACGGTGGACGACTGCGCGGCCATCAGCCGCCAGGTCAGTGCCATCTTCGATGTGGAGGATCCGATCCCCGGCGAATACCGTCTCGAGGTGTCATCCCCGGGGATGGATCGCCCTCTCTTTACCCTCGATCATTATGCGCGTTACCGCGGACATACGGTGGCGCTCAAGCTGCGCCTGGCCTTCGAGGGGCGGCGCAAGTTTCAGGGCCTCCTGGCCGGCGTCGAGGGCGACGAGGTGTTGTTGCAACTCGATGGCGAGGAGTACTGCTTTCCCATCGACAGCATCGAGCAGGCGCGCATCGTGCCGCGGTTCGATGACTAAGGACAGGTTTATTGGCGAGGCTATGGCATGAGCAAAGAGATTCTGGCGGTCGTTGACGCCATCTCCAACGAAAAGGGCGTGCCGCGCGAAGTGATCTTCGAGGCGGTGGAGGCGGCGCTGGCGAGCGCCTCCCGCAAGCGCTTCGAGGACCAGGAAGTCAGCGTCCGGGTCAAGATCAACCGCGTGACTGGCGAGTACGAGACCTTCCGTCGCTGGGAGGTGCTCGACGACGACGATTTCGAGAACCCCGACGCCGAGATCAAGCTCAGCTATGCCGAGCGGCGGGATCCGCCCCTGGGCCTGGGCGACGTGGTGGAAGAGAAGATCGAGAATGCCGCCTTCGGCCGTATCGCCGCCCAGACCGCCAAGCAGGTGATCGTACAGAAGGTGCGTGAGGCGGAGCGGGCCGAGGTGGTGCGTCTCTACGCCGACCGCGAGGGCGAACTGGTCTCCGGCATCGTCAAGAAGACCACCCGCGACGGCCTGATCGTCGACCTGGGCGATAACGCCGAGGCCTTCCTGCCGCGCGGCGAGATGATTCCCGGCGAGCGCTACCGCATGAACGAGCGGGTCCGCGCGGTGCTGATGAAGGTGGATCCGGAGGCACGCGGCTCCCAACTGATCCTCTCGCGTACCTGCCCGGAACTGATCATCGAGCTGTTCAAGATCGAGGTGCCGGAGATCGCCGAGCAGCTCATCGAGATCAAGGGCGCCGCCCGCGATCCGGGCTCCCGGGCCAAGATCGCCGTCAAGACCAATGATCGCCGCATCGACCCGGTGGGTGCCTGCGTGGGCATGCGTGGTTCCCGGGTCCAGGCGGTCTCCACCGAGCTGCAGAACGAGCGGGTCGATATCATCCTCTGGGATGACAACCCGGCGCAGCTGGTGATCAACGCCATGGCCCCGGCCGACGTGGCCTCCATCCTGGTGGACGAAGAGTCCGGCGCCATGGATGTGGCCGTGGCCGAGGACAACCTGGCCCAGGCCATCGGCCGCAGCGGCCAGAACGTGCGCCTGGCCTCGGAACTCACCGGCTGGCGGCTCAACGTCATGACCGAGGAAGAGGCCGAGGGCAAGCGTGAACAGGAGATCGACAGCCTGGTGGAGCATTTCATCCAGCACCTGGAGATCGACGAGGACCTCGCCCGCCTGCTGGTGGAAGAGGGCTTCACTACCCTGGAAGAGATCGCCTATGTGCCCGCCGAAGAGATGCTCGAAATCGAGGAGCTCGATGAAGAGCTGGTCGAGGAGCTGCGGGCGCGGGCCAAGGATGAGCTGTTGAACCTGGCCATTGCCTCCGAGGAGGAGCTCGATGGTGCCCAGCCCGCCGATGACCTGCTGGAGATGGAGGGCATGGAGCGGCATCTGGCCTTTATCCTGGCCAGTCGGGGCATCGTCACGATGGAGGATCTGGCCGAGCAGTCCGTCGACGACCTGGCGGACATCGACGAGTTGGACGAAGAGCGCGCAGCGGCACTGATCATGACTGCCCGTGCGCCATGGTTCGAGAGCGAACAGTAAACAGGTCACGGGCTCAGGAGGGTCGCAATGTCAGACATGACCGTTAAAGATTTTGCAGCCAAGGTGGGACGCGATGTGCCCCGCCTGCTGGAACAGATGAAAGAAGCCGGGCTGTCTCATCAGTCCGAGAGCGACGCCGTCTCCGAAGAGGACAAGCGTTGCCTGCTCGACTACCTCACCAAGAGCCACGGCGGCAGTGGCGCCGGTGCCGGTGCCCGCAATCGCATCACCCTGACGCGCAAGACCAAGAGTCGCATCAAGACCGGTGAGCGTGGCAAGACCATCGAGGTGCAGGTGCGCAAGAAGCGTACCTATGTGAAGCGCGAGGAAGAGCAGCCCGCCGAGGAGCCCAAGGTCCAGGATCATGGCCCCCGCCAGTTGGTGGGTGACATGGCCGAGGCCGAAGCCAAGCGTGAGGCCCGCGAAGCGGAAGAGGCCAAGGCGCGTGCCGCCGAGCAGGCCGCCCAGGAGGCCGCCGCCAAGCTGGAGGCCGAGAAGGCCGTCGAGGTGCCGGAGATTCCGGTGCCCGAGCTGGAGACCAGCCAGCCCGCCGGCGACCAGCCCCCGGCGCCGCCCAAGGAGGGGCGCACCGATCGCCGTACCGCGCCGCCCAAGAAGACCGCCGCCAAGAAGGGTCGCCACGAGCGCGATGACGATGATCGTGACGAGCGGCGTCGCGGTGGCGCCAAGAAGGCCAAGCGCGCCGAGCGTCGCAGCACCCGCCGTGGCGGTGGTCGCGACAGCGGCGGCAAGCACGGCTTCCAGAAGCCCACCCAGCCGATCGTTCGCGAGGTCTCGATCCCCGAGTCGATCAGCGTCGCCGACCTGGCCGACAAGATGTCGATCAAGGCCAACGAAGTGATCAAGGCGATGTTCACCATGGGTGCCGCGGTGACCATCAACCAGACCATCGACCAGGACACCGCCGCCATCGTGGTGGAGGAAATGGGTCACACGCCCAAGCTGGTCAAGGACGATGCGCTGGAGACCGAGGTCCTCGCCGGCATCTCCTACGAGGGCGAGGAGATCACCCGTTCGCCGGTGGTCACCGTGATGGGTCACGTCGACCACGGCAAGACCTCGCTGCTCGACTATATCCGTAAGGCCAAGGTCGCCACCGGCGAGGCCGGCGGCATCACCCAGCATATCGGCGCCTACCACGTGGAAGGCGCGCATGGTGGGGTGACCTTCCTGGATACCCCGGGTCACGCGGCCTTTACCGCCATGCGTGCCCGTGGTGCCAAGGCCACCGACGTGGTGATCCTGGTGGTGGCCGCCGACGACGGCGTCATGCCCCAGACCATCGAGGCCATCGAGCACGCCAAGGCCGCCGAGGTGCCCCTGGTGGTGGCGGTCAACAAGATGGATAAGTCGGGCGCCGATCCCGACCGGGTCAAGAACGAGCTGTCCCAGCACGGCGTCATCTCCGAGGAATGGGGTGGCGACACCCAGTTCGTGCATGTCTCCGCGCATACCGGCGAAGGCATCGATGACCTGATCGAGGCGGTGCAGCTGGTCTCCGAGGTGCTCGAGCTCAAGGCCGTGCCGGAAGCACCCGGCAAGGGCGTGGTGGTGGAATCGCGCCTCGACAAGGGCCGCGGTCCCGTGGCCACCGTGCTGGTCCAGAACGGTACCCTGAAGAAGGGCGATATCGTCCTCGCCGGCCTGCACTATGGCCGCGTGCGCGCCCTGACCAACGAGCTGGGCCAGC